>NZ_JBHXWI010000008.1:0-226728 GCF_042671975.1 Rhodococcus sp. NPDC127593 | reverse complement strand
CAGGACAACCTCGCCTACGACCCGGACAAACACGGCGCCCTCCAACGACTGATCGCCCACCAACAACCGGCGGCTTGACACAGGGCAACTCATGCGCGCACTCCCCCGGCCCTGCGCAGCTTCCACAATCCGCGTCCGCGACGCGGGGAGAATTCGCTGGGGCCGTGTCCGTAGTTGTAGTTGACGGTCGCCATCCGATAACTCTCGAGGAGGCCGTCGGCGGTGTGTTCCCAGGAGAAATTCTCCGCGTGACGCGGAGCCTCGGCGGCCAGCGCGGCGAGCCTGCCGGGCTCGGAGACCAGCGACTGCAACGCCGTCGCCCAGTCCTCGGTGCGGTGCCCGTCCACCAGTAGCCCGGTCTCGCCGTTCCGGACGGCGACGCCGAGACCGCCCACGTTCGCGGCTATCACCGGCGTGCCGCAGGCTTGCGCCTCGATGGCGACCAGGCCGAACGACTCCGAATAGCTAGGCACCGCAACGAGATCCGAGGCCCGGTACACGTCGGCGAGCCGCTCGGGCGCCTGCGGCGGAAGGAACGTCACCCGCGCGGCGATGCCGAGGGAGGACGCCAGTTCGATCAGTGCGTCCGGCCGGGCCAGCCCGGAACCGGACGGGCCGCCGACCACGAGCACCCGCAGTGTCGACTCCGGGTCTCGGGCGATCAGTTCCGCGGCGGCGCGCAGCAGGACATCGGGCGCCTTGAGCGGCTGGATGCGTCCGACGAACGTCACGACGGTCTCGCGGGGGTCGACTCCGAGCTTCGCCCGGGCGGCGGCCCGGTCACCCGGGCGGTACCGCGTCAGGTCTGCGCCGGGCGCCACCACGTCGATGCGGTTCGGGTCGGCGCCGTAGTGCCGGACCAGCTGATCGGATTCCTCGGTGGTGTTGGCCACGAGCCGGTCGGACTCGGCCACCACCTGCTGCTCGCCGATCTGGCGGGCGGCCGGTTCGGGAGTGTCACCTTCGGCGAGCGACAGATTCTTGACCGCGGCGAGCGTGTGCGCGGTGTGCACGAGCGGCACACCCCACCGGTCGCGGGCGAGCCAGCCGACCTGCCCGGACAACCAGTAGTGCGAGTGCACCAGGTTGTAGTAGCCCGGTTCGTGGCGGGCCTCCTCGCGGAGCACCCCGGCGACGAACGCGCAGAGCTGCGTCGGCAGATCCTGCTTGTCCAGCCCCTCGAACGGGCCGGCCACCACGTTGCGGACGAGGACCCCGGGCGCCGCTTCCTGGACCGGTGCGTCGGCGGACGACGTGGCCCGGGTGAAGATCTCCACCTCGACGCCACGACGCGCCATCTGGATGGCGGACTGCAGCACGTAGACGTTCATGCCGCCCGCATCGCCGGTACCGGGCTGCGCCAGTGGTGAGGTGTGGACCGAGAGGACGGCCACCCTGCGGGGGCGCGAATTGTGCATGGGCGTCACCACTCCATAGTGCTCCCTCACCGATCGGCCCCTTTAACCGAGGTTGTCGACGAACTCGCCGACCTCCGTCACGAACCTGTCGGGATCCTCCACGAACAGTCCGTGGTCGCAGCCCTCCCAGAACGACGCCCGCGCCTGCGGGATCAGTTCTGCAGCGTGCCTACCAGCCGAGACATCGACGACGGAGTCCTCGGTGCCGTGCAGGACGAGCACCGGCACATCGAGCGACCGGAGCAGGTCGTCGTGGCTCGCGGACCGGTTGAACAGGGCGGCCCGCACCCGGGGCGGGGTGGCGAGACTGGCCCCGAACAGCGCCTGCGACTGCGCGCCCTTGCCTTCCGGCGGTCCGGTGAGTGCGTTGCCGAACGCGCCCAGCGCGCGGATCGCGTCGCGCGGCTCCTCGGACATCGCGTCGGGGATCGCCGCGCGCATCGCCGCACCGACCTTGCCGCCGGCCTCCCCGCGACCGATGCTGGTGATGGCTCCGACGAGGACCACGCCGTCGACGGCGGACGTTCCGTGGGACGCCAGGTAGTCGCAGATCACGAGGCCGCCGTAGGACCAGCCGAGGAGCACGGCGCCGGAGGTGACGCCTTCGGCGGTGAGCACCGCGTCGACGTCGCCGGCCCAGATCGCGGAGTCGTCGTAGCCGGTGTCGGGCGCACCCGAGTAGCCGTGTCCGCGCAGGTCGACGGCGATGACGCGGTAGCGGGCCGCGAGTTCGTCGAGTACCCCGGGGCCCCAGCACTTCGAGGACTGCGCCCAACCGTGCAGGAGTACCAGGGCCCGAGCGTCGGGCGCACCGGTCACCGAGTAGACGAGGGGCGTTCCGTCGACGCCGACTGTTTCACGAATAGCCATGGGGTCACCATAGAGGCCAGCAGCGCGGCGACCGCCGCCACCGCGTAACCCGCCGTCGTGCCGAATTCGTCGATCATCCGGCCCGCGAGCGCCGATCCCACTGCGACGCCGACACCCAGTCCGGTGACGATCCAGGTGATGCCCTCGGTCAGCGCGGCCGCGGGCACGATCTGCTCGACGAGACCGGTCGTGACGATCATGATCGGCGCCACCGTCATCCCCGCCACCGCGTAGGCGACGGCGAGCGCCGGGATGCTGTCGGCGAGAAGCAGCGGAACCGTCAGGACCGCCACCGCGAGGACCGCGACCATCAACTGTTTCCGGAGCGACGCCGACACCCGGATCGCGCCGAACACGATGCCCGCCACAGCGGAACCCGCCGCGAACATGGCCAGCACCACGGTGGCGGAGGCGGGTGCGTCGTGGCTTCGGGTGAAGGCGATGGCACCGACGTCGATGACGCCGAAGATCGTGCCCATCGACACCATGACCGCCACGAGGATCCACACGGCGGGCGTCCGGACGACGGACGGGCGGCCGTCGTGCGATGCCGGATGCACGGGTGGTTCGGTGCCGCGCTGAGCGACGAGCGCGAGGGTGCCGACCACCAGCAGGACGAGGCCCGCGAGCGGTCCCGCCTCGGGGAACACCGTGACGGACAACCCGACGGAGACCACCGGTCCCGCGATGAAGCACAGTTCGTCGACCACCGCCTCGAACGCGAACGCCGTCCGCAGCAGTGGCGTGCCGCGGTACAGCTCGGTCCAGCGGGCGCGCACCATCGCACCGATCGTGGGCATGCAGCCGGCGGGGACGGCCCACACGAACAGCACCCAGTCGGGCGTCCCGAACCTGACGCACAGCAGCATCGCGGCGATGGACGTCGCGCTGATCCCCGACGCGACGGGAAGGACGCGGGACTGCCCGTACCGGTCCACCGCCCGGGACACGACCGGGGTGATGAACGCGTAGGTCAGCGCGAACACCGCGGCGAGGGCACCGGCGAGTGCGTAGTCGCCGCGCAGTTCGGACAACATCGTGACGATGCCGATGCCGACCATGGCGATCGGTACGCGCGCAACGAATCCTGCGGCGGAGAACGCTGCGGAGCCGGGGGCGGCGAAGATCTGACGATAGGTACCGAGCACGCGTCGAGCCTCACAGATCGTGGCCGCGACTTCCAGCACGTGCAAGTATTGCGCCCATGAGTGTCCTGGTGTGTTTCCACGCCCATCCCGACGACGAAGTGTTCACCACGGGTGGCGTGATGCGTCAGGCCGCCGACGCCGGTCATCGCGTCGTCGTGGTCACCGCGACGGACGGGGCGCTCGGCGAGGCCCCCGAAGGGATCCTGACCGAGGGTGAATCACTCGCCGAGCGTCGGCGCCGCGAGCTGGAGGAGTCGACGTCGCTGCTGGGCGCCCAGCGTGTGGTGTTGCTGCACTACGCGGATTCCGGGATGGCGGGAACGCCGGAGAACGAGAATCCCGCCGCGTTCTGCAACGTCGACGTCGAGGAGGCCGCCGCCCGGCTGGCCGCGATCCTCGTCGAGGAATCCGCCGACGTGGTCACCATCTACGACCCCAACGGTGGCTACGGCCATCCCGATCACGTCCAGGTCCATCACGTGGGCATCCGGGCCGCCGAACTGGCCGGTGTGCCACACGTCTACGAGGCCGCCGTCAGTCGCGACCACATCCGGCGACTCATGGCCGCGAATCCGGAGTGGTCCGAGAACTCCCAGCCACCGGACCTCGACACGTTCGGCCTGCCGGACTCCGAGATCACCACGGTCGTGGACGTCACCTCGGCCATGGACGCCAAGCGCGCCGCGATGCACGCGCACGCCACCCAGATCGGGGATTTCGGCCCGTTCCTGCAGATGCCCGAGGAGCAGCTGCGGGCGGCGTTCGGTCAGGAATGGTTCCGCCGTCGCGGGGCACCGGCCGGGCTCGCGGAGTCTTCGCTGCCCCTCTGATCGACCGGCCCGGCGAGACCGGAGTCTGGGACCCAGCCCCGCGAACCGCCTGCGCGGGTTCGGTTCCGCGCCTAGCATCCACGGGTATGGATCCCGCTGATCTCGTCGCGACCATGCCGTTCGCCGTGCACACCGGGGTTCGCCTCACCAAGGCCGCACCCGAGGAGGTCGTCGGGCACCTCGAGTGGGAACAGCACCGCACCACCGCGGGAAGCGGCATGCACGGCGGGGCGTTGATGACGCTGGCCGACAGTGTCGGAGCCGTCTGCGCGTTTCTCAATCTCCCGGCGGGAGCGTCCACGTCGACCACGAGTTCGAGCACGGTGTTCACCCGCGGCGTCCGCAAGGGCACCGTCACCGCGACCGCGCGTCCGCTGCACGCCGGACGAACCACGGTCGCCGTCGTCACCGAACTGCGGGACGACGAGGACCGACTTGTTGCGCAGGTGACGCAGTCGCAGGCGGTGCTGCACCCCCAGCCGGGAAGCTGACCGATGTCGCGATTGCTGCGGGCGTACCGCTCCACGGGAGCGGATCTGCCGTTCGGCAACGTCCTCGCCGCGCACGACGTCGCGATGGAAGGCTACTTCTGGCGGTTCACGCAGCCCGCGACGGGACAGGTCGTCATCGCGCTGGCGGGAATCAACCGGGCCGCGGACGGGCACTGGGCGACGCTCGGGCTCGCCGGTCACCCCACCCGGTTTCTGCGGACCGCCGCGCACCCGGAGGGCTACGCCAACCCGGCCGGACTGGGCGCCTTCGCCGGCGATGCGTTCCGCGGGTCCGTCGACCGCGTGCAAGTGGATCTCGGGCCGGACGCCCGCCTCGACGTCCGGATCGGCGCGCAGGTCCCGTGGCCGCGGCGCAGGCTCGGCGGGTCGAGTGTGTTCCAGACCGTGCCCGCGCTGAACCAGTACTGGCACCCGTGGCTACTCGGCGGACGGGCCGAGGGAACGGCCGTGCTGGGCGGCACCGAGATCGACCTCGACGGCGCCCAGGTCTACGGCGAAAAGAATTGGGGAAAGGGCGGATTCCCCGACTCCTGGTGGTGGGGCCAGGCTCAGGGTTTCGCCGATCGGCAGGCGTGTGTCGCGTTCGCGGGCGGCGAGATCACCGCGGGCGGGCTGCGCACCGAGGTCACGGCCGTCGTCGTCGCGCTGCCCGACGGCACGGTGGTTCGCCTCGGCAACCCGGTCACCTCCCCCGTCCGGGCACATGTCACGGACGAGCGGTGGTCGCTGCGGGGCCGCGGTCGCACGTGGAGCGTCGAGATCGAGGGCGGTTCCCCGCTGGGCTCGGCGCACGTGCTGCCGGTTCCGCTCCCCGCCGAGCGTCGCAACATCCCCGGCGCCCTCGAGCACCTCGCGGGCTCGATGAGTGTGACGGTCCGACGTCGCGGTGAGCTCGTCTGGGCCGACGAATCACCACTCGCGGCGTTGGAACACGGCGGAATCGAGCGGGCGCGCGCGGAGTTGCGCAGGAGGGGTGCGCCGCCGGACGCGACATCGGCGCCGCCGCTCAGCTGATCACCTCGATCTCGGGTGGCTGCAATGCCTCGACGATCTCGTCGGTCTCCGCGTGGAGAACCCCTATCCGCCCCGCCTCCTCCAGGTGGCGGGCGTCGACGCCCGAGATCGCATCGGCGGCGACGAGCACCTTGTAGTCGCGTTCGCTGGCGTCGAAGATCGTGGCGCGCGGGCAGTTGGGATAGTTGCATCCCGCGATCACCACGGTGTCGACCCGCCACTGTCGCAGGCGGTCGTCGAGTTCGGTGCGGTAGAACGAACTCCACCGGGGTTTGAACAGGACGTGCTCGGTGGGCGAGACGACCTGGAGGCCGCCGCCGAGGAGCGACTCGGGGTCGAGCGGTGGCACCCCCAACTCCGGCGCCACCTGGGAGCCGGCGGTGCCCGGTCTGGCGATGCCGAGTCCGGCCGCGATCACGCGGCGCCGGCACAGGTCCACGTCGTCGCCCTCGTACAACCGGACGACGTGCACGATCGGGGCCGAGGCCTCCCGGTAGGCGTCCACGAGACGCGCGATCGCCGGCAGCACCGCCGAGGTGCCGGGAATTGGTGCCGTCCCGCCGTCCACGAAGTCCACCTGTGTGTCGACGACGAGCAGCGCGGACCGGCCGAGATCGGGAGCGAGGAACGGATCCGAGTTCTGCCGCCAGTGCGTCACGCAGCAAATCTAACGCTCGCGCGCACCCTGTAGCCGGAATCACAGGGACCGGTGCATTCGCACGAAGCGCGGGTTTGGGACGATGGAGTGGGTGGGGTACTGCGAGAAGGGTCCCAACCGATGACTGTGAGCGATGAGAACTGGCCGTCGATCGGCGCGACAGGGGCGCGCTTCGGATCAGCCGGCCGACGCCGCAGCGCCAGGAAAGAGCAGGACCCGAGCCCGCCGCAGTCCGCCGAGTGGGTGGAGCCCGGCCCGGCCGAAGCCGCTCCCGAGCAGGTGAAACCCGTTTCCGAACCCGCCGATCAGGCTCCGGACGCCGTCGACAGTGCTGCTGCCGAGTCGACCGAGTGGCTGGCGACGGAGGATACCGTTTCCATCGTCCGGCCGTTCATTCTGACGGGCGGGAGGACCGAGTCCGGGGTCGATCTGCCACTGGAGGCGGTCATCGTCGCCTGTGCGGACGGGGACACCGTGGTGGACGGGATGCGGGCGCCGGACGAACTGCGTCGCGTCTTCGCGCTGTGCTCCGAACCGCGGTCGGTGGCCGAGATCGCGTCGCTCGCGTCGATCCCGCTCGGCGTCGCGCGCGTACTCGTCGGCGACCTCGCGGCGGCCGGGGCGGTCACCGTGAACGAGACGGCCGGGTCCAGCGGCCCGGACCGGAAACTGATGGAGCGCGTCCTCGACGGGCTGCGCAAACTCTGAGATCCACCGGGGTGCCGGCGCCCGGACGGACGCACACGAATTCGGCAGCCGCACAGACTAGTGCCTGTGCGGCTGCCGAATTGCTGTGACGCTAGACCGACGTCCGGCGCATCGCTCCCACCGGGTCGGAGTAGATGGTGCTCAGCGACACCACCGTCGAGGCGTACTCCTGCACCCGGTTGCCGAATCCGGAGATGCGAATGTCCCTGCGCTCCAGCGACGATGCCTGCGCGAAGGCCTCCGCGACGTGCGGGATGCCGGCCGGGTACTCGGTGAACGCCTGGCCTCCGAGGATCACCCGGTCCGGGTTGAACAGGTCACGCAGCATGGCGACCGTCTTCCCGAGCACCTGAGCGCGTTCCACCAGAAGTTCGTGTGCGGGAATGGAACCCGAGGACGCCGCCTTGTAGAGCGCACTCATCGTCGGCCGCTGGTTCGACTCCGCGAGGATGCCCGCATCGAGGGCGGCGGAGATGACCGCGCGATCGCTGATCGTCGCCTCGAGGCACCCGCGTGAACCGCACGAGCACTGCGCCGACGAGCCGGTCGGCAAGTGGGCGATGGAACCGGGACCGCTCGACGGCGTGTGGACGCGCCCGTCGATCGTGATGGCGATGCCGGCCGTCTCGCGGGCGTAGAAGTACAGGCCCGTTTCGCCTTGCGCGACACCGTCTTCGCTGTCGGGGCTCAACAGTAGTTCGGACGCGGCCATCGCCTCGACGTGCGCCGCAACGGAGACGGGCAACCCGAGTCCGGTCGCGATGATGGCGCCGACCTGAGCGGACTTCCATCCCAGCCGGGGATGGTCGACGACACCGGTCTGCGCATCGACCCGACCGCCGAGCGCGACACCCGCCCACAGCGGGCGACGCCGGTGCCAGCGGGAGGCGAAGGCCCGCGCGCTGCGTGCGATGCCGGCGAGTGCGTCGGCGGACGCTCCCTGCGGGGTGGGCACCTCGACCGCGCCGAGAACCTTCCCGCGCAGGTCACTGGCGATGATGCTGGTCACGACCGCGCCGATGTGGATGCCCACCGTCAGGTAGGGCTCGTGGTTGACCTCGAACGGAACCCGCGGACGACCGATGGCGCCGGACGGCGTGAGGTCGCCGCGTTCGCGCAACAGCCCGAGGTCGAGGAGCGCCGACACCTGTCGGTTGACGGTGGCGATGCTCAGGCCGGTCGCTTTCGCGGCGACGTCCCTGGACAGCGGCCCGCGAGACCGGGCGACCCGCAGAACACCGGCGGCCGGGCCGTCGCTGATCCGCAGCTCGGGGGGAACGATATGGAGACGGGGACGGGACACGGGCCGCTGGAATCGAGATACGGAACCGGTCCGGGTGGGGCTGGAAAGAGTGGGGGTAGACACGTGGCAGTCCTTGCAAGCGGAGGCGGTGCGCACCTTCGTCCGAACGTTGCATCCGTCCCAGACCGAGAGTGGGACGACCGAGGACGATCGATCAGGAGAAGGCTGCGCGAATTAGCTGCAGATGCTGAGACAGCGACAACACAGTTCCCGCGCCAAGGGCAGCCGCGAGCCCAGCGCGGAAGTCACATAGGTGACCCGCGGAGCGGTCGACTGGCCTGAAGACATGACACGAAACTAGCAGCTTCGGTCGGTTTCACCAATCGGAGGGCGCGTCGGCGTGTACCTCCACCCCGCGCCGGTTCCGCAGTTCCCGCCCCTGCGAGGCACCGCCGGCGGCGTCTCCTCGTCATGGACTCGGTGGGGCTGACCGTCTGGGCGGCCGCACTGTTCCCGCTGATCGACATCGGCAGTTCTCGGCGGCGGGCTCGCCCCGACAGCGGCCGCCGCGCTGTACGCGAACTGGGTTCGTCGGGCCACGCCCGCCCCTTGCGATCAGGGTGACGCAAATCCTTCCGGCGACACACCGCCCGATGGTTCGGTTACGGGACTCCACACCGTCTCCGGTATCCGAAAGGCTCACCATGTCCATCGATTTCGCGCCCGAGCACGTGACAGACGCCGAGGGTTCCCAGAACGCCCCGAGCGTAGTCAAGCTCGGTGCCCACATCGGCGCCCGGATCGACGGCGTCCGGCTCGGCGGCAACCTCGACCCCGCCACCGTGTCG
Source organism: Rhodococcus sp. NPDC127593 (assembly GCF_042671975.1). Classification (NCBI taxonomy): domain Bacteria; kingdom Bacillati; phylum Actinomycetota; class Actinomycetes; order Mycobacteriales; family Nocardiaceae; genus Rhodococcus; species Rhodococcus sp. NPDC127593. The sequence continues at coordinate 217,479 of NZ_JBHXWI010000008.1, read as the reverse complement.
CTCATCCGCCAGGCCCTGCTCGAGCACAAGGTGATCTTCTTCCGTGGCCAGGAACATCTGACCGACGACTCGCAGTACGAGTTCGCGGAACTTCTCGGCTCCCCCACCACGGCGCATCCGACCGTCACGTCGCGCGGCACCAAGGTGCTGCCCATCGACTCCGACTACGGCAAGGCCAACAGCTGGCACACCGATGTCACGTTCGTCGATCGCATCCCGAAGGCGTCGATCCTGCGCGCCGTGCAACTCCCGACTTATGGCGGATCCACCACCTGGGCATCGGGTGTCGCCGCCTACAACGCGCTGCCCGAGCCGCTGAAGGTCCTCGCCGACAACCTGTGGGCGACGCACACCAACGTCTACGACTACGCGGCGACCAGCGCGGAACGCGCGCAGGACGAGAAGGCGACGGAGTACCGCGCCGAGTTCCAGTCCACCTACTTCGAGACGGAGCACCCGGTGGTGCGGGTGCACCCCGAGACCGGCGAGCGCACACTGCTGCTCGGTCACTTCATCAAGAGCCTGGTCGGTCTGAGCAGCACCCAGTCGCAGGCACTCTTCCGGGTCCTGCAGGATCACGCGATCTCGCTCGAGTTCACGACCCGGTGGAACTGGCAGTCGGGCGACGTCGCGATCTGGGACAACCGTGCCACTCAGCACTACGCCGTCGCCGACTACGACGATCATTACCGGCGCCTCAACCGCATCACCCTGGCCGGCGACGTCCCCGTCAACATCCGGGGCGAGCGCAGCCGCAGCGTCGCCGGCGACGCGAGTGGCTACTCCGTCATCGACGAGCCCTAACATGTCGGCATGACCTTTTCACCTGACACCCGCATCGCCGTCGTCACCGGGGCAAGCTCCGGAATCGGAGAAGCCACCGCCCGCACCCTGGCCGAGCAGGGATTTCATGTGGTCATCGGGGCCCGGCGACTGGATCGTCTGGAGAAGATCGCCGAAGACATCGGCGGTACCGCGCTCGAACTCGACGTTACGGACCAGGATTCCGTGGACGCGTTCAGCGCGGTACTGCCGAGGGTCGACGTGCTCGTGAACAATGCGGGCGGCGCCAAGGGACTGGCCACCGTCGCCGAGGCCGATCTCGACGACTGGCGGTGGATGTGGGAGACCAATGTCCTGGGCACCCTTCGGATCACCAAGGCGTTGCTGCCGAAGTTGATCGAGTCGGGTGACGGTCTGGTCGTCACCATCACGTCCGTGGCCGCCCTCGAGGCGTACGACAACGGTGCCGGATACACGACCGCCAAGCACGCGCAGGCCGTCCTGCACCGCACGCTGCGCGGAGAACTGCTCGGAAAGCCGGTCCGTCTCACCGAGATCGCCCCGGGCGCAGTGGAAACCGAGTTCTCGCTGGTGCGATTCGAAGGCGACCAGCAGCGCGCCGACAAGGTCTACGAGGGCATCACCCCGCTCGTCGCCGCGGATGTCGCGGACGTCATCGGGTTCGTCGCCTCGAGGCCCTCCCACGTGAACATCGACCAGATCGTCGTCAAGCCACGAGATCAGGCTTCGTCCGGGCGTTTTCACCGCACGACGTAAGCGACCTCGCGGCGGTCCGCCTGTCCTGGTGTTCGAGCACCAGGACCACGGTCCACAGTCCCGCCACGATCGTCACGACCCCCAGCAACATCCATCCCATCCCACAGCCCCCTGCCGATCAACGACTTTCGACCGAAACGGACTGTCGGGGTCGTCCGTCGACCCCTCGACAGCGGACGACTCCCCACAGTTGTGTTACCCGAGAACACGGCGCCGTTGACGCGTCCTCATTCAGGTAGACGCAGGCGGCCCCGGTTCGGTTCCACTGGGTGTGGAGAAAGTTCGCTCGCCTATGCGAGTGCCGACATGGACTGCCATTCGGGCCAGCCGACGGCCCAGTCGTAGATGTCGCCGTCGGCGGCCGAGAGGTCGATGGACGTTCCGGTCACCTCGACTGGATCGCCGTACATCGCGGTGCCGAAGTACTGCTGGGCGTCCGCGAGGGACAGGTTGATACAGCCGTTGGTGACGTTCGACGAACCCTGGACACCGATGGTCTCGGGGTTCGCGTGGATGAACTCGCCGTTGTTGGAGATGCGGACCGCCCAGCGCTCGCGCACGTTCTCGTAGAACGGCGGGTTGGACATGAGAAAGTCCTCGTGCTTCTCGGTCACCATGTGGATTCCGCTGCGGGTGACGTTGCGGGCCTCGTTGCCTTCGCCGTAGCTGACGGGGATGTCCAGGATGGTCTCGCCGCCGCGCACCACCTGCATGCGGTGGCTCGGCGCGTTCGCGATCACGATCTGGCTGCGCCCGACGGTGAAGTCCAGCGACAGATCCTCAGCGCCGTACGCTCCGACGCCGAAGTCCAGTCCGTACAGCCGGGCGTCCAGGCTGACGGCGGTGCCGGGCGCCCAGTAGTTCTGCGGCCGCCAGTGCGCACGCGACCCGTTGTCGTCGGGCAGCCACGCCCACGCGCCGGGGGTGGGCGGGTTGGTCGTGACGGTCATCGCCTTCTCGACCGCCGCCTTGTCCTCGACGGATTCGTGGAACTGGACGATGATCGGGGCGGCGATCCCGACTTCCTGACCGTCGGCGATGTTGAGAGTGGCGCCGATCGTCTCTTCGGGCTCGACCGTGGTGAAACTGCCGTCGACGGCGACGGACTTGCCGTCCGTGCCGAGCGCCGTGCCCTTCCACGTGTACGTGTCGCCGTAGCCCAGCGCCTCCCCGACGGTGAACGTGGTCCGGTCGGGTGACAGCACACCCTGCACGGCGCGGCCGTCGGCGTTGACGAGCGAGACGTCGGTGAATGTGCCCTGGGTCGCGGTCGCGGAGATCGGCGCCACCGGATTGACGTCCTCGGTGCCCGACGCCGGATTCTGGGTCACCTCGACCGCCGGTTCGGACGGCGCAGTGGCGGTTCCCGACTCGGAGCCGACCGTGCATCCGGTCAGCAAAACGAGAAACGCGATCAGCGCCGTCGCGATCAACGCGACGCGCGACCGACTTGTCCGAGAACCCAGTTCATGCACAGCTAACAGGTTACCTGCGCTACGGACCCGTCTCAGATCGCGCAGCCCACCGTCACGGGTTCGGGTTCGAGCCGGACACCGAACGCCGACTGGACGCCGTCTCGGACGTCACGGGCCAATGCCAGCAGGTCCTCGCTCTTCGCGGCACCTCGATTGGTCAACGCGAGGGTGTGCTTGGTCGACAGCCGCGCGAGAGCGTTCTCGCCGGGATACCCCTTCGAGAAGCCGGCCCGCTCGATCAGCCACCCCGCAGACAACTTGGTTCCACCGTCGGCCGGGTACTGGGGAACGGCGACGTCGCCGAGGCGCGTCTCGATCGCGGCGAGGACACTTGCCAACTCCCCGTCGGGTACGACGGGGTTGGTGAAGAAGGAGCCCGCGCTCCAGGTGTCGTGATCTTCGAAATCGAGCACCATGCCCTTGCCCCGCCGCAGGTCCAGCACGGCGTCGCGGACCTGTGCCGAGGGCAACCGGTCGTCCTCGGCACCGTTCAGCGCCGAGACCAGTTCGCGGTAGCGCAGCGGCTCGCCGAGCCCGTCGGGATGCACGGTCAGTTCCACGGCCAGCACCAGGGCGGCATCGGAGTGCTTGAGGACGCTCGTGCGATAGCCGAGACCGAGGGCTTCGGGTTCGACCCAGCGCGCCTCACCCGTGCGGCGATCGAGGAGGTGGACCCGCCTCAGCATCGACCCCACCTCGACGCCGTACGCGCCCACGTTCTGCACCGGGGTTGCCCCGGTCGACCCGGGAATCCCCGACAGGCATTCGAGCCCGCCCAGCTCGGCGGCGACGGTCTGCGCGACCACCTGATCCCACTCGGCCCCCGCCTCGGCAGTGACGAATCCCTCCTCCAGACCGACAGTGGTGTTGCACACACGCACCACCACACCGTCGAATCCGTCGTCCCCGACCACCAGATTCGAGCCGCCGGCGAGGATCAGCGTCGGGATGTGCGCGGCGTCGAGGAGGCGCACCACGTCGACGAGGACCTGCGTCGTCGGACACTCCGCCACGATCCGCGCCGGCCCGCCCACCCGCAGCGTGGTCATCCCCGACAGTTCGAGGTTCTCGGATACGAAGGCACCCGAATCGACGAGTTGACTGACAATGCTCACATCCCACACAACCGCAAACGGTAGCCTGCGGATCGTGAGCCGCCGCATCGAGCATTCGTCGTCCTATGCGTTTCCCGTCGCCCAGGTCCATGCGGGCCTGATCACCGAGCAGTACTGGCGCGACCGTCTCGACCGGGTCGGAGGACCGGGGGCAACCCTGGACGAGATCACCACCGGCCCGGGCACCATCTCGGTGGCCATGTCGCAGTCGATTCCCGCCGAGCACCTGCCCAGCATCGTCTCGAAGGTCCGTTCCGGCGATCTCGTGATCAAGCGCACGGAGACATGGGGCACCCTCGACGGCGACCGCGCCGAGGGCACGTTCACGGCCGACGTCGTGGGTGCGCCCGCGACGATCTCCGGAACCCAGACGCTGACGGGGAACGGTTCCCTGTCGAACGTGCAGGTCGAAGGCAAGGCCGACGTCAGGATCCCGCTGATCGGCGGCAAGATCGAGAGCGCGATCGCGGACGAGGTCCTCCGCCTGATCGAGAAGGAGCAGGCGTTCACGCAGCAGTGGCTCGGGGCCTGACCTGGGGCGGGTGTCCCTTGTGTTCCGTCGCAGCCGGTAACCTTGGCGATCATGGCTCGCCGCATCGACTACTCAGCCCGTTACAAGCACACCCCCAAAGAGGTGTACAACGCGTTCACCAACCGTGACTACTGGGATGCGCGCATCGAGGAGATGCGGAAGTACTCCGAGAACCACATCGAGCATTTCGAGGTGACCGACGACGGGATCGACCTCGTCCTGCACCACATCCTGCCGCGGTCGGAACTTCCCGAGATCGCGCAGACCGTGATGAAGAAGGACATGGTCATCACGCGCAAGGAGTCGTACACGCCCTTCGGTGAGCCGACCACGGGCACGTACGAGGCGTCGATCCCCGCGGGCCCGGGCAGCCTCACGGGCACCATGAAGCTGTTCGCCACCGAGACGGGCTGCACGTTCCGCACCTCCTCCGAGGCCAAGGTGTATCTGCCGTTCATCGGCGGAAAGCTCGAGCAGCTGATGCTCGTCAACCTGATCGATCTCTTCCGCGCCGAGGCCGAGATCACCGAAACGTGGTTGTCGCAGCACTAGCAACCACCGCACGGATTTCCCATGACTTCAGCGACGCTGAAGCGGCCTCACGGTGTCATCACCCGGGGCACGACAGGCATCAATCGGCTGCGACGCAGCGACCGCTGGCTCGTCCACGACGCGCTGGTGCGCCGGACGCTGCACGCTTCCGCCGACCCGCTCGTCGTCGACCTCGGGTACGGCGCCCGGCCGCACACCACATTCGAGCTCGCCGACCGGCTGACCGCCGTGCGCGGCGACCGCCGGGTGGTCGGGCTCGAGATCGACCCCGAACGGGTGGTCGAGAGCCGGAACGGAGTGAGTTTCGCCCGCGGCGGGTTCGAACTCTCCGGACTGCGCCCCACCCTGGTCCGCGCGTTCAACGTGCTGCGGCAGTACCCCGAGGACGCGGTCGGGCCGGCCTGGACGCGGATGCAGTCCGGGCTCGCACCGGGCGGGCTGATCATCGACGGCACGTGTGACGAACTGGGTCGCCGCTGCGCGTGGGTGCTGCTCGACGCCACCCGCCCGCTGTCGCTGACGCTGGCATGGGACCCGTTCGCCGTGGAGAAGCCGTCGGACATCGCCGAACGGCTGCCCAAGGCGCTGATCCATCGCAACGTCCCGGGCGAGCCGGTCCACGCCCTCCTCACGGCAGCGGATCGCGCGTGGGCCACTGCGGCGCCGCACGGCTCGTTCGGACCGCGGGTGCGGTGGCGGGCCGCGCTCGAACTGCTGCGCGCGCAGGGCCTGCCGGTGCAGTCTCAATGCCGCCCACTGCGGGACAACATCCTCACCGTTCCGTGGGACCTGGTTGCACCCGGTTCCGGCAGGAATTAATTCACGCGACATCCCCCGAAGCGCCCCGTAGAGTCACTTCACGAAACATGTTGTGCCGGTGCGCAGGCGAGGGCTACTTCGACTGTGGATCGCGTGGTCGCCGGTTCGAATCCGGTCAGGGACGCAGGTCCCTGTAGCTCAGCGGTAGAGCGCGTCCGTGCCTCCGCCGACTCCGAACTCGGCACGACATGCGTGCGCGCCACCCGGTGCGCAGACGACGGATACTTCTCTGGCGAAGTGCGCAAGCACGCGGTTCGACTCCGCACCCCGTCGTCGCCTCGACCTCGGGTGGCGCGCACCCTGAGCACCGACACCTCCCGAAAGGAGGAACAACCCATGAGCAAGTTCAACCTGAAGACGCTGCGCCGCACCAAGATACAGAGCCCCATCACGTCGGAAACGCCGGCCGGCCACACCTCCGAGGGCGGAATCGGCTACGCCCGCGACGCGAAGAGCGAGTTGTTCCTCCTCGCGGTCACCAACATGGTGGGTGAGCACACGTTCTACGAGTCGGCTCCGGACCGCGACAACCGGTTCGTCGGGCTCATCCACGAGGTCACCCTGTCGGACCCGGAGTGGACCGCCCGCCTGATCGGGTGGCTGCGCCGCGATGCGCATCTGCGTTCGGCGTCGGTGGTGGCCGCCGCCGAGTTCGTCCGTGCCCGGCTGGGCGCCGGTCTGCACGGCGGCAACCGCGCCGTCATCTCCTCGGCGCTGGAGCGGGCCGACGAGCCGGGTGAGATCCTCGCCTACTGGATTGCGCGCCACGGTCGTTCGATCCCGAAGCCGGTCAAGCGCGGTGTCGCCGACGCCGCCGTCCGCCTGTACTCGGAACGCTCACTGCTGAAGTGGGATTCCGATGCCAGGGACGTCCGCTTCGGCGACGTCCTCGAGCTCACCCATGCGTCGCCGTCGGCGACGTGGCAGGGCGAGCTGTTCCGGCACGCGATCGATCGGCGGCAGGGACGCGAGAACGCCGTCCCCACCGGCCTGCGGATGCTCACGGAACGGGCGGCGCTGGCGGCACTCCCACCGGAGGATCGGCGTGCTGTCCTCCGGAACCCGGAGCGGCTGTCGGCGGCCGGGATGACGTGGGAGTCGCTCGCCGGCTGGCTGCAGGGACCGATGGATGCGGCAGCGTGGCAGGCGGTGATCCCGTCCATGGGATACATGGGGCTTCTTCGCAACCTGAGGAACTTCGACGAGGCCGGGATCCCCGACCACGTCGCGGAGCAGGTGGCGGCCCGGATCGCCGATCCGGGGGAGGTCGCGAAGTCGCGGCAGCTGCCGATGCGGTTCCTCGCGGCGTACCGGCACGCGCCGAGTCTGCGGTGGGGACATGCGCTCGAGCGTGCGCTCGGGGCGTCGCTGTCCGCGGTCCCGTCGCTTCCCGGCCGCACCCTGGTACTCGTCGACCGGTCCGGATCGATGTTCTACAGCCGCGTCTCGGCGCGGTCGGAACTGACGAGGGCGGACGCGGCCGCGGTGTTCGGTACCGTACTGGCGGCGCGCGCCGAACGGGCCAACCTGGTCGAGTTCGGCACTGACAGCCGGTACGTGCCGTTCAAGCACCAGCCGGTGCTGCGGGCGGTAGACAGCTTCGGCGACCTGGGCGGCACGGACACGGCGTCCGCGGTGCGGAAGCATTACCGCGACCACGATCGCGTCGTCATCGTCACCGACGAGCAGGCGGCGTGGGGCGATCCGACCCGGCACGTCCCGGCCGACGTCCCCGTCTACACGTGGAACGTGGCGGGCTACCGACACGGACACGGACCGACGGGGTCCGCGAACCGCCACACGTTCGGCGGACTGTCGGACGCGGGATTCTCGATGATCCCGCTCCTGGAGGGCACCCGGAACGGCTAGTGGCCGTTCTGATCCCGGAGCGGTGATCCGTCAGGTGCAGGTGGCCAGTGCGTGTTCGACGCGCTGCGCCACCTGCGCCGGCAGGGATCCGCACTCGCCGTGCAGTGTGCGCGCATTCAGTCGCCCGATCGCGACGCCGTCGGCGACCACCTCGTCGAGCAGTTCCTGCGAGATACCGCTCGCGGCGAGGTCGAGTGCCGTGCACAGCGGCGTAGTGATGCGCAGGGGGCCGACCTGCTCGCAGTCCTCCGGGCGGAGCGAACGCCGGTGCAACGCCAACTGCTGCGTCGGCGACGGCGGCGACAACACCGTCGAGAGGTGAATGAACCGCGGGTACAGGTGCCCGAGGCCGTGAAGTTCGGCGGCACTCTGGTGCGAGACCGCGGCGGCGGCACCGAACCAGGTGCACCACTTCGCGAATTCCTCGAGATCGGAGTGCGGACAATCCTTCAAGCGGAACAGATCTCGCTCGATCTTGACCCACGAGCCGTCGGCGACGCGCTCACCGATCTCGTCGGCGGCGAAACCGAGGCGCAGCACCTGCGCAGTGGTGAAAAAACCCGCCTGAGCCGTCGCGACGCGTGTCAGTTCTTCACCGACACCCTCGCGCTCCGGGTCACCGGGACGTGGAGCCAACCATCCGGACATTCCCCTAGATTACTGGGCGATTGTGGCACGTATCACAATTTCTGCGGATCTCGACGACCCGCCGCCGACGCATTCACAGAATTTGTTCAGAGTTGTCGGGAAGAATCCATGCAATGGCAGCCCGAACGAACTCCGCACCCCGAAGTAACCGTGTGCTCGTCATCTCTCTTGTCGTCATCGCCGCGCTCGTGGCGGTCCTCGTCGGCGGCGAACTCTTCGTGCGCAACAGAGTGAAGACCTGCATGGCAGACCAGTTCGAGAGCCAACTCGGCTCGCAGGTGGACGTGGGACTGAGCTGGAAGCCGGTCCTGCTCCAGTCGGTCGACAAGAACGTCCCGTACATCACCATCGACAGCGACGACACCAAGTTCGGCCCCGCTCAGGGCATGCAGGTGCACGCCCAGGTCAACGACATCCGGATCGAGAACACCGCTGACAGCAGTGGCACCATCGGCAGTTCCGACGCGGACATCACCTGGTCCACCGCGGGAATCCTCGCGACGCTGCAGCAGCAGGCGTTCGGTTCGCTCATCAGCGGTGTCACCGCCGATTCGAACGCGGGAACCCTGAGGTTCTCCGTCGGCCCGGCCGGGCTGGCGGATCTGACCGTCAAACCGGAGGTCGTGAACGGGACCGTCAAGGTGGAGACGGTGGGTGCAGAGATCCTCGGTTTCGGTCTTCCCACAGATCTCGTCGACGGGGTCGTCCAGACCCTGACCTCGAGTCTGCAGACCTACCCACTGGGCATGCAGCCGACGTCACTGAAGGTCACCGACGACGCCATCGAGATCACCCTCGAAGGTGGCGCCTACACGATGCCTGCCGCCGGCACCCAGCAACAACAGCAGGAACAGCAGAGCAGCTGCGGCCTGCTGGTCTGATCGACCGCAGGGTCAGTCGGGCAGCCCGTCCAGGACGGCACGGGTTCCCGACAGTCCCAGCCGCGTCGCACCGGCCGCGATCATGTCGAGCGCGGCCTGTGCGGTGCGGATCCCGCCGCTCGCCTTCACGCCGATCCGCCCGCCGACGGTCCGCGCCATCAGTCGCACCGCCTCCACGGTCGCTCCCCCGGCCGGATGGAATCCGGTGGACGTCTTCACGAAGTTCGCGCCGGCCCGCTCGGCGGCCCGGCATGCTTCCACGATCGCCTCGTCGCTGAGCGCGGCGGTCTCGAGGATCACCTTGAGGACCGTGCGGTCGCCGACTGCTTCGCGGACGGTGAGGACGTCGGCCAGCACCGCGTTGAAGTCGCCGGCCACGGCGGCACCGATGTCGATCACCATGTCGATCTCCTGCGCGCCCTGGTCCACGGCGAGCCGGGCCTCGGCGCCCTTGACCAGCGAGTGGTGCTTACCCGAGGGGAACCCGACCACCGCGGCGGTCACCAGACCCGGCGCCTTGACCGGCAGCATCGACGGCGACACGCAGACAGCGAGCACACCGAGCGAGCGCGCCTCGTCGATCAGCGCCTTCACGTCGTCGGTGGTGGCCTCGGGCTTGAGGAGCGTGTGGTCGACGAGGTCGGCCACCTGGGATCGGGTCAGTGCAACGTCGGACATACCTGTGAGCTTCGCACAATGCCTTCCGGGGCTCGCGGCACGGCCTAGCATCGCCGTATGAGTGATCCGGGATCGATCTTCGACGAGGCACGGCTGGAGTTCGACCGGCTGACGACGGCCATATGGACGCCGGCCGGGCAGTCGCTCGTCTTCCAGCTCGGACTCCGTCCCGGCGACGCCGTCCTCGACGTATGCTGCGGCGCAGGGTCTTCGGCGCTCCCCGCGGCCACCGCCGTGGGTCCGTCGGGGCTGGTCCACGGCGTCGATCTGGCCGACGAACTCCTCGAGCAGGGGCGGCTGAAGGCGTCGGAGCGCGGACTGCAGAACATCGAGTTCGTCTGCGCGGACGCCACCACGTGGGAGCCGCCGAGCACCGTCCCGGACGCGGGCTACGACGCGCTCGCCTGCTCGTACGGCGTGTTCTTCCTGCCCCACATGGATGCCGCGTTCACCCGGCTCGCGGGCCTCGTCCGGCAGGGCGGCAAGGTCGGGATCACGGTGTGGCGGCGGGGCGCGTTGCGCGACTTCGCGGGCGCGTTCCAGGACGCCGTCGCCCGGCACCGGGAACCCGAGCCCGAACCGGCCGGGTCGCCGTTCGATCCTCTCGCGCGCATCGACACCCCGGATGGGCTCCACCAGTGGCTCGGCGAGCTCGGAGCGCACTCGACCGAGGTCCGGGATCTGTCCAACATCATTCCCGCGACCCCCGAGTTCTCCTGGGACCTCGTTCTGGGTGGGGCCTTCCGCCGCGCGCTCGCCCCGTTCGACGCCGGGACCGTCGAGGAGATTCGTCTCGATCTCCTGCAGCTGCTCACCGAACGCGCGATTCACGACATCGACGCCGGGACTCTCGTCGGCACCGCCGTGGTGAACGGCCGGAGCGCGACCTGAAAGACTGTTGCCCATGAGCGCTGCTTCGACCGAGGACCATCGGTACGTTCTTTCTCTCGGCTGCCCCGACCGCACCGGCATCGTCGCCCGGATCTCGACGTTCCTCGCCGAGGTCGGCGGCTGGATCGTCGAGGCGGCGTACCACGCCGACGCCGACACCGGCTGGTTCTTCACCCGTCAGGCAGTGCGTGCCTCCTCGGTCGACATGTCGATCGAGGAACTCCGGGAGCGCTTCGCGACCGTCGCCGCCGAACTCGGCCCCGAGACCGAGTGGACGGTGTCCGACACGGGTGAGCGCAAGCGGGTGGTGCTGCTGGTGAGCAAGGAGGCGCACTGCCTCCACGACCTGCTCGGCCGCGCGGCCGGAGGCGAGTTGCCCGCCGACATCTGCGCGGTGATCGGCAACCACCGCGATCTCGAGACCGTCACGCGGCAGCACGGAATCGACTTCCATCACGTACCGTTCGCGAAGGATCCCGCCGAACGCGGGCCCGCGTTCGAGCAGGTGCGTGCACTGGTCGACGCCCACGACCCCGATGCCGTGGTGCTGGCGCGTTTCATGCAGGTGCTGCCCTCGGAACTGTGCGAGCACTGGGCCGGCCGGGCGATCAACATCCACCACAGCTTCCTGCCGTCGTTCGTCGGTGCCCGCCCCTACCACCAGGCTTTCGCCCGCGGTGTGAAGCTGATCGGCGCCACCTGCCACTACGTGACGGCCGAGCTCGACGCGGGCCCCATCATCGAGCAGGACGTGATCCGCGTCGACCACGCCGACGAGGTCGCGGACATGGTCCGGCAGGGCCGCGACATCGAGAAGCTCGTACTGTCCCGCGGCCTGCGCTGGCATCTCGAGGATCGCGTCCTCGTCCACGGCCGTAAGACGGTGGTGTTCAGCTAGTTTCGTCGTCCCGCTACTGGGACGGTAGCAACGCCAGCACTTCCGGGACGGGCCGCAGGTGGGCGGTGAGGATCTCCAGCGCCTTGTCGGCGTCGACCGCCTCGAGTGCGGCGACGAGCGCCCGGTGCTGCGCGTTGATGGTGTCGAGCCGCTGGGGTCCGACGTTCAGCGCGCGGACGGCGACGCGTTGCTGCCGCGACCGCAGCGAATCGTAGAGTTCGGTCAGCACCGAGTTCTGCGCGGCGCTGACCATGGTCAGGTGGAATTCGCGGTCGAGGCCGGACACCGCGAACCAGTCGTGCTCGCGCCCCGCGGCCTCCATGGGCTCGATCAGATCGACCATGTGCGCGGGTGCGCCGACTCCCCGCGCGCACAGGGTGGACACCGCGTGACCCTCGATCAGCAGCCGGGTCTGGTAAACCTCCTCGAGTTCGCGCGCGGTGACCGTGCGCACCTGCGCACCCTTGCGCGGAAGCAGCGTGATGAACCGTTCGGCGGCGAGGCGGTGAAACGCTTCTCGCACCGGAGTGCGTGACACTCCCATCGTCCCTGACACCCAGAGTTCGTCGAGGAATCGGCCGCCTTCGATGGACCCGCGGATGATCTCGTCCCGCAGCCAGACGTAGACCCGATCTCGTGCCGGTCCGGATTCACCGGTGGGCCCGGCGAGCGTCGATGCCGACATCTCGATCCCTTCGTCAGACGGCCCATCGGATTGACGGACTCGTAACAAATTGATCATACAAGCTATGGACACACCAAGTATTCTCTGTGTATACATGACGTATACGGAGTGGATGTGTGAGCGGTCACAGCGCAGTGATTGCCGAGAGCCACCCGTTTCCGGCAAGGGACCCCACGAAAAAGGAGACCACCAGCATGTACAGCACCCCCGCCGATCGGCGTTACGCGATCTGGCTGTCCGACCCGAGCTTCGCCGCAGCGGAGATCGCGCGCGGCATCGGCTACGGCGCCGTGGTCCTCGACATCGAGCACGGATCCTTCGACCTCGCGGACCTCGAACGGTTCATCCCGTTCCTGCGCAGCCTCGGCATGGAGGTCCTGGCGAAAGTACTCGGACCCGAACGCGGCCCAATCCAGCAGGCCTTGGACTTCGGCGCGACGGCTGTCGTCATCCCCCACATCGAAAATGCGGCTCACGCAAAGGAAATCACGGCGTTCGCGAAGTTCCCGCCACTCGGCGACCGGAGTTTCGCGGGCGGCCGCACCACCAACTACGGCGGTTTCACCGACGAGTGGGTCACGGAGCAGGACACGTTCACCCGCTGCTACCCGATGGTCGAGGACGCCGGAGCGATCGAGAACATCGCCGAGATCCTCTCACTCGACACCGTCGACGGCGTGTTCGTCGGACCGTCCGACCTCTCCCTCCGCCGCGAACGCGGGGCATACTCACGCGAAGAGGGTGACTTCACCGACCTCGCCGCGGTGGCCTCGGCGGCCGCCGAGGCGGGCAAGCCCTGGGTGCTCCCCGCGTGGAGCGTGGAAGAGAAGGAGTTCGCGGTGCAGCACGGGGCCGACCAGATGGCGCTCATCATGCAGCACGGCGCACTCGCCGCAGGATTCGCCGGACCGTTCGAGCAGATCAAGCAGATCAGGGAGTCACGATGACGACCCAGACGTCGGGACCGGTATCCCCCGACAGCGCGGAAGCGGAGGCCCACCCCAAGGTGGGCCGTGCCCGGTGGACCATCGCCGGCGTTCTCGGCGTCGGAATGTTCGTCAACTACATCGACCGAGTCAACCTCTCGATCGCCGCCCCGGAGATCATGCGCGACTTCGAGATCAGTGCGTCGCAGATGGGCATGGTGTCCTCGGCGTTCCTCTGGACATACGCCATGCTTCAGATGCCGATCGGATCGTTCATCGACAAGATCGGCGTCCGGTGGGTCAACCGGGCGGCGGCGTTCATGTGGGCGGTCGCCTCGTTCGCGTCCGCCGCCGCGGGTGGTCTCGGCATGCTTCTCGTCGCCCGTCTGGTCCTCGGCGTCGGCGAGGCGCCGACGGTGCCCGCGGGCTGGAAGGCGATCGGTCAGTGGTTCCCTCGGCAGGAGCGTGGAACCGCCACGGCCGTCTTCGACGGGTGCGCGAAGATCTCCAACGTGATCGGCATCCCGATCATGGCCTTCCTCGTCACCACGTTCAGCTGGCACGCGGCGTTCATCTTCACCGGCATCCTGTCCGTCGGCTACCTGGCCGTGTGGTGGCTGCTCTACCTCACCCCGAAACAGGCTCTCGCCAAGGGACGCCTCAGCCAGGCGGAATTCGACTTCATCCGAGCCGGCGGCGCGGAGGACGAAGACGCCGAGACGGCCGGGTCACTCAACGGACTGGGTTACCTCCTGCGCCGACGCAAGACGTGGGGCCTGGCGCTCGGGTACGCGTCGTACACCTACGCCTACTACGTCCTGCTCACCTGGCTGCCGGCCTATCTGGAGAAGCAGTTCGGGGTGAACCTGCTCAAGGGCGGCATCTATACGATGATTCCGTGGCTGGTCGCCGTCATCGCGCAGTTCCTCATCGCGGGCATCCTGATGGACCGATGGCTGGCTCGGACCGGCGACGTCACCAAGGTGCGCCGAACCGTGCTGGTGGTCAGCCTGCTCGCGTCCCTCGCGGTGACGGGCGCAGCGTATGCGGGATCGATCGCCGTCGCGCTGATCTTCCTGTCGGTCGGCGCAGCCGGACTGGCCGTCTCGGTTCCCGCTGGTTCCAGCATCGTCGCTCTGATCGCCCCGCAGGGGTACACCGGATCGCTCGGCGGGATCGTCAACTTCGTCGCCAACCTCCTTGGGATCGCGGCGCCCATCGTGACCGGCATGGTGGTCGACTCCACGGGCTCGTTCGCGGGGGCCTTCCTCGCGACCGGAGCGGTCCTGATCGGCGGAATCTTCTGTTACACCGTGGTGCTCGGCAAGATCGAACGGATGCCCGCACCCGTCACTTCGGAAAGGCACTGACATGGTCGACATCGCAATCGCACAGTTCGCACCGGGTTCGGACAAGCAGGACAACCTCGGCCGGATCGCGAAGTTCGCCGAGGAGGCGGCGGCGGGCGGCGCCCGGGTACTGGCAGCACCCGAATACGCGATGTTCACGGTCCCGACGATGGACGAGCGGTTCGTGGACTCTGCGGAATCCCTCGAGGGCGAGTTCGTCACCGGACTGCGCGAGATCGCCGCCCGGCACGGGTTGACCCTCGTCGCCGGGATCAACGAAGCGATCCCGGGCGAGCGCCGCATCTTCAACACCCTCGTCGCGGTCGCCCCCGACGGCAGCATCGCCGCCGCGTATCGGAAGCTGCACCTGTACGACGCATTCGGTTACCAGGAGTCGGACTTCGTGCAGGCCGGCTCGATCGGCGAACCCGAGACGTTCACCGTCGACGGCGTCACCTTCGGCATGCAGACGTGTTACGACCTGCGGTTCCCGGAGGTGACCCGGCGCATCGTCGACTCAGGCGCGGATGTCCTCGTTCTGCCCGCCGAGTGGGTGCCCGGCCCGCTCAAGGAAGACCACTGGACCACGCTCGTCCGCGCCCGGGCCATCGAGAACACCATCTACGTCGCCGCGGCCGATCAGAGCGCCCCGGCCGGTTCGGGTGCGTCGATGATCGCGGATCCGATGGGGGTGGTGATCGCGTCCCTCGGCGAACGGGTCGGGACCGCGATCGGCACCGTCTCCGCCGAGCGGATCGCAGAGGTCCGTGCCAAGAACCCGGCACTGTCGCTGCGCCGCTTCGGTGTGGTCGCCAACCAGTAGATTCCGGCGAATTAGTCAGGCTCACACACTATTGCGTGTGAGCCTGACAAACTCGCGTGCAACTGTCGGATCAGAGATTGCGGAGACGCACGATCTCCTTGTCGAACTCGTCGATGTTCTCGACGGAGCTCATGTGGCCGACGCCGGGCAGGACGATCAGCCGCTCGAGGTGACCGGCCTCGTCCAGGACGCGAGCGAGCTTGCGGGCGTGGACAGGTGGGGTCAGCCGGTCCATGGAGCCGACGAGCACCGTGGTCGGGACGTCGAGGTTGTCGAGTGCCTCGTGGATGTCGAGGCCGCTGAGCGCAGCACCCCAGCCGCCGCGGATGCGCGGCTTGCAGTCCCGGACGATGTTCTCGCAGAACTGGACTTCGGCGCGGGAGGCGTTCGGCGACATCGACACGTACTGGAGCGCGCGGGTCATCACCGGCGACGACACCAATGGGACCGGTGTGCTCAGGACGGCGCGGCCGACCGGAACCGGGACTCGCGGAAAACGATTCGGTAGCGGGATGACGGTGGTCTCGGCGATGAGCCGGTCGCAGGCGGTGCTGGCGAGCAGAACTGCCGACGCGTACTTCTTCACCTCGTCGGGGTGCCTGCCTGCCCACGCCATGATGCTCATGCCACCCATGCTGTGACCCACGAGCACGGCCTTCTTGTCGTCACGCACCGTCGCCTTCAGCACCTCCGACAGGTCGTCGGCGAGGACGTCGGGGCCGAGCGCCAGCGAGCCGACCGTGCTGCGGCCGTGCCCACGCTGGTCGTAGGTGATGACCCGGTACTCGTCCGCGAGCGCGTTCACCTGCGGGTACCAGTATTCGGTGGAACAGGTCCAACCATGGCTCAGCACAATGGGATCGCCGTCCACCGGACCGTAGGCGCGGACGTACAGCGTCGCCCCGTCGTCGGTGAGGATCTCCGTCACGTCCGGGCGCAGATTCGGGGTGCGCAGCAGCTCGTTCGGCGCCACTTCGGTCGACAACGTCAACCCGCGAGTGGCGCGCTTGTGGCGGATCGCCGCTGCCGCGGCGACGACGGCACCCACTCCGGCTGCGCCGGCGAGTGCCCGGAAGGCGATGGTGCGCGAACTGCTGGTCATTCCTACCCCTGTCCTGTCTAACTTGCTCTGTTGGTGTCCGTGCTCGTCGCCGGACCCGGTGTCTCGCCGAGCTGGCGGGCCGCCCGCTCGAGTGCCTTGGAGATCTGCTCCTCCATCGCCTCTTCGAACAGCGACTGGACGGCGTCGTGCGCGAGGGGACGCATCTGGTCGACGAGCCGCGCGATGTCCGAGACCTTCGCCTCGTCGAGTTCGAGCGGCTCACCCTCGGCGGCGAGATAGCGGTCCGCGACGACGGCGACGAACCGCGCGGCGACGTCCGAGAGGTCTTGTCGCACCGCCGCGGTCTGTTCGAGGACGTCCTCGAGCGGGATGCCGGCGTCGACGAGGACCTGCGCCGCCTCGACCAGTCGCGGATTGTTCACCGAGTAGTCGTCCCCGGCGGGAACGAGCACTCCGAGTTCGGTGCCCCGGGCGATGTTGGCCTCGGTGGTCTGCGCACCGAACATGCGCTTCAGCTCGGCGATCGTGAGACGGGCCGCTCGCCTGCGCTTCTTCCACCGGCTGCCCGGGTCGTCGGTCTCCAGAACGTCCTTGACCTGGAGCCCGTAGTGCGCGGCTGTGAGGAGTTCACTGATGGTGGCGAACGTGTAGCCGCGATCGAGCATGCGCCCGATCAGGTGGAGCCGGGCGAGGTGCGATTCGTTGTACCACCCGGTGCGCCCCTGCTTCCGTGGCGGCGGGAGCAGTCCGCGGTCCTGGTAGACGCGCACGTTGCGCACGCTCACCCGCGCCTCGCGTGCGAGGTCGTCGATCCGGTATTCCTTCATCAGACGATGTGCGCCCGTCGGAGCAGCAGCCGGGACGGTCCGCCGACGAGTCCCACCTCGTCGAGGAACTCGATGGTCTTCGAGCAGCCCTCGCGCAGCATGTCGTGATAGTGCCGGTTCGACTTCGCGGCCCTCTTCGCCTGGTCCACGTCGAGACCCGCGGCCGCGTAGACCTGCGGATTCACCAGGCTGGTGACGACGAAGTAGGCGGTGGTCCCGAGTACGAGTCGCACGCGCGCCCTGGTGAACCACGACGCATTCCGCACGCGACGGACCGTCTCCTCGCGCGCGAACTTGATGTGCCGGGCTTCCTCGAGCACGTGGATCTTGCTGACGGTGCGGGTGATCGGCTGCACCCGTTCGTCCTTCATGAAGTCGCGCTGCATCATGTCGAGGATCTCCTCGGCGAACAGCGTTCCGCCGTACGCCAGCGAACCCGTGGCCGTGGCCTTGAACGCCCGCGCGCTCTGCCGGATCCACCACTTGGGCCGGTACGACGGGATCCCGAACCGCTGTGCGGATCTGGCGAACATCGTGGAGTGCCGGCATTCGTCCGCGATCTCGGTGAGCGCGAATTGCACGTGCGGGGTGGCCGGGTCGTGCGAGTAGATGTCGCGGACCAGCATCTGCATCAGAATCAGTTCGAACCAGATCCCGGTGCCGGCAATGCTGGCCGCCTCGTGCTTGGTGAGGGTGACGCGCTGCTCCTCGGTCATGGTGTCCCACAGCTCGGTGCCGTACAGGCTGCACCACTCCGGGGTCATACCGTACCGGTCTTCCGGGATCGGCGCCTCCCAGTCGACCTCGATCAGCGGGTCGTACGACTTGCGCGCGGCGGAGGCGAGCAGACGGGCCGCGGTGTCCTGGCGATCGCCGGTTCGCGTCAGACGGGACGTCGGGTGGGCATCGCTCGCTGAGTCACGCAGGTGGACGACGGACATGTCAGCTCCTCGGTAGCCGTGTCACCACAATAGCATTGTCACAATGTACATTGTCATCGTTTGGGCGCAAGAGGTCCAAGACTTTGCGTGCGCATGGGTGTGGTGCGGCTACCAGCGAGGCCCGCGCTGCACGTCGTCGACGCGCGGGCGCACGTCCACGAGATAGACGCACACCGCGACGACCGCGACGATGCCGAACAACTGCACGGCGGGGAACAGCAGGAGGACGAGGAATGCGACCGCGAGAATGCTCAGCCAGATCGGCTTGCTCAACTTGTCCACGGCGGTGAACGCGTCTTTGCGCTGGCGAGCCGCGTGGAACAGCGCGTATGCAGCACCGCCCAGGGCGACGATGCGAATCACCAACAAGATCACCGAGACGACGCCGTCAACTTGAATCACAGCCCCATCCTACGAGGTCGACACGCAAACGGCCCCCGCACCGAATGTGCGGGGGCCGAAAAGCGTGAAGGATCAAGCCTTCTTGGCCGGAGGAGCCTTCTTGGCCGGAACAGCCTTCTTGGCCGGGGCCGGGGCCGGGGCCGGAGTTGCCGCAGCCTTGGCCGGAGCAGCCTTCTTCGCCGGAGCGGCGTGCTTGGCCGGGACGGCGTTGTCGGCGCGAGCCTGGACGTCGGCCGCGGTGGCGGTGACGCGATCAGCAGCGCCCTTCGACGCTTCCTCGGCCTGGTCGCCCAGGTCGAGAACCTTCAGGGCAGCCTCGTCGCCGGCGTCGGCGATGGCCTCGCCGAGCCCCTCGGCGGTGTCGGAGATGCGACCCGACGCGCGGCCCGCGAGCTTCGCGGCCTGCTCACCCACGGCGCGCGTCTGGCGGGCCACGGTGCCGAGAGCTTCCTCGGTCAGCTCGACGGCGTCACCGAAGGCGGTCTCGGCGCGGCCGATCCCCTCCTCGACGACCGGCTGCTTACGGATGCGCTCGACGGTGTCCTCGCCACGCTCGGCGAGCGACGTGTACAGGTCGGATGCGACCTTCAGGTAGGCCTCGGCGACCTTGCGCAGCTCGTCGGCGGTGAACTTCTCACGCAGCTCGGCAAGCTCCTCGGGCAGCTCGGACGGCAGTCCGGCGAGGCGGTCGCGAAGGTTCTCGACGCCCTCGGTGACCTCTTCCTGGAGCCCGGCGATGCGCTCCTTGGCGCCGCCGACACGCTCCTCGACGTCACCCTGGGTGGACTCGGCGCGCGAGCGGACCTGGGCGACGACGTCGGCCACGGCCTGCACGACTACGTCTCCGGCGCCTACGGCCGCATACAGCGAGGTCTTGACGCTGTCGATGGTCTTCTGGTCAGTCATCGGCTTTCTCCTGTTCAACGGTGGGGGGTTCTGGTTCAGGCGTCTGGGAATCAGAACGCTGGTGTTCTTCTGTCCGAAGCTCGGACGTCCGGGATTCGGCCGCTTCCGCCGATTCGTTCTCACGACAGAACGACTCGTAGATCTCGAGCAGCACTTGCTTCTGCCGCTCGGTGATGGCCGTATCCGCGAGCAGAGCGTCACGGAGGGGACCGTGTGGCCGCTGCTCGAGGTAACCCGCCTGGACGTACAGGACCTCCGAAGACACCCGGAGACCCTTGGCTATCTGCCCAAGCACCTCGGCCGAGGGCTTGCGCAACCCACGCTCGATCTGACTCAGATACGGATTACTGACACCGGCCAGCTGCGCCAGCTGCCGCATCGACACCTGGGCTGCTTCGCGCTGGGCACGAATGAAACCTCCGATGTCGTGAGCGGCGTTGCTGACTACGCGAGCTGCCAGATCTCCTGCACCGGCTGCGTCGCGATCATCGCTTGCCATCAGTCCTCCGTGTTGCTGGGCAGAACCAAGCCTAAAGCAGGGTGCTAGCAATTGCAAGCACTCTGTTAGCACCCAGCTAGCGGACCCTCCGCCGAGGCGGTTGTCAGCCGAACAACAACGTCGAGAAGGTGTAGATCAGCAGGCCCGCGATCGAACCGACCACGGTGCCGTTGATGCGGATGAACTGGAGATCCCGTCCCACCTGCAGCTCGATCTTCTTGGACGCCTCCTCGGCGTCCCAGCGCTCGACGGTGTCGGAGATGATCGCGGTGACCTCGTCGGTGTAGTGGACGACGACGTAGCGCGTGCCGGCAAGCACCCACCCGTCGACCTTGGCCCTCAGCTCGTGGTCGTCGCGCAGCCGCTCGCCGAATCGCACGACGTTCTCCGCGACCTTCGTGCGCAGCGTGCTGTTCGGGTCGTCGACGGATTCCATGATCAGGCGCTTGGCGACCGTCCACGTCGCCGCGGCGAGGCCGGTCACCTCCTCGCGTCCCATGATCTCGGCCTTGATCTTCTCGGCCTTCTGCATGGTCGCGGGGTCGTTCTGCAGGTCGTCGGCGAAGTCGACGAGGAAGCGGTTGGCCGCCTGCCGCACCTCGTGCTCCGGATCGGAACGCACCTTCCACGTGAATTCGACGAGTTCCCGGTGGATCTTCTCGCCGAGCATGGCGTCGACGAACTTGGGCGACCAGGCGGGCGAATCGCGGCTGACGATCCGGTCGATGGTCTCCTGGCTCCCGAGCGCCCACTGGTGCGCCCGCTCGGCGAGCAGATCCAGGATCGGCAGCTGCCGGTTCTCGCGCAGGAGTTCGCCGAGCACGCGCCCGATCGGCGGCCCCCACTGTGGCTCGGCCAGCCTGCGCACCAGTGTGCTGTCGATGATCTGCTGCACGTCCTCGTCGCGCAGGATCTCGACGAACCCGCGCAGGATGGTGGCCGTCTCGGCAGCCACGCGCGCGGCATGCTTGGGCTGCGCCATCCACGTGCCCAGCCGCAGCGGGATCTCCGCGGCCTCGACCTTGGCGGACACCACTTCGGGGGCGAGGAAGTTCTGGCCGACAAAGTTGCTGAGGCTCGCCCCCAGCTGGTCCTTCTTGCGCTTGATGATCGCGGTGTGCGGGATCGGCAACCCGAGCGGATGCCGGAACAGGGCCGTCACCGCGAACCAGTCGGCCAGCGCACCGACCATGCCTGCCTCCGACGCGGCCCGCACGTAGCCGACCCACGCCCCCGCGCCCCGGGATTCCTGCCACCTGCACACGAGGTAGACCACCGTGGCGAACACGAGGAAGCCCGTCGCGACAGCCTTCATCTTGCGGAGATCGCGGCGCTTCGCGTCGTCGTCGAAGGCGGAAAGGCTCAGTTGGTCCACAGACGCCATTGTGCCCAAGGTCGGCGCGGAGGCGGCCGCCCAGCCGTCGGACGCGCGCCCGCACAGACGGCGTTGTGCCGGGCGACAAGACCCGAGCACTAAGCTGACAGGAGATCGCGACACGAAACGGATGTGAAGAGAGTCAGTGGCGAACGACGGCGTGAAGGATCCCGAGCAGGTGACCGAGTCGATGACGAAGCTGGACAAGGCAGCAAAGCCCGATGGGCGCAAGCGCCGCTGGCGTGAGCACAAAATCGCACGCCGAGAAGAACTCGTCGACGGCACGATCGCCGCCATCCGCCTGCGCGGACGGGACATCGGCATGGACGAGATCGCATCCGAGATCGGTGTCTCCAAGACCGTGCTGTACCGCTATTTCGCGGACAAGAGCGATCTGACGAACGCGACCATGGCGCGTTACGTGGAAACCACGCTCGCCCCGCGGATCTACGAGGCCATCGGCGGAGACCTCGACGACTTCGAGCTGACCCGCGCCACCATCACGGCGTACGTCGAGACGGTGGCGTCGGATCCCGACGTCTACCTGTACATCATGGCCAACGGCTCCGGCCCCGGCCGCGAGACGGTCGCCGATTCGGAACGGATGATCGCGGAGGTGCTCTCCACCGTTCTCGGCGAGCGGCTGCGGCAGATGGAGATGGACTCCGGCGGAGCCGTCCCCTGGGCGTACGGAATCGTCGGCGGTGTGCAGTTGGCAACGCACTGGTGGATCTCCAACCGGTCCATGTCGGTCGAGGATCTGATCAACTACCTCACGATGATGACCTGGGGCGGCGTCACCGGCATCGCTGCCGTCAACGGCTCGCCCGCGCGATTCAATGCGATCCCGCACCCGCTGCTGCCGCCTGCGGCCGAGGCCGACTAAGGCCGATCCATTCTTGTGTAACTAGAAGTTACAGGTAAACTTGCCCGTGTGAACGAACACGAGGAAGAAGAGGGCTACCGCGGCCCCGCCGACATCGTCGTCGGCGACCGTCCCGCCGTGACCGTGCAGGTCCAGCTGGCGGGAAACTTCGAACCCATCAGCGGTCGGTACGTCTGGCACGGCCGCGTCCGCACCCTGACGGACGCCCTCGGTGCAGATGCAGACCTGTCCGCCGGCACCGAACTACAGATCACCAGCCCGGAAGGCACGGCCACCGCGCGGATCACCGGAGTGGACCTCTGGGGAAGCCATCTCGTCGACGGAGTGACGCCCCCGCCGTTCAGCCGGGCGTGAACTCGAAGTCCGCGGGATCGACCGACCGCGTCTGCCGCCAGTAGCGCACGGTCGAACCCGGCCAGATCGTGCGATTGACGCCATGCGAGTCCAGGTACCAGCTCACGCACCCGCCGCTGGACCACACCCCTTTCGCCAATTTCTGTTGGATGTCGGTGTTGAAGCTGCTTTGCACCGTCGGCCGGACCACCGCGGAATCGGCGCCGCGCCGGTCGACGAGATCCATCAGCCGCAGGACGTAACGAATCTGCGACTCGATCATGAACACCACCGAATTGTGACCGAGGCCGGTGTTGGGGCCGAGGAGGAAGAACGCGTTGGGGTAACCCGCGACGGTGATACCGAGGTGGGTACGAATTCCGTGCTCCTTCCATTCCTCGGCGAGGTGCCTCCCGTCGACTCCCGTCAGGTCGACACTCTCGAAACCGTCGGTGACGTGGAATCCGGTGCCGTAGATGATCGCGTCGACCTCCCGTTCCGTCCCGTCTCCCGCGACGATGCTGTGCGGACGGACCTCCGCAATACCCTCCGTGATCACTTCCGACTTCCGTGAGATCAGCGCCGGGTAATAGTCGCCCGACCCGAGGATTCTCTTGCAGCCGATGCTGTAGGACGGGGTCAGCTTGCGGCGGAGTACCGGATCGGTGACGGTCTTGTTCAGGTTCTTCCGCGCCAGCTTCTCGATCGGCCGCATCAGGCGGGGATGCCCGTTGAACCCGAGCGCCAACGACTCGTGCAACCAGTAGACGACGGCACGCAACATCCGGCGCGTGAGCGGAACCCGGCCGAACAGTCGCCGCGCCTTCGGCGGAATACCGACGTTCAGACGGGGTATCACCCACGGCGGCGTCCGCTGATACAACTGCAACTCCGCGACGTCGCCCACGATTTCGGGAACGAACTGGACGGCACTGGCCCCCGTGCCGATCACCGCGACCTTCTTGCCCCGCAAGTCGTAGTCGTGGTTCCACTGCGCCGAGTGGAACGCCGTGCCCGCGAACGTGTCGGCGCCGGGCAGATCGGGGACATTCGGGATATGGAGGGCGCCGATCCCGGAGACGACGAACTGGGCGACGTACTCGTCTCCCGACTCGGTGTCGATGTGCCACCGTTGACGTTCGGCGTCCCAGTACCCACCCGTCATCGTGCGGCCGAAATGGATGTTGCGCCGCAGGTCGTACTTGTCGGCCAGGCCGTGCAGATAGTCGAAGATCTCCTCCTGCCCCGACCACATCTGCGTCCAGTCCGAGTTCGGCTCGAACGAGAACGAATACAGATGCGAGGGCACGTCGCACGCGCAGCCCGGGTACGTGTTCTCCCGCCAGGTGCCGCCGACCTCCCGCGCCTTCTCCAGCAGGATGAAGTCGTCGCGGCCTCGCTTGCGGAGTTGGATGGCCGTGCCCAGACCGGAAAAGCCCGTCCCGATCACCAGGACACGGCAACGATGCACCTCGCCGCCCATTCCTCCATATAACGCCCCTGTGGCACTGTTTGCACATGGCAGACAACGCACGCGGATTCTGGACGACGCCGGCAATCGAGGCCCTGCGGTTTCGTCCGGGTCAGCGCATCGCCGAACTCGATTGCGGAGGCACACCCGGATTCGCCGGTGACAAGGCGGACGGGCAGCGGCTGTTCGAGGAACGCGGGACGGTGCTGTCCTCCCTCCAGGAGAAGCTCTACGCCAACGGTCGATCCGGGGATCGCCGGTCGGTGCTCCTCGTGCTCCAGGGCATGGACACCGCGGGTAAAGGTGGGATGGTCCGCCACGTCATCGGGCACGTGGATCCGCAGGGCGTGGATCACGCGTCGTTCGGCGTGCCCACTCCCGAGGAGAAGCGCCACCACTTCCTGTGGCGGATCAACAAGGCCCTGCCCCGCGGCGGGCAACTCGGTGTGTTCGACCGGTCGCACTACGAGGACGTACTGGTGGTCCGGGTTCACGATCTCGTGCCCCAGGAAATCTGGAGCGGCCGCTACGACGAGATCAACCAATTCGAGAAGGAGCTCGTCGCCGGCGGCACGACGCTGGTGAAGGTCGCGATGTTCGTATCCCTCGACGAACAGAAGTCGCGGCTGCTCGAACGGCTGGAACGCCGGGACAAGTACTGGAAGTACAACCCCTCGGACGTCGACGGGCGCACGCTGTGGCCCGCGTACCAGGACGCGTATCAGGCGATGCTCGACGAGACGTCGACCGATTACGCGCCGTGGTATGTGGTTCCGTGCGACCGCAAGTGGTACAGCCGGATCGCGGTCACCGAGCTGCTGATCGACGCCCTGGAGAAGCTCGACCTCGACTGGCCGCCCGCCAATTTCGACATCGAAGCGGAGAAGCGGAGACTCGCGGAATCCTGAGGCCGCCCGGAAATGCCGCCGTCAGAAGAGGTGCGGCGATTCGTGGTGCAACCTGTGATCGTGACGCACGGTTCCGCCGTACAGCGCCATCGCTCCGGCCAGCGCGACGACGCACAGAGATCCGGAGATCACCGCCCAGCCGCCCTGCCCCGAGCCTGCGGCGACGAGGAACCCGCCGAGACAGACCACCGACAACAGCACGAGAGCGAAGCTGACCCAAGCAGCGAAGAGATTGAGTTTCACGGCACTCACCTCACCTTCGAGAACGTGGTCCCGACGCTACGCCCGACCTGCATCGACGACAAGGTAGGCCGGTTTTCTTCGCGCCGCCCTGGGTAATCGGACATCATGAACCTCGAGAGCCTGTTCCGGAAGGCGGAGTCCGCCGGGTTCCTCGACGGCGGCAGCCGGTTCCTGCAACAGAGGATCCAGGGGGCGCTCGGTTCGTCCGACGCGGGCGCGGTGTTACGCGGATCCTGGCTCGGGCACCCCGTGCATCCCGTTCTCGTCAGCCTCCCCATCGGGGCGTGGGTCGGCGCGACCGTCTTCGATCTGGCATTCCGCGATCACGTCGGCGCACGCAGGCTGATCGGCCTGGGACTGCTCGCCACTCCCCCGACGTTGGTGACCGGCTGGGCGGACTGGTCCGAACGCGATACGCGTCAGCGCCGCGTCGGCCTGATCCACGCCGAGGCCAACGCCATCGGCATCACGGCCATGCTCGCGTCCTACCTTCGCCGCAGACACGGAACGGACGCACGCGCAGTCGCCACGAGCACCGCGGGACTACTCGCGATCGGCATCGGCGGCGCGCTCGGCGGGCATCTGACCTACGCAATGGGCGCAGGAGTCGACGGGGTGCGGGAGGGTCCGGGATCGGACTCTCTCGTCACCCCGGTGGGATGAAGAATCGAGGAACGTCATGATCGTGCTCGGACTGATCTTGCTCCTGATCGGATGGCTCACCGGCCTCACCTGGCTGTGGACCATCGGCATCATCCTCCTGGTGATCGGCGCGATCCTGTGGATTCTCGGCGCCACCGGGCGTGCGGTCGGCGGCAGGCGGCGCTGGTACTAGAACGCAACACCGGCCGGCCCATGCGACCTGTCCTGTGACAGAGTGCTAGCCGGTCGGTTTACAAACCCGAAGTTCGGGAATCCCCGTGGCATGACGGCCATTCATCGCGAACCGAGATCTCCCGTGTGCGGCGGGCAGCCGATGAGAACTGCAGCCGTCGGCACCTCGAGACGATTGAGGATTTCGATGGTCTCGGCCAACGCCAGCCCTCTCGACGTCTCGGACGGCGCCGACGTCGGGGGGCAGAGTATTCACCTCGCCGAACTGTCGGCCGCACTCACGCGAGAGGGGCACGACGTCACCGTCTACACCCGGGCGGACAGCGAGGACGCCCCGGAACGGGTCACGACCCCCGGCGGGCATACCGTGGTGCACGTCCCGGTCGGGCCCGCGCGGCGGATGTCCGAGGCCGAGATCCTGCCGCTGATGGGGGCATTCGGCAGCTTCCTGAAGACCGAATGGGAAGCCGAGCGGCCCGACATCGTCCACGCCCACTACTGGATGTCCGGGATCGCGACGCAACTCGCCGCCCGCACGCTCGGCATTCCGGTGGTCCAGACATTCCATGCGCTCGGGGTGGTCGAGCAGCGTTTCGAGCGCGCGGATTCGTCGAGCACCCACAACCGAATTCACTTGGAACAGTTGATCGCCCGCGGAGCCACCCGGGTCGTGGCGACGTGCACCGACGAGGTGTTCGAACTCTCCCACCTCGGCCTGCCGCGCTCGCGAACGTCCGTGGTTCCGTCCGGCGTCGACGTCGCCGAGTTCACGCCCGACGGCCGCGCCGACGAGAAGGGCAAACGCCATCGCCTCGTCATGGTCGGCCGGCTGGCGCCGAGCAAGGGCTTCGACACCGCCATCGAGGCGCTCACCCACTTTCCCGACACCGAACTCGTCATCGCGGGCGGGCCGGCCGCCGACGACGTCGCCGACGACCCCGAAGCGTCGCGACTGCTGACACTGGCCCGTGAGGCGAAGGTGCGCAACCGGGTACGGATCGTCGGGCGCGTGCCGAGAAACGCCATGCCCTCGCTGCTGCGCTCGGCGGATGCCGTCGTGTGCACCCCGTGGTACGAGCCGTTCGGCATGGTTCCGCTCGAGGCGATGGCCTGCGGTACCCCGGTGGTGGCGTCCGCCGTCGGCGGTATGCGGGACACGGTGGTCGACGGCATCACCGGACGCCTCATCTCACCGCGCAACCCGGTCCGCCTGGCCGAGGCCCTGCGACAGATCTTCGACGACGACGCCCTGCGCACGGGATACGGCATGGCGGGCTGCGATCGCGCCCGCGCCCGCTACTCGTGGGACCGTGTCGCCACCGACACCCTCCGCGCCTACGGCCGCTGCGTGTCGGCTCCTCCGCGCACGAGTCGAACCGGCGCCCACTGACTTCGGGCGCCGGTTCGGACGGTCAGGCCGTTCGGCCGTGCCAGGCCCCGAGGGCACTGTCCACGGAAGCGAAGCACGGGTAGCTCGACTCCTGGCCCGCGGCCCTGAGCAGCCGATATACCGGCCGGCCGCAGATCATCGCCCACGTCCGCCCGTCCCGGACGTTCGTCGCGTGGACGGTGTCGAGCACCGACAAACCCGCTGTTCCGATGAAATCCACCTTCGACATGTCGAGGATGAACTGCCCCTCGGGCGAGATCCGTGTGCACACGTAGTCGCGGAACCCCGGTGCACTGAACAGGTCGATCTCGCCTCGCACCCCTACCAACATCACCCCGGAACCTAGACGCTCGGAAGTGAATTCCGCGCTTGCACAGCGTGTCGGAGCGGAACCGACTGCCGAGAGCGTTACCCTCGGCTTGTACGTGGTACCGAACTCCGTGCCCGAACACGCCATTTCAGGTTCTGGGACCCCTGGACCAACAGACATGGCTCACCCCATCTCGAACATTGAGTGGGGAAGCGGAGCACCTGCAGACAGACCCGACCTCGGACACATGACACTGTCTGCTACGGCAGCGCTTCCCGACATCGGCTGTGTGTTCAACCTCGGTTCGAGACTACTCCCGCCTGTGATGTGTCACAAGGAAATAACAGATACTCGGGCTCTCATTTGCCCTGGTGGGCGATTACAAACCGTTATGCACGGTTGTACGGGCCGAAACAGCCGCGACGACACGTTCTGCGACCACACGCAGCTTGACGTTTTCCCGCTGCGAACGCGTGACGAGGACGTCGAACGCGGTCTCGGCGTCGAGACCCCGCAACGCCATCACGATTCCCTTCGCCTGGTCGATGACGGAGCGGGACCGGAGGGCGATACGAAGCTGCTCGATCAGATTTCTCGCCTCGCTGTACCGCCGCGCGTTGCGCACCGCGACCGCTGCCGCCTCGACGTACAACTCGAGCACCGACGCGTCCATCTGGTGAAAGGCGTGCGGCAACAGTCCGTACAGATTCAGCGCGGCTGACTGCTCGGCGACGGGCAGGGGTACGGACAGGTAGCTGTGGACGCCGGCCGGTTCGGAACTCGCGGCGTACGCCGGCCACCTCTCGTGCGCGGCGACGCGGTCGGCCCGCACGGTCTCGCGGGAGCGCACGGCGTCGAGCGCAGGACCCTCGCCGAAGCGGTACTGCAACTCCTCGAGTGCTTCGAGCTCGTCCGACGTCGCGGCCACCGTGACGGGACCCGTCGCCCGGAGAACAGTGATCCCGGCCATCGCCGCACCGGGGAACGCCTGGACTACCCGCCGGCACAGCGTGAGCAGCACGGCGTCGGTCTCGCCCTCGGGCTCGAGCAACCCGAGCACGGAGTCGAGCGACGCGGTGACCGCGTCGGCCTGCACAGTCTCGACATCACTCGTCAACGTGTGCAGGTGAATCTCGTCAGGCATCCCACTCGTCTCCCGTGACCACCATGACCCTGCCGAGGGCCTCAGGAACGCTGATCGTGCCGCCCACATTACTCGGGCAAACGTACTGATCGGACTGGTTTGATCGGTCCTGTTCTGCGGTATTCCACCTGCGGTGTCGCCGGATCGCTACCCTGACTTCTCAGCAGCGCGAGCCGACCCACCGCCCGCCGACAGCACGGTACGCCCGACCCGGAGGTCTCATGGCCATCGCCAAGACAATCGAACCCGACCAGGATCACACACATCCCGTCGTCGAACTGCGCGTGCGAGCAACGCCCGATCAGCTCTCCGTACTGCGCGCCCTGGCAGCAACCGTTGCCATCCACGAAGATTTCGACCTCGACTCCATCGCCGACATCAAACTGGCCATGGACGAGATCTGTACCCAGCTGATCGTCCGCGCGACACCGGACGCGGTCCTGGTGTGCCGGCTGCAATATCTCGACAACACCCTGCGAGTCGACGTATCGAGCACTACCACCTCGGTCGACTCCCTCGGCGAGCGTTCGTTCGCCTGGCACGTACTCAACGCTCTCACCGATTCGGTCGATCTGAAACAGGAGCCCGACCCCGCCACCGCGGGATTCGTGACCACCATGGAATTCACCAAGGTGAAGAACGGCCTGAGTCTGTGACGTCCCATACTCACAGTGGGGGGCACACGGCCCGTTGGCCGGACGAGTATCAGGACGTCACAGCACTGTTCGAACAGATGGCAGCCCTCGACGAGGACGATCCCCGGCGCAGCAGAGTGCGCGACGCCGTCGTGACGCGCTGTCTTCCACTCGCCGAGCACATCGCACGCCGTTTCGACGGCCGTGGCGAGGCGCACGACGATCTGGTTCAAGTCGCGCGCCTCGGGCTGGTCAACTCGGTCGACCGGTTCGACGTCGAGCGGGGATCCGACTTCGTGTCGTTCGCCGTCCCCACCATCATGGGCGAGGTACGCCGGCACTTCCGCGACACCGGGTGGGCCGTGCGGGTACCCCGCCGGATGAAGGAACTGCACCTTGCGCTCAGCCAGGCCGTCGCCGAACTGTCCCAGAGCCTCGGCCACGCCCCCACCGTCAGCGAACTCGCCGAACACCTGGACCTCGAACAGGAGGAGGTGGCGCAGGGGCTCCTCGCCGGCAACGCGTACCAGACCGTTTCCGTCGACAACACGTCGTCGGACCGGACCGGCGAGCTGTCCATGGTGGAGACACTCGGCGACTACGACGCCGCGATGGACGACGTCGAGAACCACGAAACCCTGCGCCCCCTGCTCCAATCGCTCCCTGAACGCGAGCGGACCGTCCTCATGCTGCGGTTCTTCGGCAACATGACACAGACCCAGATCGCCGACCGAGTCGGTATCTCGCAGATGCACGTGTCCCGGCTGCTGGCGAAGACACTGGCGTCACTGCGAGATCAACTCGGTGACGCGTAGGGGTCAGATCGTTGCCGTGTCGATCACGAATCGGTACCGCACGTCGCTCCCGACCACGCGGTCGTACGCGCCGTCGATCTCGTCCGCGGAAATCACCTCGATCTCGGCACCGATACCGTGCTCGGCGCAGAAATGCAGCATCTCCTGCGTCTGAGCGATGCCACCCACCATCGAACCGGCCAGGCTGCGACGGTTGGCTGCGAGACTGAACGCGCGCACCTCGATCGGCTTCTCCGGCAACCCCAGTTCGACCAGGGTTCCGTTGATCGCAAGCATCGACATGTACGCGTCGATGTCGAGATTCACCGAGACAGTGTTGACGATGAGGTCGAATTCTCTGCGCAACTGCGTGAACGTGGTCGGATCCGAGGTGGCGTAGTAGTGGTCGGCACCGAATTTCAGGCCGTCGTCCTTCTTGCCGAGGGACTGGCTGAGCACGGTGACCTCGGCTCCCATCGCATGCGCGATCTTCACGCCGACGTGTCCGAGGCCGCCCATCCCGATGACGGCGACCTTCTTGCCCGGTCCGGCTCCCCAGTGTGCGAGAGGTGAGTACAGCGTGATCCCTGCGCAGAGCAGCGGCGCCGCGACGTCCAGTTCCAGGCCGTCGGGGATGGACAGGACGAATCGTTCCGTCACGACGATGTGCGTCGAGTAGCCGCCCTGTGTCCACTCGCCGTCGCGCCCCTGGGCGTTGTACGTGCCGGTCACACGGTTGACGCAGTACTGCTCCTCGTCGGCCCGGCAGGCGTCGCATTCGCCGCAGGAGTCGACGAAGCAGCCGACACCCACCCGGTCGCCGACCTGGTGATTCGTGACGCCGGAGCCGACCGCGCTCACCACGCCCGCGATCTCGTGACCGGGCACGACCGGATAGTGCGTGCTGCCCCACTCGTTGCGGGCGGTATGAATGTCGGAGTGGCAGATGCCGGCGAACTTGATCTCGATGAGCACGTCGAGCGGTCCGAGCTCGCGGCGTTCGATAGTGGTCTTCTCGAAGGAGCCTTCGCTGGACGTGACTGCGTATGCGGCTGCGGTAACCATGCTTACATGCCTACATGTTTGCACGACCGAACGCACGTTCGGGGCCGCCGCTGACGCGGTGACCCCGAACACGCCCGAGGATTCAGTCCTCGAATTCTTCCTTCTCGGCCCGTCGGCGCAGACGCTTCGCGGCCGCCACCATGTTGCGCAGCGAAGGCTCGAGCTGCCAGTAGTGCCGTGTCTTCAGGCCACCGTCCGGGTTGGCCCACAACCGTTCGAGGGAGACCGACTCGCTCGCCTCCGTGAGCAGTTCGTCCAACTCGTCGATGTCCGGAATCCGGGCCGACCGGCTCTCGTACACACCCGGACCGACACCGTGGGTGAGCGCGCGCTCCTTGATGGCATCGAGCACCCAGGTGATGGAGCGCGTCGCCACGATCGCCGTCACGTCCGCATCGAGCCGTTCGATGGCGTCGACCACCGACGCCCGGCTCGTGTACGTGAGATGCGTGTGGATCTGCGTCTCCGGCTTCGCCCCGCCCGTCGCGAGACGGAAGGCGTCGACCGCCCACTCCAGATACGCCTCGCGGCCGTTCTCGCGCAACGGCAGCAGTTCCCGGATCGCCGGTTCGTCGACCTGGATGATCGCGATACCCGCCGCCTCGAGGTCGGCGATCTCGTCACGGATCACCAGCGCCAACTGGTCGGCCGTCTCGTACAGCGGCTGATCCTGGCGGACGAACGACCGCGCGATCATTGTCACCGGACCCGTGAGCATTCCCTTGACCGGCTTGTCCGTCAGCGACTGCGCGTACGCGATCCACTCGACGGTCATCGGCTTCGGCCGCGACACGTCCCCGTAGAGGATCGGCGGACGTGTACACCGCGAGCCGTAAGCCTGCACCCAGCCGTTGTGGGTGAAGGCATACCCCTCGAGAAGCTCCGCGAAGTACTGCACCATGTCGTTGCGCTCGTGCTCACCGTGCACGAAGACGTCGAGACCGATGTCTTCCTGCAACCGGATCGTGCTTTCGATCTCGGCCTGGATCCGCTTGTAATACTCCTTCCACTCGAGGCGTCCCTCACCCAGCTCGTACCGGGCCTGCCGGATCGCGCCCGTCTGCGGGAACGAGCCCAGCGTCGTCGCCGGAACCAGCGGCAGGTTCAGTCGCTCCTGCTGGGCGACCCGCCGCTCCTCGTACGGAACCCGGATACGGTCGCCCGGCTTGATCGCGTTGACCCGTGCGCGCACCGCGTGCTTGAGCTTGAAGTGCACCGACGTGGGACGCTTGCGCCACTTGTCGGACGGACCCTCGGTGAGCGCCTTGGCCAGCGAGACCACCTCGCCGACCTTCTGCTTCGCGAACGCGAGCCGGTCCGCCACATCACCCGGGATGTCGTACTCGGACAGCACGTCGTACGGCACGTGCAGCAACGACGTCGACGTCGACACCACGAGATCCGGCACGACGTCCTTCAGCGTGTTCAGATACGTCAGCGTGTTGTACCGGTCGACGCGCCACACGTTGCGGCCGTCGACGACACCGGCGTAGATGCGCTTGCGCTTGATGCCCGGGATCTTCATCAGCTCGTCGGCGCTCAGCCGGTGACTGACGAGGTCGAGCCCGAGGGCCTCCACCTTGGTGGAGGCGAGGACGGCGAGAGCCTCCCCGAGATGCCCGTACGGACCGGTGACGAGGATGCGGGGACGCAGCGGTGCGTGCGACAGCTTCTCGTACGCCCGAGCCAACGCGGCCAGTTCTTCCGGTGTGCGGTCCTCGGTGAACGACGGCTCGTCCAGCTGGACGCACGTGGCGCCGGCCTTCGCGAGCTGCTCGAACAGCCGCTCGTACTCCGGCAGCACCTTGTCCAGCAGGTCGAGGGTCGAGAAACCGTACCGCTTCGACGTCGGACCGACCTTCGACAGCAGGAGCAGTGACACCGGGCCGAGGACCACGGGACGCAGTTCGATCCCGCGCGCCTTCGCCCGCTCGAACTCATCCATCACGGTCTCGGACCGCAGGGAGAACTCGGAATTTTCGTCCAGTTCGGGCTGACGGTAGTGGTAGTTGGTGCCGAAGAACCGCACCAGCTCGAGCGGCGGGAAGTCCGGCCGGCCACGCGCCAGGGTGAAATAGAAGTCCAGCGGATCGAGCTCGTTCTCGAGTGGCTTGAACCGCTCCGGCACGGCACCGAACAGCAGCGCGTTGTCGAGTACGTGGTCGTAGTAGGAGAACGTGTTGCCCGGGACCTGGGTCAGACCGGTCGCGGCGAGCTCACTCCACGTCTCCTCCTGGAGGTCCCGGGCGACGGCGACGAGTTCTTCCTTCGTGCTCGTGCCGTGCCAGTAGGACTCGAGGGCACGCTTGAGTTCGCGGCGAGGTCCGATGCGGGGATACCCCAGGATGCTGGATCCGTATGCTGCGGTGCTGGACATGCGGTCGACCTTTCTGGGCTCAGTCCAGTGGCTGAGAATGCCTCTGGGCTCGATGCACCTGTGCGCCTCTCACAACCGCCAGTGGTCGTGAAAGGCGCACAGGTGTAGTCGCCTACCTACCTACTAGCTGGCCTTCTTGCTGGCACGGCCGTTGTCGCCGTACTCGTAGAAGCCCGCGCCGGACTTCTTGCCGACCAACCCGGCCTCGACCATGCGAAGCAGCAGTGGCGGCGCCGAGTACAGGGGCTCCTTGAACTCCTCGTACATGGAGTCGGCGATGGACTTGACCGTGTCCAGGCCCACCAGGTCGGTCAGCGCGAGCGGACCCATCGGGTGTGCGAGACCGAGAACCGTTGCCTTGTCGATGTCTTCCTTCGTCGCGAACCCGGACTCCACCATGCGGATCGCGGAGAGCAGGTACGGCACCAGGAGGGCGTTGACGACGAACCCGGAACGGTCCGCGGAACGGACGACCTGCTTGCCCAGCACGTCGCTCGCGAAGGCCTCGGCCCGCTCGGACACCGACTTGCTCGTCTTGAGCGTGGTCACCAGCTCGACGAGGGGAAGCACCGGAACGGGGTTGAAGAAGTGCATCCCGATGACCCGGTCCGGGGACTTCGTGGCGATGCCCAGCTTCATGATCGGGATCGACGACGTGTTGGACGCCAGCACCGCGTTCGGATCCGTCACGACCTCGTCGAGCTCGGTGAAGATTTCGCTTTTCACCTTCTCGTCCTCGACGACGGCCTCCACGACGAGCTGCCGGTCCGCGAAATCACCGAGATCGGAGGTGAACCGCAGCCGCCAGGCAGCCTGCTCACGTTCACGCTCGGTGATCTTGCCGCTGCTCACTCCGCGGTCGAGCGAACGCAGGA
Organism: Rhodococcus sp. NPDC127593; assembly: GCF_042671975.1. Taxonomy (NCBI): domain Bacteria; kingdom Bacillati; phylum Actinomycetota; class Actinomycetes; order Mycobacteriales; family Nocardiaceae; genus Rhodococcus; species Rhodococcus sp. NPDC127593. Next base: position 182,500 of record NZ_JBHXWI010000008.1, on the reverse strand, counting down.
TGCGCGAACGCCCCGCCGCCGCAAGCTCGCGGGTCTGCTCGAACACCAGAACGTCGACGTGCGCGCGAGCACACACCTCAGCGATTCCGGCACCCATGATCCCGGCGCCGATCACGCCGACGCGCTGAATCTTTTCGCTGGTCACGTCAGCTCCTTTTCGTCTAGTGGAGTCGTCGCCCGGGGAGGGGCCCTCTTACAGGCCCCTCCCCGGGGTCGGGTTGATCAGGTGAAACCTTGATCGGTCGAAGCCTTGGAGGACAAGGCTCAGTGGAACTGACCCTCTTCGGTGGAGCCCTTCAGAGCAGCCGTCGAGGTGTTGGGGTCGACCGTGGTGGCGATGCGGTCGAAGTAGCCGGCACCGACCTCACGCTGGTGCTTGATGGCGGTGAAGCCACGCTCCTCGGCAGCCTTGAACTCGCGCTCCTGCAGGTCGACGAAGGCGGTCATGCCCTCGCGGGCGTAGCCGTGGGCCAGGTCGAACATGCCGTAGTTGAGCGAGTGGAAGCCGGCGAGGGTGATGAACTGGAACTTGAAGCCCATCGCGCCGAGCTCCTTCTGGAACTTCGCGATGGTCGAGTCGTCCAGGTGCGCCTTCCAGTTGAAGGACGGCGAGCAGTTGTATGCGAGCAGCTGGTCCGGGAACTCGCTGCGAACGGACTCGGCGAACTTCTTGGCGACCTCGAGGTCCGGCACGCCGGTCTCCATCCAGATGAGGTCGGCGTACGGCGCGTACGCCTTGGCGCGAGCGATGCAGGGCTCGATGCCGTTCTTGACACCGAAGAAGCCCTCGGCGGTACGGGTTCCGTCCAGGAACTGCTGGTCGCGCTCGTCGACGTCGGACGTGATGAGGGTCGCGGCCTCGGCATCGGTGCGGGCGATGACCACGGTGGGAACGTCCGCGACGTCGGCCGCGAGGCGAGCCGAGGTCAGGGTGCGGATGTGCTGCTGCGTGGGGATGAGGACCTTGCCACCGAGGTGGCCGCACTTCTTCTCCGAAGCGAGCTGGTCTTCCCAGTGCGAACCGGCGACGCCGGCCGCGATCATGGCCTTCTGCAGCTCGTAGACGTTGAGCGCGCCACCGAAGCCTGCTTCGCCGTCGGCGACGATCGGGGCGAGCCAGTTGTCGACGGAGGTGTCGCCCTCGACCTTGGCGATCTCGTCGGCGCGCAGCAGCGCATTGTTGATGCGGCGCACGACCTGCGGGACCGAGTTGGCCGGGTAGAGGCTCTGGTCGGGGTAGGTGTGTCCGGACAGGTTCGCGTCACCGGCGACCTGCCAGCCGGACAGGTAGATGGCCTTGAGGCCTGCACGGACCTGCTGAACGGCCTGGTTGCCGGTCAGCGCGCCCAGCGAGTTGATGTAGTCCTCGTTGTTCACGAGGTCCCAGAGGATCTCGGAACCACGGCGTGCGAGGGTCTGCTCTTCGACAACGGTGCCCTGGAGCTTGGTGACCTGCTCCGCCGTGTAGTTGCGGGTTACTCCCTTCCAGCGCGGGTTGGTGTCCCAATCCTGCTGGATTTCAGCTGCGGTCTTCGGGGTGCCGGTGGTCGACATCAAGACTCCACTCTCTTCGATCTCTGGTCCGGTACGGATGTACTGCTTCACATCCTTGCCAGGCCCTTCGTATGTACTTACCGAGAATGACACAAGCAAAAAGTGCCGTCTACCTGTTGCTACTGCCAATCTTGGCTAGCTTTTCACAGCGCCTTGCAAAGACTGTTAAGAAAGGTCGGCGCCACACCTGCCCGATCGGAGGGGAAAAATACTCGCCAGTAGCAAAAAGTCGCAGGTGGTGAACCAAATGCACGCAACTCGCCGTACACAGATATTTCCGCCCCTGCGACTCTCGCCTTCCCGGTGCAGCACACCCCTCGACGCGCCCGTTGTGACTGCAATCACCAATCTGGTCGGTTACCGTGACCTCGAATGGTCTCCTCCGGCGAAGGGCACCACGATGCCGCTGTACGAATTCCGATGCGCCGCCGACTGCGGCCCGTTCGAGCGGTCGTTCCCCATGGCCGACGTACCCGGCACCACCCGCTGCCCCCGGTGCGACCGCGACGCCGCCCGGCTCGTGTCCTCCCCGCGCCTCGGCCACGGGTCGTCGTCCGCGATGAACCTCCTCGACAGCACCGAGAGGTCGGCTCACGAACCGGACGTCGTGACCGGTCCGCCACCCCGGACCACGGCCGGGCGTTCACCCTTCACGAGCAATCCCCTGCACCGCCGACTTCCTCGTCCCTGACCGGCCACCGAAGGAGCGCACATGCCCGAACTGCTGTTTCCGCTCGATTCCTCGAAGAAGTTCACCGATCAGGCGATCGTCGGCCACAACCGCTGGCACCCCGACATCCCGGCCGCGGTGACGGTGAAACCGGGCGACTCCTTCCGCGTGCACTGCCGCGAATGGTTCGACGGCGCCATCCACGACGACGACTCCGCCGACGACATCCTGAACGCACCCCTCACCACGGTCCACACACTCTCCGGACCGTTCGCCGTGGACGGCGCAAAGCCCGGCGACCTGCTGATCGTCGACATCCTGGACGTCGGACCCATCCCCCAGGAGGATTCCGGCCCCCTGGCCGGCCAGGGATGGGGGTACACGGGGATCTTCTCCCGCCACAACGGCGGCGGATTCCTCACCGAGCAGTTCCCCGACGCCTACAAGGCCGTCTGGGACTTCTCCGGTCAGACCGCCACGTCGCGGCACGTCCCGCACGTCTCGTTCACCGGCATCGTCCACCCCGGGCTGATGGGCACCGCGCCGTCGGCGGCTCTCCTGTCGACGTGGAACTCGAGGGAGGGCGCGCTCATCGCCACCGACCCCGGCCGGGTTCCCCCACTCGCCCTGCCACCCGAACCGCAGGACGCCGTCCTCGGGTCTCTGTCGGGCGCCGACTTCGACCGCGTCGCCGGCGAGGCCGCCCGCACCGCGCCCCCACGCGAGAACGGCGGCAACCAGGACATCAAGAACCTCACCAAGGGCAGCCGCATCTTCTACCCCGTGTTCGTCGACGGCGCGAACCTGTCCGTCGGCGATCTGCACTTCTCCCAGGGCGACGGAGAGATCACGTTCTGCGGGGCCATCGAGATGGGCGGCTTCATCGACCTGCGCGTCGACATCATCAAGGGCGGCATGGATACGTACGGCGTGTCCGAGAACGCGATCTTCATGCCCGGCAACACGGACCCGCAGTACTCGGAGTGGCTCGCGTTCTCCGGAACGTCCGTCACCCTCGATGGGGAACAGAAGTATCTCGACTCGCACCTGTCGTATCAGCGGGCGTGTCTCCACGCGATCGACTACCTCACCAAGTTCGGGTACAGCCCCGAGCAGGCCTACCTCCTCCTCGGCGCCGCACCGATCGAGGGCAGGCTGTCGGGGGTGGTGGACATCCCGAACTCCTGCTCGACGGTGTACCTGCCGACGGCGATGTTCGACTTCCCCGTCGCACCGTCCGCGTCGGGTCCGTTCCAGATCGACCCGGGCATCGGCGCGCCGCGCTCGGAGAACAAGGCCTGAGCGCGGGGCGAATGTACCTTTCAGCGCCTCCACTGCGCCGAGAGGTACATTCGCCCCGCGGCACCGCATCCCGACCCGCGCAGTAAATCTTGCGAAGGTTCCGTTCGCACATCTGACCTGCACCGGTACCATTGCCGTATGTCCAAGACCTTCGTCGGCACCCGGTTGCGTCAGCTCCGAACCGAGCGTGGACTGAGCCAGGCGGCGCTGGCGAAGACGCTGGAGATCTCCGCCAGCTACCTCAATCAGATCGAGCACGACGTCCGGCCGCTGACGGTGCCGGTGCTGCTGCGGATCAGCGAGGTGTTCGGCGTCGACACCACGTTCTTCTCGTCCCAGGACGACACCCGCCTGATCGCGGAGATGCGCGAGGTGGCTTTGGACCAGGAGATGGGCATCGACGCTGACGCCCAGGAGATCGCCGAGATGGTGGCGTCGCATCCGGGTCTGGCGAAGGCGATGGTCAACATGCACCGCCGCTTCCGCAACACCACCGCGCAGCTGGCTCTCGCCACGGAGGACCGCTACAGCGACGGCAGCGGCAGCGGCTCGATCACGATGCCGCACGAGGAGGTCCGCGACTACTTCTATCAGCGGCAAAACTATCTGCACGAACTCGACACGGCGGCGGAGGAACTGACCGCGCGCATGCGGTTCCACCGCGGCGACGTCGGCGGTGAGATCGCCCGCAGGTTGCAGACCGTGCACGACGTGCAGATCGTCAAGCGCATCGACCTCGGCGAGAACGTCCTGCACCGGTACGACCCCGAGTCCCGGCTGCTGGAGATCTCGCCGCACCTGTCGGGCGGCCAGCAGGTGTTCAAGTTCGCGACCGAACTGGCGTACCTCGAATACGGCGACCTGCTCGACAAGCTGGTGGCGGAGGGCGGCTTCACCAGCGACGAGTCCGTTGCGCTCGCCCGGCTCGGGCTGGCCAACTACTTCGCCGCGGCCACGGTCCTCCCCTACGGCCAGTTCCACGACGTGGCCGAGGACTTCCGATACGACATCGAGCGGCTGTCCGCGTTCTACTCGGTGAGCTACGAGACGATCTGCCACCGCCTCTCGACGCTGCAGCGTCCGAAGCTGCGCGGTGTCCCGTTCATGTTCGTCCGCGTCGATCGGGCCGGGAACATGTCGAAGCGGCAGTCCGCGACCGGGTTCCACTTCTCCACCAGCGGCGGCACGTGCCCGCTGTGGAACGTGTACGAGACGTTCGCGTACCCCGGCAAGATCATGAACCAGATCGCGCAGATGCCGGACGGCCGCCGGTACCTGTGGATCGCCCGGACCGTCGAACGTCGCGCCCAGCGCTACGGTCAGCCGGCCAAGATCTTCGCGATCGGGCTCGGCTGCGAGATCCGGCACGCCCACCGCCTCGTCTACGGCGACGGTCTCGACCTCGACGATTCCAACCCGGGCACCCCCATCGGCGCCGGTTGCCGGGTGTGCGAGCGCGTCAACTGCCCTCAGCGCGCCTTCCCGCCGCTCGGCAAGCAACTCGACATCAGCGAGCACCAGAGTTCGGTCTCCCCGTACCTGATCCGCTGACGCGCCCGATGCCGCATCGGTTCAATCCGACTGAACCGGTGTGACATTGGCCGCAAAGGCACCGGCATCCCGCCAGCCCGTCAGCACTGTGAGCGCTTGTTCACGCAACCGTAATTCGCGTCACGAACACGTCACCGACAGACATTCAGACGCAACAACCGCCACTTAATGTTCGCCCCACGAATACACCTCTGTATACGTGGGGCGGATACATGTCCCGGGTTGCGGAGGTCCCCAAGTCCTCCGACGGAAAGGCCCGTACATGCGCACCTTCTCCAAGCGCGCCCTCGCTGCACCGACCGCGCTCGCCGCCATCGGGCTCGTGCTGACCGGTTGTGGCAGCAAGGCGTCCGACACTGCCGGCGAGTCCACCGCGGCGTCCTGTGTGGACACCTCCGGGGACACGATCAAGGTCGGGTCGCTGAACTCGCTGTCCGGCACGATGGCCATCAGCGAGGTGACCGTCCGGGATTCGATCGCACTCGCGGTCGACGAGATCAACAACTCGGGCGGCGTGCTCGGCAAGAAGATCCAGATCGTCGCGGAGGACGGCGCCTCGGAGCCCACCGTGTTCGCCGAGAAGGCGGAGAAGCTGATCAGCAGTGACTGCGTCGCAGCGGTGTTCGGCGGATGGACGTCGTCGAGCCGCAAGGCGATGCTGCCGGTGTTCGAGGACAACAACTCGCTGCTCTACTACCCCGTGCAGTACGAGGGGCTCGAGGATTCGAAGAACATCTTCTACACCGGCGCTACCACCAACCAGCAGATCGTGCCCGCCCTCGACTACCTGAAGGAAAAGGGCGTCAAGTCGCTGTACCTGGTGGGCAGCGACTACGTGTTCCCGCAGACCGCCAACCGCATCATCAAGGCGTACGCGGAGGCCAACGGCATCGAGATCAAGGGTGAGGACTACACCCCGCTCGGTTCCACCGACTTCTCGACCATCGTCAACAAGGTCCGCTCCGCCGACGCGGACGCCGTCTTCAACACGCTCAACGGCGACTCCAACGTCGCGTTCTTCCGCGAGTACGCGAACGTCGGGCTGAAGCCCGCCGACATGCCCGTCGTGTCGGTGTCGATCGCCGAGGAGGAGGTCGGCGGTATCGGCGTCCAGAACATCGAGGGCCAGCTCACCGCCTGGAACTACTACCAGACCATCGACACGCCGGAGAACAAGACGTTCGTCGACGCGTACAAGGCCCGGTACGGCGCGAACAAGCCGACGTCCGACCCGATGGAGGCCGCCTACACGTCCGTGTACCTGTGGAAGAACACCGTCGAGAAGGCTGACTCCTTCGCCACCAAAGACATCCAGGACAACGCGGACGGTGTCACGTTCGCCGCGCCGGAAGGACTGGTCACCATCGACGGGTCCAACCACCACATCACCAAGACCGCGCGCATCGGTGAGATCCGGAACGACGGTCTGATCTACACGGTCTGGGATTCGGGCACCCCGATTCAGCCGGACCCGTACCTGAAGTCCTACCCGTGGGCCGAGTCGCTGGGTAGCTAGAGCACGGTCCGACGAGCACGAGGGAAGAGAGAGGACATACATCGATGGATGTAGTGATCGGACAGCTGTTCACCGGGTTGAGTATCGGATCGATCCTGTTGCTCGCGGCGCTGGGGCTGTCGTTGACGTTCGGCCAGATGGGCGTCATCAACATGGCCCACGGCGAGTTCATCATGGCCGGCTCGTACACGGCATATGTGGTGCAGCAGGTGGTGTCGAGCGCCACCGGTTCTCTGTTCATCTCTCTGCTCGTCGGCTTCGTGGTCGGTGGCGCGATGGGCGTCCTCCTCGAGGTCACCCTCGTGAAGCGGATGTATCACCGGCCGCTGGACACGCTGCTGGTGACGTTCGGGGTGGGACTGATCCTGCAGCAGCTGGCGCGGGACGTCTTCGGTGCGCCCGCCGTCAACGTCGCCGCACCGGAGTGGCTCTCCGGTGGTGTGGAGATTCTGGGCGCGGTGGTGCCGAAGACGCGCCTGTTCATCCTGGTGCTGGCCGTCGTGGCCGTCGTCGCGCTGTCGCTGGCGATGCAGAAGTCCCCGATGGGACGCCGCATCCGCGCCGTCGTGCAGAACCGCGACCTCGCGGAGACGAGCGGGATCTCCAGTCGCCGAACCGATGTGACGACGTTCTTCATCGGTTCCGGTCTGGCGGGTGTCGCGGGTGTGGCGCTCACCCTGATCGGGTCGACGAGCCCGACCATCGGGCAGAGCTACCTCATCGACGCGTTCCTGGTGGTCGTGGTCGGCGGCCTGGGTCAGATGAAGGGCGCGGTGATCGCCGCGTTCGCGCTCGGCATCCTCAATTCGTTCGTGGAGTACTCGACCACGGCGTCGATCGCCAAGGTCATCGTTTTCGTGGTCATCGTGGTGTTCCTCCAGGTTCGGCCGCAGGGCCTGTTCGCCGTCAAGACGAGGAGTCTCGTATGAGCATCCTGACGAGTGGCCGCTACCGCGCGTGGGCGGGATTCGCACTGGCCGCACTGCTTCTGTTCGTCGCTGCCCCCGCGGTTCTCAGCGATTTCCGGCTGAGTCTGCTCGGCAAGTTCCTGTGCTTCGCGATCGTCGCGGTCGGTATCGGCCTGGCTTGGGGCCGCGGCGGCATGCTCACTCTCGGCCAGGGTGTCTTCTTCGGGCTGGGCGCCTACATGATGGCGATGCACCTGAAGATCGCCGACGCCGAACTCCGCGGCGACACCGTGCCCGACTTCATGCAGATCGCGGGCATCCGCGAACTGCCGGGCTACTGGGTGCCGTTCACCTCGCCGATCGTGACGATCCTGGGAATCCTGCTGATCCCGGCGCTGGTGGCGTTCGTCCTCGGGCTCGGCGTGTTCAAGCGCCGCGTCAAGGGCGCCTACTTCGCGATCCTCAGCCAGGCGCTCGCCGCCGCGTTCGCCATCCTGCTGGTGGGTCAGCAGAGCACCGGAGGAAGCAACGGCCTCAACCGGTTCCGCACGTTCTTCGGGTTCAACCTGAACGATCCGGCCAACAAGCAGATGGTGTTCTTCATCGCCGCGGGTGTGCTGCTGGCCGTCGTCGCCATCACCCGGCAGCTGAGGAACAGCCGGTACGGCGAACTGCTCGTCGCCGTCCGGGACCAGGAGGAGCGCGTGCGCTTCCTCGGGTACGACCCGGCGAACATCAAACTCGTCGCCTACGTGACGGCCGCGTTCTTCGCGGGCCTCGCGGGCGCCCTGTTCGTGCCGATCGTCGGCATCATCTCCCCCGCCGACGTCGGGATCGTCCCGTCGATCGCGTTCCTGATCGGGGTGGCCATCGGCGGACGCTCCACACTCCTCGGTCCCGTCCTCGGCGCGATCGGGGTGGCGTGGGCGCAGAGCGCGTTCTCGGAGTCGTTTCCGTCCGGCTGGACGTACGCGCAGGGCCTGTTGTTCATCGTGGTCGTCGGCTTCTTCCCGGCCGGTGTCGCGGGGCTGTTCGCGCTGCTGAAGCGGAAGAAGAAGGCCTCCTCCGACGAACCTGCCCCGCCGGGACCGGAAGACGAAACCGAGCCGACGGAACGAATGGAGATGGCCCGATGACGATTCCCGCCACGGCCAAGGAACCCGTGCTCGGCGGCAACGCCGGCATGTCCAGCGAGTACCTCGAGGTCCGGGACCTTCGGGTCAGCTTCGACGGCTTCAAGGCGGTCGACGGCGTCGACCTCACCCTGATGCAGGGCGACCTGCGGTTCCTCATCGGCCCCAACGGCGCCGGCAAGACCACACTCGTCGATGCCATCACCGGGCTCGTCCCCGCGACGGGATCGGTCACGAAATCCGGTGTCGAGTTGATCGGCAAGAAGGTGCACCGCATCGCCCGGCTCGGCGTGGGCCGCACGTTCCAGACCGCGAGCGTGTTCGAGGAGTTGACGGTGCTCCAGAACCTCGACATCGCGGCGGGCGCGGGCCGCTCTGCAGTCACCCTGCTGCGCCGACGCAAGACGGTGCTCCCGGCCATCGAGGAGGCACTCGACGTCACCGGTCTCGGCAAGCTCCGCGACACCCCCGCGGGAATCCTCGCGCACGGGCAGAAGCAGTGGCTGGAGATCGGGATGCTGCTGGTGCAGAACTGCTCCGTCCTGCTGCTCGACGAACCGGTGGCCGGCATGAGCCACGAGGAACGCGACGAGACGGGAAACCTGTTGCGCCGCATCGGCGGTGAGCGGACCGTCGTGGTGGTCGAGCACGACATGGATTTCATGCGCGCGTTCGCGACGTCGGTGACCGTGCTGCACGCGGGGAAGGTGCTGAGCGAGGGAACCGTGGAGCAGGTGCAGGCCGATCCACGTGTGCAGGAGGTGTACCTCGGGACCGCAGCGGCCGGTGCCGCCCCCGAGTTGCAGCCCGAGGTTTCGAAGGAGGACAGCGATGCTCGAGCTTGACGACATCCGGGCCGGATACGGCCGAACCGAAGTGATCCACGGAGTCTCGCTGACGGTCCCGTCGGACGGTGTGGCCGCGGTGATGGGACACAACGGCGCGGGCAAGACCACACTTCTCCGGGCCGCGGTCGGACTGATCAAGGCCGGCTCGGGCCGGGTGCTGTTCGACGGCGAGGACGTCACGGCGCTGCGGCCCAGCGCCCGGGTGGCGCGCGGCCTCGCCTACGTGCCGCAGGGCCAGCAGTCGTTCGGTCAGTTGACCACCGCGGAGAATCTTCAGGTGGTGGCCGACGGCCGCAAGCGCGGAAAGGAACTCGTCGGCGAGGTGCTGGATCTGTTTCCGGCGCTGCGCGACCTGCTCGACCGGCGTGCCGGTCTCCTCTCCGGCGGGCAGCGTCAGCAACTCGCCATCGCGCGGGCCCTGATCACGGAACCGAAGATGCTGATCCTCGACGAACCGACGGAGGGCATTCAGCCGTCCGTCGTCGCGGAGATCGAGCGCACCATCGTGGATCTCACCCGCCGCGGCGGTCTCGGAGTCCTGTTGGTGGAACAGCACATCGGGTTCGCACTCGAATCCGCCGAGAGCTATTACGTCCTCGAGTCGGGGCGGGTCACGTCCTCCGGCGCCGGTGGCGCCGCACCCGATTCCGACGTCCGTACCGCGGTCTCCGACGTCCGCGCGGCGATGGCCATCTGATGGCACGCCGAGAACCGGCCGGCTCCCTCAGCGATCACGTGTATCTGTCGCTGCGCACCGACCTGATGAGCGGCCGGATCCCACCGGGACAGCGTCTCGGTGAGGAGCGTCTCGCCGACACCTACGGGGTGTCGCGGACGCCGGTGCGCGAGGCCTTGGCCCGGCTCCTCGCCGACGGACTCGTCCAGCGCGACGTGGGCGGGTTGTTTCCGTACCGCCCCCGCATCGACGAGCTGGCCGGACTGTACGAACTGCGCATCACGCTCGAGCTCCAGGGAATCGCCCGGGTCCGCGCCGACGAGTCGCTGTCACACGACCCGGACGTCCTGGGGCCCGAGCTCGACCGGTGGTACGCGTTGCGGAAAGAGAACCCCGAGCCGGACGCCGGGTTCGTGGCGCTCGACGAGCAGTTCCACACCGTCCTGCTTCGGTCGGCCGGCAATCGGGCGCTGTCCGATGCGCTCGTCAGCGTGAACGCGAAGGTGCGGCCGGTCCGGATGTTCGACTACCTCACCCCCGACCGCATGAGCGCGACCATCGACGAGCACATCTCGGTGGCCGAGTTCGCCCTCGACGGGAAGCTGGATACCGCGTACGACACGCTGTTCGCGCACATCAGCGAGTCGCGTGAAGTGGTCATCGAGCGTGCTGAACAGGCACTTTCCCTTGCCCGCATGGCCTGGGCGATCCGGGATTGAGACAGTTGTCCAACTCGGTTGGACATTTTTCCCACCAACGAACCGAGCGGGTGCTAGCGTCTTGCTACCGCTCGGTAACACAGGTTGGGAACTCGCTTCATGTCACGCACTCTCGAAGAGAATCTGGTCGGACGCCGCGTCCTGATCACCGGCGCAGCCCGGGGTATCGGCGCCGGGCTCGCCAGACGACTTCACGAGCGGGGCGCCCGCGTCGGGCTGCTCGGCCTCGAACCCGAACTCCTCGAACAGACCGCCACCACCTGCGGCCGGGCGCCGTGGCGTCGCTGCGACATCCGCGACCGGCGAGCCGTCGAGGACTCGTTCGACTACCTCGCCGGCCGGCTCGGCGGACTCGACGTCGTCGTCGCCAACGCGGGCGTGACGCCCCCGGCGCACATCGTCGAGGGTGATCCGGAAGTGATGCGGTATGCCATCGAGGTGAACGTGATGGGGACGTACCACACGCTGCGGGCCGCGGGACCGTACATCGGGCATCGCAACGGGTACGCGCTCGTCGTGGCGTCGTCGACGACGTTCAGCCCCCTGCGTGGTGTGCACGGCGCCACGCGAGGCGGTGCCGAGGAACTCGGCGAGGCTCTGCGGGAAGAGATGAAACCGCAGGGGACCCGGGTGGGTATCGCCCGGCTCGGCGAGATCGACACGGACCGGACCCTGATCGATTTCGACGGCGTCGCGCTTCCCCCACCCCGCGGCAGCGCACTGGCCCGGACCTCGTCGATCACGGTGGCGGTCGACGCACTCGAACGGGGAATCGCGGGGCGGAAGAATCGGATATACGCGCCGTCCCGGGTACCCGGGTCGGATTCTGTGCGTATGCTCGCACTTCGGGCCACGGAGATGACCCGTTCGATCGAACTACGCGCGCACGCAGCCGTTCCCACCAGGGGACGAGTAGAAGGAGAGGGGGCGGCGTGACCGCACGCATTCCACCCGGACGTCTGAAGGAACTCGGCCCCGTCAACTGGGTGCTGTGGTGCATCATCTCCCGCGTCGCCGGCGTGCCGGACGCACATCTGTTCAGCACGGTGGGCCGCACGAGGGGCCTCTTCCGTGCGTGGCTGCAGTACTCCGGAAAGCTGATGCCGGGCGGGCAGATCTCGCGGTACGAGACCGAACTGATCATCCTTCGGGTGGCACACCTGCGGAAGTGCGGCTACGAGATGGACCACCACGTGCGCCTCGGACGCCGGGCAGGCGTCACCCCGGCGCTCCTCGAACAGGTCCTGGAAGGTCCCGGCGCCGAGGGCTGGGACGCACGCCGCCGCGCCATCCTCACCGCCGTCGACCAACTCGTCGCCACCGACAACCTGGACGACGCCGCGTGGTCGGCGCTGGGCACCCACTTCGACGACCGCCGGATGATCGAATTCTGCTTTCTGGTCACCCAGTACGACGCCCTGGCCACCACCATCGGGACTCTGAGGATCGAACGCGACTATTCGTAGGTTCCGCATCGCGTAGAGAAGAGGAACGGCCGCATGACATCCGCCACCGAAGAAGTCCGTTCCGAGAAGGGACTGGCGCGGGTCGCGCAGTCGCTGGCCGGCTGGACGGAGAAATGGTTTCCGGACGCCTACGTCTTCGCCCTCGTCGGCGTCTTCGTCGTCGCGGTGGCCGCGCTGGCCAACGGTTCGTCTCCGCAGACGGTCGTGGACGCGTTCGGTAACGGTTTCTGGGATCTGACGGCATTCACCCTGCAGATGGCCATGGTGGTGCTGACCGGGTACGTCGTCGCCACGTCCCCGCCGGTCGCCCGGCTGATCGATCGTCTGGCCATGGTGCCTCACACGGGGCGCACCGCAGTCAGTTTCGTCGCATTCCTGTCCATGTCGGTCTCCTTCCTGAACTGGGGGCTCAGTCTGGTGTTCGGCGGGCTGCTCGCCCGGGCGATCGCACGCCGATCCGACCTGAGAGTCGATTACCGTGCACTCGGCGCGGCGGCCTTCATGGGTCTGGGCGCCGTGTGGGCGCTCGGCATGTCCTCGTCCGCCGCGCAACTCCAGGCCACCGCCGCGTCCCTGCCGCCGGCGCTGCTGGAGATCACCGGCGTCCTCGACTTCGGGACCACGATCTTCACGTGGCAGTCGCTGCTGATGTGCGTGATCATCATCGCCCTGACCGTGGTGATCGCCCACTTCTCCGCGCCGAGGGGCGCGGCCGTCACCACCGCCCAGGACTTGGACGTCGACCTCGACGACCGGCCCAAGAAGGTGCCACCCCGATCGCGACCGGGAGAGTGGCTCGAATACAGCCGGATCCTGCCGGCGCTGGCTGGACTGATGACGTTGGGATGGCTCATCTCCCAGCTGATGACCAAACCCCTGCTCACCGTCGTCAGCAGCCTGAACGCGTACCTGCTGGTCTTCCTCATGCTGGGTTTGGTGCTGCACGGGACGCCGCGCAAATTCCTGCAAGCCGTCGCGCTGGCCGTCCCGGCCACGGCCGGCATCCTGGTCCAGTTCCCGCTGTACGCCGCGATGGCCGCGATCCTCACGAAGGCCGAGGGCAGAAACGGCCTCACCATCTCCGAGCACCTGGCCGAGTTCTTCACGAACATCGGCAGCGGCGGAGGCTTCACCGTCGTCATCGCCCTCTACACGGTCGTGCTGGGTCTCTTCGTACCGTCCGGAGGCGGAAAATGGCTGGTCGAGGCGCCCTACGTGATGCAGTCGGCCACCGATGTCGGGATGAACCTGGGCTGGACGGTCCAGGTGTACAACGTCGCCGAGGCCCTGCCGAACCTGATCAACCCGTTCTTCATGCTGCCCCTCCTCGCGGTGCTGGGGCTCAGGGCCCGCGACCTGGTGGGATTCACGTTCCTGCAGTTCATGTTCCACCTGCCGGTGGTCCTGCTCCTGGTGTGGCTGCTCGGAACGACGTTCGAGTTCGTACCCCCGGTGCAGCCCTCGACGCCGTGAGCCCGATTCGTGCAGGCCGTGAGAGGTCTTACTAACCCACGCTTTACCTCGAGAAATCTCGGTGAAACACCCCGTCCTTAGCGTATACAACCATGTGCACAGGGATGAATACGCCGCCGATCGAGTACTCCTTCGACACTCTGCTCGTCGCGAACCGGGGCGAAATCGCCTGCCGCATCATGCGATCCGCACACCTCCTCGGACTGAAGACGGTCGCGGTGTACTCCGACGCCGATTCGGCGGCCGCGCACGTCGAGATGGCCGACGTCGCCGTCCGGCTGGGCCCGGCCCCCGCCCACGAGTCGTATCTGCGGGCCGACGCCGTCGTGGAGGCCGCCCTGGCGACGGGCGCGGGCGCGATTCATCCCGGATACGGCTTCCTCTCGGAGAACGACGCATTCGCCGCGGCGGCGGAATCCGCAGGCATCGCGTTCGTCGGCCCCACCCCCGAACAGCTGCGCACGTTCGGGAACAAGCACACGGCACGCGAGGCCGCCCGCACCGTCGGCGTCCCGCTCGTCGCGGGCAGCGGCCTCCTCGACTCCGTCGATGCCGCCCTGTCCGCGGCCTCCGACATCGGCTACCCGGTGATGATCAAGGCGGTCGGTGGCGGCGGGGGCATCGGGATGCAGGCGTGCTTCGACGCCGCGGAACTCGGCGAAGCCTACGACCGCGTCCAGCGCCTCGCCCAAGCCAACTTCTCCTCGTCCGGGGTGTTCCTGGAACGCTTCGTCGCCCGCGCCCGGCACATCGAGGTGCAGGTGTTCGGCGACGGCCTCGGCCGCACACTGAGCCTCGGCACCCGCGACTGCTCACTGCAGCGCCGCAACCAGAAAGTGGTCGAGGAGGCCCCGGCGCCCGGGCTCTCCGACGACGTGGTGGAACAACTCCTCAGCTCGTCCCGCAGTCTCGCGTCCTCGGTGAACTACCGGTCCGCGGGAACCGTCGAGTTCGTCTACGACGTGGACCGCGGCGAGGCGTCGTTCCTCGAGATGAACACGCGACTGCAGGTCGAGCACCCGGTGACCGAGGAAGTCACCGGGGTGGACCTCGTCGAGTGGATGCTGAGGCTCGCCCGCGGGGACAGTTCCATGCTCGACGGTCTGCCCGACTCCGGACCCGAGATCAGGGGAACCGCCGTCGAGGCCCGCATCTACGCCGAGGACCCCGGCCACGACTACCGCCCCAGTGCCGGACGACTCACGGGGGTCGAGTTCCCGGCTCACACGCGGGTCGAGACGTGGGTCGACACGGGCACCGAGGTAAGTGCCTACTACGACCCGATGCTCGCGAAGGTGATCACCCGCGGGCACCGGCGCACAGCGGCGTTCGCGGCTCTCGCGGAGGCACTCGCCGACACGCACATCTACGGGGTCCAGACCAACCTGCCCCAGTTGCGGCGGATCTGCGTCGCCGACACAGTGCTGGGTGCCGAGCACACCACGCAGTCGCTGGCCGACCTGCGGCCTACCGGCCGCCGCGTCGACGTGCTCCGCGCCGGGACGATGACCACCGTGCAGGACCACCCGGGCCGAATCGGATTGTGGGAGGTCGGAATTCCCCCGTCGGGACCGATGGACGACCTGTCGTTCCAATTGGTCAACACCGCGGTCGGCAATCCGGCCGGCGCACCGGGGCTCGAATGCACTCTGCAGGGGCCACAACTCGCGTTCTCGGACGCCACGGTGATCTGCGTGGGCGGCGCCGACACCCCGGTCACGCTCGACGGCGAACCGATCCCCCTGTGGGAACCGGTGGAAGTGCCGGCCGGGTCGGTCCTCGACGTCGGCACCCCGGCGGACACCGGCCTGCGCACGTACGTCGCGTTCCGGGGCGGCATCGACGCTCCGCTGTACCACGGCAGCGCGTCCACGTTCACGCTCGGCGGGTTCGGCGGCATCACGGGCAAGGCCGTCACCATCGGTGACGTGCTGGGTCTCTTCGACGACTCGCTGTTCGAGAACACCGCGGGCCTCGCTGCGCCGCACTCTGTCCCGGAGGACTCGCGGCCCGAGTTCACGCACGTGTGGCAACTCGCCGTCACCGAGGGACCGCAGCCGGCGCCCGCCTACTTCACCGACGCCGACATGGCGCAGTTCTACGACACCACCTGGAAGGTCCAGACCCACGCGAACCGGACCGGCCTCCGACTCGACGGCCCCAAGCCGGTCTGGTCCAGGACCGACGGCGGCGACGCCGGGTTGCATCCGTCGAACCTGCACGACAACCCGTACAGCGTCGGAGCCCTCAACGTCTCCGGCGACACTCCGATTCTGCTCGGCCCCGACGGCCCGAGCCTCGGCGGCTTCGCGTGCCCCCTCACCGTGGTCAAGGCACACCGGTGGAAACTCGGACAGATCCGCCCCGGCGACCGGGTACGTTTCCTTGCGGTCTCCGACGACGGTGCGCACGTGCTGCGGGCGTCGGATTCGTCTCGACGACTGAATGTTCCGCCCGCGGCCACCCGGTCGACGGTGTCCGACGGCGGGGTCCTCCGCCGGATCGCGCCCGTATTGGACCGTCCGGCGGTCGTGTACCTCCGCGGCGGCGACGACAACATCCTCGTCGAGTACGGGGACCGGGAACTCGACCTCGGGCTTCGCATGCGCGTCCACGCGCTGTCGGAGGCGCTGGTCCGACGCCGCGTTCCCGGCATCATCGACATCACTCCGGGGGTTCGCTCCCTGCACCTGCACTTCGACGCCGACGAACTTCCGGCCGGCCGGCTGCTGGACATCCTCCAGGACATCGAGGAACTGCTGCCGGCGACGCACGATCTGGTGGTCCCGAGCCGCACGGTCCGGTTGCCGTTGTCGTTCGACGACCCGTCCATCGCGGAGGCCATCGACCGGTACCGCAGCGGTGTCCGCGACGACGCGCCATGGCTGCCGTCGAACACCGAGTTCATTCGGCGCATCAACGGATTGGACAGCGTCGACGACGTCCGGGACGCCGTGTTCGACGCCGAATACCTGGTGCTCGGGCTCGGCGACGTCTACCTCGGCGCGCCCCTGGCCGTGCCCCTCGACCCGCGGCACCGCCTGGTCACCACCAAGTACAACCCGGCGCGCACGTGGACGCCGTCCGATGCGGTCGGCATCGGCGGCAAGTACCTGTGCGTCTACGGCATGGAGTCACCGGGCGGCTACCAGCTGATCGGCCGCACCGTCCCCATCTGGTCCGGGTACCGGCAGCACCGCCCCTTCGACGAGGGCAAACCCTGGATGTTCCGGTTCTTCGACCGCATTGTGTGGGAACCGGTCACTCCGGAGCAATTGCGCGTGTATCGCGAGCAGGCTACGGCCGGGCGGTTCGACGCGGAGATCTCCGAAGGCACGTTCGCGTTGGCCGACCACCTGAAGTTTCTGCGGGACAACGCTCGATCCATCGCCGAGTTCGACTCCCGGCAGTCCGCGGCGTTCGAGGCCGAGAAGTCGGCCTGGCGCATGTCGGGCGAGTTCGACCGCGTCCAACAGGCGCCCACCCCCGAACCGACCGCGCGGGGCGAACTTCCGCCCGGAGCGGTCGTCGTCGAGGCGCCCATGGTCGGCAGCGTGTGGCGCGTCGAAGTCGAAGCCGGGCAGCGCATCGAACCAGGACAGAACGCCGTGGTTCTCGAGGCGATGAAACTCGAGATGCCGGTCACGTTCCCGTCCTCCGGAACGGTTCTCGAAGTCCTCGTGTCACCGGGCGCGATCGTCGAACCGGGCACCCCTCTCGTCGTGATTGGAGCAGAAAACTGATGACTGTCGATGCCGTGAACCGCGGACAGACCACCCTCTCGCCCACCGCCCGTGTCGAGGATGCCTTCCGGCGGATCGCCGAAGTGGACCGGCCGGAGGTGTGGATCACCCTCCGGTCCGTCGAGGACGTGCATGCGGATGCCGTTGCCGTGCAGACTCGTCTCGACGCCGGCGAGCATCTCCCCCTGGCCGGAAAGGTCGTGGCGGTCAAGGACAACATCGACGTCGCGGGACTGCCGACGTCTGCGGCGTGCCCCGAGTTCGCCTACCTGCCCGGCGTCACCGCGACCGCTGTGCGCCGCCTGGTCGAGCAGGGCGCCGTCGTGCTGGGGAAGACGAACCTCGACCAGTTCGCGACCGGGCTGGTCGGGACGCGCAGCCCGTACGGCGCCGTCCGGTGCTCGTGGGATCCCGAGCGGGTGTCGGGCGGATCCAGTTCGGGTTCGGCGGTCGCCGTCGCGCTCGGCATCGCCGACATCGGAATCGGCACCGACACAGCGGGATCCGGTCGGGTTCCGGCCGCGCTCAACGGACTCGTCGGAATCAAGGCGACACTCGGCGTCATCCCCGCCGACGGCGTGGTTCCCGCCTGCGTCGACTACGACTGCGTCACCGTCTTCGCCACCGAACTCGACACGGCCGTGACCGCCGCCCGCATCATGTCGGGCCCGGCGAGCGCGGACCCGCGGAGCCGCGCGTGGCCGTCCGACGTCAGCCTGGCGGCGCCCGCGCAGCCGAGGGTCGCGATTCCCGTGGAAGCGAATCTCGCGCTGCTGACACGGGAGTACCGCGCGGCGTTCGTCGCCACGGTGGCGTCGTTGACGGACCGAGGTTTCGCCGTCGAGGCAGTCGACGTCTCCCCGCTCCTCGACGCAGCCCGACTCCTGTACGACGGCGCAGTCGTCGCCGAGCGGTACACCGCTGTCGGGCACTTCCTCGACACCGCACCGGCGGGCGCCGATCCGGTGGTCACCGCCATCGTCGAGTCGGCGAGGAAGCCGGCGGGCCACGAGTTCGCCGCCGACCTCGACACGCTCACCCGCGTCAAGGCGCAGACGCGGGAACTGCTGGCCGGTTTCGACGGCCTCCTGCTGCCCACCACCACCGAACACCCGACCATCGCTGCCGTGCAGGCCGATCCGATCGACATCAACCGGCGGATGGGCACGTACACGAACTTCTGCAACCTGCTCGACATGGCGGCCGTCGCGGTCCCGGGCGCCCCGACCGCCGCCGGCGAACCGTTCGGTGTCATGTTCGTGGTGCCGGCGTTCGCCGATCAGGTGGCCGTGGACCTCGCGGCCCGGCTCGTCGACGTTTTCGCGCCCACCCTCGTCGAGGACGGCGTGGAACTGGCCGTGTTCGGAGCCCACCTGCGCGGGCAGCCCCTGCACTTCCAGCTCGAAGACATCGGCGCACGATTCGTGGACACCGTCACCACCACGGACGCCTACCGGCTCACCGCACTCGCCACGACGCCGCCCAAGCCCGGCCTCGTCCGTCGCGGGCCCGGCGCGGGCGCCGCGATAGTCGGGGAACTGTTCCGGGTGTCACCCGCCGGCCTGGGCAACTTCCTCGCCGCACTGCCCGCCCCGATGGCACTGACGAGCGTCGAGTTGTCCGACGGCCGCGCCGTGGTGGGCTTCAGCTGCACCCACGACGCGGTCGACGGGGCCACGGACATCACCGAATTCGGCGGGTGGGTTGCCTATGCCCGTGAGTACTTGTCAACCGCCCGCGGTTGATAAGTACTCACAGGGCGAGGGCGGTGGCGGCCGGGGTCGAGCTACGGCCGATCAGCCTCTGCAGGTCACCGCTCTCGGTGTCGAGGGCCCCGACGGCCACTCCCGCATCGGAATCGGCGAGCATGCCCGCGATCGGTGCGGGCAGTCCGGCGCCCTCGAGCACGGCGGCGTACTCGGCCTGCGGAAGGTCCTTGTACGACACCGGCTTCCCGAGAACAGAGGAAATAACCTCGGCCAGCTCGCTGTACGTCAGGCGTTCGTCGCCGCCGAGTTCGTACACCTTGCCGGACTGATCGTCGGCAAGCAGGACCGCGGCAGCGGCCTCGGCGTAGTCCTTCCGTGCGGCCGCAGCGACGACACCCGTGCCTGCGCTGCCGAACAGTGCCCCGGTCTCACGTGCGGCGGGAATGCTGCCGAGGTAGTTCTCCCAGTACCAACCGTTGCGGAGCAGGGCGAAGTCGATCCCCGACTCGGCCAGCTGGTCCTCGGTGCCACGGTGTTCTACGGCCAGTCCAAGAGGGGTGTTCTGCGCGTCGAGGACGCTGGTGTAGGCGATGAACCCGACCCCGGCTGCCTTCGCGGCGTCGATCACGTTGGTGTGCTGGGCAATCCGCTGCCCGATGTCGCTCCCCGAGACGAGAAGCAGTTTGTCGACGCCGGCGAGGGCCTTCTCCAGTGCGGCGCGATCGCCGTACTCCGCCTGCCGAATTTCGACTCCCTTGCCGGCGAGGTCCGCGGCCTTGGCCGGGGTACGGACCACGGCGACGATGTCGGCTGCGGGTACGCCCTTGCCGAGAAGTGCCTCGACGACGAGTCGACCGAGGTGTCCTGTTGCTCCTGTGACGGCGATGGTCATGACGAACTCCTAGCGCATGAGGGTATGAGTTGGCTGTTCAAGCTCACTTCCAATCATGCACTAATTTTTCGTAAGTGCAAATGTTTACGTAAGCACTTCCTGCATGTGGGGTAGACTGGACGCATGTCCGAGCTCGCACAGCCAGCACAGGAAAGTGAAGACGTCACCCTCGAGGCCGACGTCTTCGCACGCGACTGCGCGTCGCGCGAGACCCTGCAGACCATCACCGGTCGGTGGGGCGTACTTGCGCTCGCGGCCCTGACCGAGGGGAACTACCGATTCAGTGCACTCCGCCGACGCGTCGACGGCGTCAGCGAGCGCATGCTGTCGCAGACACTGCAAGCACTCGAACGAGACGGCCTCGTGGTTCGCGACGTGCTCGAGGCCATTCCGCCCAAGGTCGAATACAGCCTGACACCGCTCGGCGCCGAGGTCGGTTCACGCCTCATCGGCCTGATCGAACTGGTCGAATCGCGCGTGCCCGACGTCCTCGCGGCGCAGGAGAAGTACGACGCCGGTCGCGGCGTCAGCTGAGTTCGTCGAAGTCGGTTTCCTCGTCGACGATGTGGACCGCGGCCTCCTCGGCCGACGCCGCTCCCCCGTCGATGCCGATATCGGACGCCACGAGGTCCTTCTCCTCGTCCTCGCCCACACCCTCGTCCTCTGCGACGAGCCGGCCCGACCGCAGCCGCCCGACCTCGTTGTCGTCGAGGATCTCCGCGTTGTCGTCATCTTCCAGAGCCGGGTCCGGCTCCTCCTCCGCGAGGCGCTGATCGAGGGTCTCCCCCTCACGCTGCTCGGCGGCCGTCGTCCCGTACGCGTCGAGCCCGAGCGGCCTCTCCGGAGGCGAATACCCCTCGTCGAGAACGTCGTCCACGCCTCTGTCGACCAATGTGTCCTCCGGCTGCAACTGGTCCTCTTCGTCCAGGCTGTACTCGCCCTCGGATCCTTCTGGCGTGCTGTCCGGCATGGTCATCTTCCCCACGATGCCATCGCAGCGGGCAGTTCGCCATCGGATCGCGGAAGCGACTCGGCGAGAAACGAGAAGGGCCCGCACAGAGACTGTGCGGGCCCTTCTCGGTGTTCGGGTCAGAAGTTGATCATGTGCCCGGCGAGACCGTGGATGGCCTCCTGCAGGGCTTCGCTGAGCGTCGGGTGCGTGTGCACGTTACGTGCCAGCTCGTTGACCGTGAGGTCCCACTTCTGGGCGAGGGTCAGCTCGGGCAGCAGCTCGGAGACGTCCGGGCCGATCAGGTGCCCACCGAGCAGTTCGCCGTACTTCTTGTCGGCGATCAGCTTGACGAAACCGGTCGGATCCCCGAGACCGTGCGCCTTGCCGTTGGCGGTGAACGGGAACGTCGCGACCTTCACGTCGTACCCCTCGTCCTTGGCCTGCTGCTCGGTCAGACCGAAGCTCGCGACCTGCGGCTGGCAGAACGTGGCCCGCGGCATCATCCGGTAGTCCTCGATCGGCAGCGTCTCGGCGCCGGCGATCGTCTCGGCTGCCACGACACCCTGCGCCTCGGCCACGTGCGCCAGCTGCAGCTTCATCGTGACGTCACCGATGGCGTAGATGTGCGGCACCGACGTCGCCATCGTGTCGGTGATGCCGATCGCACCACGATCGAGCTGCACGCCGGTCTTCTCGAGGCCGTAACCCTCGACGCGGGGCGCGAACCCGACCGACTGCATCACCTTGTCGACCACGACGGTCTCGATCTCGCCGGACTTGTTGTTCTTGATCGAGACGGTGACCTTGCTGCCGTCGTCGTCGATGCTCTGCACGGCCGCACCGGTCTTGATGGTGACGCCGAGCTTCTTGTACTGCTTCTCGATCTCCTTGGAGACGTCCGCGTCCTCGTTGGGCAGCGCACGGTCGAGGAACTCGACGATCGTGACGTCCACCCCGTAATTGGTCAGGACGTACCCGAACTCCATGCCGATCGCGCCGGCACCGACGATGAGGATCGACTCCGGGAGCTCGCGGGTGAGGATCTGCTCCTCGTAGGTGACCACGTTCTCGCTGAGCGAGGTGCCCGGCAGCAGCTTGGTGGTCGAACCGGTGGCGATGATGGCGTTGTCGAACGTCACCGTCTCCGTCCCACCCTTGGACAGCTCGACCGAGAGGGTGTTGGCGTCGGTGAACGACCCCTTGCCGTCGTACTCGGTGATCTTGTTCTTCTTCATCAAGAAGTGAACGCCCTTGACACGCCCGTCCGCGACCTTGCGGCTGCGGTCGTAGGCGGCGCCGAAATCGAAGGACGCCTCTCCCGAGATGCCGAACGTCTTGGCCTCTTTCGTGAAGAGATGCGCAAGTTCGGCATTGCGGAGAAGTGCCTTGGAGGGGATGCAGCCGACGTTCAGGCACACACCGCCCCAGTACTTCTGCTCGATGATGGCAGTGCTCAATCCCAGCTGTGCCGCGCGGATAGCAGCGACGTACCCACCGGGACCGGCTCCGAGGACAACGACGTCATAGTGTGAGGTCACGGTTGTTCAGGGTAGTCCCGTCCCGAATCGCTGTCTTCACGCGGTCGCGTTACCCGCGAGTAGCCTCATCCGTCACACCTTTCCCGCTGCGACCAGGCACGACACCGCCTGCAAGAATGGCGCCATGACGGATCCCTTCCTCTGGCTCGAAGATGTCACCGCGGAACGGTCACTCGACTGGGTGCGGGAGCGCAACGCCCGCACGCTCGCCGAGTACACCGAGAACGCCGAGTTCTCCGCGCTCGAGAGCCGGATCCTGGACGTGCTCGACACGGACGACCGGATTCCCTACGCCGGCATGCGCGGCGAGTACCTGTACAACTTCTGGCGCGACGGCGACCACAAGCGCGGCATCTGGCGGCGCACCACCCTCGAGCAGTACCGCACCGACAACCCCGAGTGGGACGTCCTGCTCGACGTCGACGCCCTCGCCGAACGCGAGGGCGAGAACTGGGTGTGGGCCGGCGCCAGCGTGCTCCGACCCGAGCAGTCACGTGCCCTGCTGTCGTTCTCGCGTGGTGGCGCGGACGCGTCCGTGGTGCGCGAATTCGACATCGAGAAGCGCGACTTCGTCGGCGGCGACCACGCATTCGACGTCCCCGAGGCGAAGACCAGCATCAGCTGGATCGACAAGGAAACCGTTTATGTCGGGACCGACTTCGGCGAAGGCTCGATGACCGATTCCGGCTACCCGAGAATCGCGAAGCGCTGGCATCGCGGCACCCAGCTCACCGAGGCGGTCACCGTCTTCGAGGGCGAGACCACCGACGTGTCCGTCGGCGCGTCGTACGACGACACTCCCGGATACGAGCGGCACTTCGTCGGCCGGTCCATGGACTTCTACAACGCCGAGCGCTACCAGCTGCTCCCGGACGGGTCGAAGGTCCGGATCGACACCCCCGACGACGCGGGCTCGTCGGTGTACCGCGACTGGTTGACCATCCGTCCGCGCACCGACTGGGACGTGGACGGCACCGTCTATCCGGCCGGGTCGCTGCTCGCCGCGAACTACGCCGACTTCCTCGCCGGGTCACGGGAGTTGACGCCACTGTTCACGCCGGACGAGCACACGTCCCTCGAGCAGGGAACGTGGACCCGGAACCACCTCCTCCTCGTGCGACTGTCGGATGTGCAGACCAAGCTGTCCGTGCTCACGCCGCACGACACCGGGTGGGAGGAGAAGCCTCTCGACGGCGTACCGGAACTCACGGCGAGCGGGATCATCAGCACCGACCCCCGCACCAGCGACAGCTTCTTCGTCAACTCCAGCGGATTCACGACGCCCGCGACGCTGCAGTACGGCACGGTCGGTGGACCGCTCGAGCCGGTCAAGCAGGCGCCGTCGTTCTTCGACGCGGACGGCATGTCGGTGTCACAGCACTTCGCGGTGTCCGACGACGGAACCGAGATCCCCTACTTCGTGGTGCGCCGCGACGACGTCACCGGCCCCTGCCCCACCATGCTGTACGGATACGGCGGCTTCGAGAACTCGATGGTCCCGGGGTACAGCGGTTCGGTCGGGTTCGCGTGGCTCGAACGCGGCGGCGCGTACGTGGTGGCGAACATCCGGGGCGGCGGCGAGTACGGCCCGTCGTGGCATACCCAGGCGGTGCGGGAGGGTCGGCACAAGGCGTTCGAGGACTTCGCCGCGGTCGCTCGCGACCTCGTGACCCGGGGCATCACCACGTCGAAGCAGCTCGGGATCCAGGGCGGCAGCAACGGCGGACTCCTCATGGGCGTCATGCTCACCCGCTACCCGGAACTGTTCGGGGCGATCGTGTGCCAGGTTCCGCTCCTCGACATGAAGCGGTACCACCTGCTGCTCGCCGGGGCGTCGTGGATGGCCGAGTACGGCGATCCGGACAACGCGGACGACTGGAAGTTCATCAGCGAGTACTCGCCGTACCAGAACACCGACGCGACCGCGGACTACCCGCCGATCCTCGTCACCACGTCCACCCGCGACGACCGCGTCCACCCCGGCCACGCCCGCAAGATGACGGCGCTGCTCGAGGAGCAGGGCCACAAGGTCTGGTACTACGAGAACATCGAGGGCGGGCACGGCGGGGCGGCGGACAACGCGCAGGCCGCGTTCAAATCGGCGCTCACATTCACGTTCCTGTGGGAGCAGCTCACCCGCCTGTGAGTACTTGTTAACGACGGGCGGTTAACGGTTAATAAGTACTCACGGGTCAGGTGTGGTCGTGGATCCACTCGACGATCCGGTCGACGGTGCCGGCCGGGTCGCGGATCCACCCGTTGTGGCCCAGCGGCTGCGGCTGGTGCCACAACGTGACGTCGGCGTTCGGGAGCTTCGCGAGGAGGTTCTTCGCCGCGGATTCCGGGGCCAGATCGTCACCCTCGACGGTCACCGACAGTACCGGCAATTTGAGCCGGGCGATGCGTTCCTCGTAGTCGATGTCGGCACCGTCGGGCTCGATCTTGCCGGTGCGGGCGAATCGCGACCAATCGGTGATCAGCACCTTCGACTGGCGCCCGAACCCGCCGATGTCGAGTTTGTCGCCGGGCCAGAACCCCGCAAGGTTGGCCGTCATCGACATCGCCGCGGCGCCCACCAGCATCCGCGGGGCATGGATTCCGGGGAACCCCCGGTGATACGGCGACCCGGACGCGACGAGCACGATCCCGCCGAGCCGACCGCGGATCCGCGCCGCATACATCACGCCGAGCTGACCCCCCATGCTGTGTCCCAGCAGGAAGGGCGTGGCGGCGGGAAAGCGCTCCCGCACCACTTCGAAGATCGCGGGAAAGTCGAGGGCCACCAGTTCGTGGTAACCGTACGTGCTGGCACTGCTCGGACGAGGACGACTGTCGCCCTGGCCACGGAGTTCCCCGATTGCCGCGTTGAACCCCCGGGACACGAGTTCCTCGGCGAAGGGTTCGTAGTAGCCGGCGGGAATTCCCAGGCCGGGAAACACCACGATCACGGGGGCCTCGTCCGGGCCGGGAAACAGGCGAACCGGAGTTGTGGTTCCGTCGGGCATCTGGATCGGTACTGTCTCCACTTCGTCAGACTAGACGGCTCGACCCCCGCAGATCCGGGATCTGCGGGGGTCGAGTCTCTTCCGAGACCGGAGGCTACAGGCCGATCGACGCAGCGAGCATCGGCCACGACTTGTGCAGGTCTTCCTCCCAGTACGACCACGAATGCGTGCCGACGGGCCGGAAGTCGAACGTTGCGGGAATCTGCAGTTCGTTCAGCTTGTCCGCGAGCGCGTGGGTGCACTGGTTGGTGGCCGCCTCGATGGCGCCGCCGAGAATGATCTGGTTGGCGAGCGTTCCGACGTCGCCGTTGATCCCCGGTCCGTTCAGCTGGTCGCCGGGCCCGGGCAGTCCGGATCCGTTGCTGACGTAGATGTCCAGTCCGCGCAGCTTCTCCGCGTTGAGGTACGGGTCGTTGGCCGTCCAGCCGGGGCCGTCGACCGGTCCCCACATGTTGGACGTGTCGCCGCCGCCGCGCCCCTCGACGACCAGCTGTACGTACGTACGGCCGGGGTCCGTGCTGGTCATCGCGCAGCCGCTGTAGGCGCCGACGCTCTCGTACAGGCCGGGTGCCGACTGCGCCAGGCTCAGCACCGAACTACCCGCCATCGAGATACCGGCGATCGCGTTGACGCCGTTGGTGCCGAGCGCGGAGTCGACGATCGGCGGAAGTTCCTGCGTGAGGAACGTCGTCCACTTGTTGTTGCCCAGTTCCGGGTCGGTCTGCTCCCAGTCCGTGTAGTAACTGAACGCGCCCTCCATGGGCGTGACCACGTTGACGTTCTTGTCGGCGAAGAAGTCGACGACATCGGTCCTGGCCTGCCACGTGGCGGAGTCCTCGCCGCCGCCCGCCCCGTTGAGCAGGTACAGCGTGGGCCTCGGTGCGCTCGTGTCCGCGGGGGTGATCACCCGCAGCGGAATCTCCCGGTCCATGGAGGCCGAGTACACCTGCATGGTCGACTGCCGGTCGTCGATCTCGTCGGCGCTCACCAGGTGGGAGCCACCGTCCGCGACAGTGGCGTCTTCGGCCGGATCGGCGGAAGCGGACGCCTGGACTCCGAGGCACGGGATCGCCGCCGTCAGAGCGACCGCGAGCGCGAACCGCACCCCGTACCTACCCGCTGCAGTGCGGTTGACCATCCTTCACCTTCCGTCTGGGCGCTGCTCGCACTTCCTCCGAGCACCGAACTGGGGCCCACAGTGTCGCATGTGGGCCCCAGAGTCAGTGAAGTTCGGGTCTACGCCCCCAGCGATCCGGAGAGGAGGGGCAGCACGGTCTGAATGATTTCCAGAAAGCTCAAGATTTCCGAAGAGAACATGAGAACTCCTGATCGTCGTGTTGGGTTTTGCTCCGCGCCCTTCATGACGCTTCGTCCTTTGTACCGGACGCGAAGCATCAACCAAAGAAAATTTTCATAACATTTCGAACTGTTACTCGGGCGTCCACTGTTTAATTCCCTGGTTATTCTCCAATTACCTCACTCGCACGGCCCACTACCAGGGGATCGACGGTACCGACCACGTCGATATCTTTGTTGTCGTAATCGAACAGCGACAAAACATACTTCATGCCATTGATACGCGCCCTTTTCTTGTCGTTGCTCTTGACGACAGTCCACGGTGTGATATCAGTATCCGTGAAACGGAACATATCCTCTTTGGCTGCTGTATAAGCCGGCCATTTGTCCAGTGAGGCAATGTCCATCGGGGACAATTTCCATTGGCGAACCGGATCGACCTGGCGGATGGCGAACCGGGTGCGCTGTTCGAGCGGTGACACGGAGAACCATAACTTGACCAGGCTGATGCCCTCGTCGACCAGCATCTGCTCGAACAGGGGCGCCTGGTGCAGGAACCGGGAGTACTGCTCGTCGGTGCAGAAGCCCATCACCCTCTCGACTCCGGCGCGGTTGTACCAGGAACGGTCGAACAGGACGATCTCGCCTGCGGCCGGAAGGCGCTGAACGTAGCGCTGGAAGTACCACTGCGTGGATTCGCGGGCCGAGGGCTTCTCCAGTGCCACCACCTGAGCCCCGCGAGGATTGAGATGTTCCATGAAGCGCTTGATCGTGCCACCCTTACCCGCGACGTCACGCCCCTCGAACAGGATCACGTGGCGGCGGCCCGTGTCTTTCACCCCGTTCTGGAACTTGAGCAGTTCGATCTGGAGCAGACGCTTCGCGGACTCGTATTCGTCCCGCGGCATACGTTCCGAGTACGAGTAGCCCTCTCGCCACGTGTCAACGATCAGTCCGTCCGGCGCGGTGAGCAGAACCGGATCGTCGTCGTCCTCGTCGTTGACGGCGAACGCGGAGGTGTCGCGGAGATCGACGGCGGTCGACAGATCCGCGAAGGCGCTGAGGAATCCGGGATGTTCCTCGATGTCAGTCCTGCGCCGAAATCTAACCGCCCCAGGCATCGTCACGGTGACGCGGACGTGAACGACGGGACGGCGTGGAGCGGAGACTCAGGGTGAAAGACCAGGGTCGAGATCGGGGTACATCCCGATGTGCGCGGCCCCCGCGCCGACCAGGATGGAAGCATGACATTCGACAGCAACACTCCCCGCCAGTTCACCCGCTCCGACAACCAGAAGATGCTCGCAGGCGTCTGCGGCGGCATCGCCGAATACTTCTCCGTGGACGTCAACCTCGTCCGGTTGCTCACCGTCGTCGCCACATTCGTTACCGGCGGCACCGCAGCCCTCGTCTACCTCGCCGCATGGATGCTGATGCCGGCCGGGAACTGACACCGAGAGAACACCGAAAAGAACTGTGGCCGTGGAACGGATCCACGGCCACAGCCGACACGAAATCTACCGACTCTTCAGGATCACAGAGAGCCCGTGAGAAGTGCCGGCGCGATCGTCAGGATGAGCTGAGTGAACTGGCTGATCGCTTCCCAACCGTTGGTGATGCTTCCCATCTTTCCTCCGTCATCGTGGACGCACCACGTCATCGACGTGGCGTGCGGGGTATCGGTAACGAACTGCCCCGGCAGCGCCGGGAGGTTGCGAGATCAGCTGAAGAACGTAGCACTCTGCGCGAGCAGATCGAACGCGAAGGTGATGATGTCGGTCAGGGTCGTGCTTCCTAGAATCCTTCTGTTACTTAGTGCGCAGCAACGGAATTCAGTCTCCGTTAACGTCCCTCACATTAAAGCATCAACCTCGTGAGAGCGGGGTGATTTCGAAAACTATTTTTCTGCAGCAGCTCTCGAGGCAGTGAGGGCGAAACACACACGCGGGCAGCGTGACACTCGCCACTCACAAGCCCATCGAAACCGCGAGCACAGGCCACGACTCATGCAGGTCGTCCTCCCAGTAGCCCCAGGAATGCGTCACGGTGGGCCGGAAGTCGAATAGCGCGTCGATGCCGAGTTCGCCGAACCGCGACGCCAGCCTGTGCGTGCAGCTGTCGACCGCCGCCTCGATGATTCCGCCGACGATTCACTGATCGGCCAGCATCGACGGGTCGCCGTCGACCGACCTGACAGTCAGAGTGTCGTGCTCTCCGGGAAGTCCCGTCGACGAGGAGATGAACATGGCTGCGCCACAAGCTTCTCGGCATTGACCAACGGATCGTTCGCGACCCAGCCGGGGCCACCCAGCGGCCCCCACATGTTTCCAAGTCGGCTCCGCCGCGACTCTCGACCACGGTCCGGACGTAGAACTGCCCGGCGTCGTGCTCGTTTCGACACATCCGCTGTAGACGTCGATACCCCGATACAGCGACGGGCCGCAATCGCGTTGACTCCCGACGTCCCGAACTCCGCATCGATGATCGGTGGCAACTCTTGCGTAAGGAACACCGTCCACTTGTTGCGTCCGAGTTCGGGGTCGTCGCGCTGCCAGTCTGTGTAGTAGCTGAAGAAGGCGCCGGCGAGCGGCGTCACGACGTTCACGTTCTTGTCAGCGAAGAACGACTCGGCGTCGGTCTGGTGTTGCCACGTCGCCTCGTCCTCACCGCCCCTCGGGTTCGGGTTCGGGTTCGGGTTCGGGTTCGGGTTCGGGTTCGGCCGACGCCACCGGTAGACCGGCCGTCATCGGCAGCGCCGACAGCGCGACCAGTGCCGTCCAGCGTGCGTAACGCCGCGTTTGCCCACAACGCATTCGTCTCGTCCTCTTCTGTCGTACCCACGCCGCAGCGAAGGCCAAGAACAGTTGACCAACCGACCAGTTCATGAGAAAGCGCAGGTCACCGACAAGAAAGAGCCCGGGACACCAGATGGTGTCCCGGGCTCTTTCGGAGCACTTCGTGCCCGTGAGTGGTGCGCGAGTCCGAGGACTCCTCAGCCACTCACAGGAGGCGTAGCCGCCTTTAGAAGTCCATACCGCCCATGCCGCCGGTCGGGTCGCCCACGGGCGCTCCGGCCTTCTCCGGCTTGTCGGCGACGACGGCCTCGGTGGTCAGGAACAGAGCCGCGATGGACGCTGCGTTCTGCAGCGCGGAGCGGGTGACCTTGACCGGGTCGTTGATGCCGGCTTCGAGCAGGTCGCCGTACTCGTTGGTCGCGGCGTTGAGGCCGTGACCTGCGGGCAGGTTGCGAACCTTCTCGGCAACGACGCCGGGCTCGAGGCCCGCGTTGAAGGCGATCTGCTTCAGCGGTGCTTCGAGGGCGACGCGAACGATGTTCGCACCGGTGGCCTCGTCACCTTCGAGCTTCAGGTCGTCGAGCGCGGGAGCCGACTGCAGCAGAGCCACGCCACCACCGGCGACGATGCCCTCTTCGACGGCAGCCTTGGCGTTACGCACGGCATCTTCGATGCGGTGCTTGCGCTCCTTGAGCTCCACCTCGGTGGCAGCGCCGGCCTTGATGACTGCAACGCCACCGGCCAGCTTGGCCAGGCGCTCCTGCAGCTTCTCGCGGTCGTAATCGGAGTCGCTGTTCTCGATCTCGGCGCGGATCTGGGACACGCGACCGGCGATGGCCTCGGGGTCTCCCGCGCCTTCGACGATGGTGGTCTCGTCCTTGGTGATGACGACCTTGCGTGCCTGGCCGAGCAGCTCGAGTCCGGCGGTCTCCAGGGAGAGGCCGACCTCTTCGCTGACGACCTCGCCACCGGTGAGGATGGCGATGTCGGCGAGCTGAGCCTTGCGACGGTCACCGAAGCCGGGAGCCTTGACGGCCACGGACTTGAAGGTGCCACGGATCTTGTTGACCACCAGGGTGGACAGGGCTTCGCCCTCGACGTCCTCGGCGATGATGACCAACGGCTTGCCGGACTGGATGACCTTCTCCAGCAGCGGCAGCAGGTCCTTGACCGTGGAGATCTTGGAGCTCACGAGCAGGATGTACGCGTCCTCGAGGACGGCTTCCTGACGCTCCGGGTCGGTGGCGAAGTACGCCGAGATGTAGCCCTTGTCGAAGCGCATGCCCTCGGTGAGCTCGAGCTGCAGGCCGAAGGTGTTGGACTCCTCGACCGTGATGACGCCTTCCTTGCCGACCTTGTCCATGGCCTCGGCGATGAGCTCGCCGATGGACGGGTCGCCCGCGGAGATACCAGCGGTAGCAGCGATCTGCTCCTTGGTGTCGATCTCCTTGGCGGTCTCGAGCAGACGCACGGTGACGGCCTCGACGGCCTTCTCGATGCCGCGCTTCAGACCCAGCGGGTTGGCGCCGGCAGCGACGTTGCGGAGACCCTCACGGACGAGAGCCTGGGCGAGAACGGTAGCGGTGGTGGTTCCGTCGCCGGCGACGTCGTCAGTCTTCTTGGCGACCTCCTTGACCAGCTCGGCACCGATCTTCTCGTAGGGGTCCTCGAGCTCGATCTCCTTGGCGATGGAAACACCATCGTTGGTGATCGTGGGGGCGCCCCACTTCTTCTCGAGCACGACGTTGCGACCCTTGGGGCCCAACGTCACCTTGACTGCGTCGGCGAGGGCGTTGAGTCCCCGCTCGAGGCCGCGACGGGCCTCTTCGTCGAACGCGATGATCTTGGCCATTGCGAAGTGATCCTCCGGATTGGGGGTGACACACAAGGCGACCGCTAGTCGGGTCGCCTCATTTACGCCTTCGGCCGAGTTCGGTGCCCGCGACGGACGACCAGGGGTGTCTTTGGTTCCCGGTCTCACCGTCCCGACCTGGCACTCACGTGTCGTGAGTGCCAAGTGCATTTTTAGCACTCGGACAGGGCGAGTGCAAGGTCGGGACGGAACCGGTGCGCCGGGCGATCAGCGCATCGCGCAGACCTGACCGGTGTTCACGTTGAACGCGAGGGACAGGGCACCGACGCAGTCGACGCCGTTCGCGTCGGCTGTCGCACCCGAACCCCAGCCGGCGATCGCGACGGTGGTGGTGCCGTCGGCCGCGCCGGAACGAGCGATGCCGCCGCCGAGCGCAAGCGCGTACGCCTGACCCGAGCCGGTCGACGCACCGAGCGACGTTCCGTACCCGTTGGCATACGTGGTGGCGCCGCTGTGTCCGTTCGCGACGCTCACCGCGGTGCCGCTGTCCGCGGCCATCGCGTGGGCGACGCCGGCCTCGGACGCCTTGGCGCCGCAGCTCGCGGTGTCCGACACCTGGACGTCGTTGGCCGACGGCGGGGAGACACAGTTGACGGGGGCGGCACCGGCGACGCCTGCGCCGGCCACCGAGATTCCCGCCGCGACGCCCAGACCCACGGCCATCGCCGCTCCCACACGTGCCAGCCGTCGGCCGAACAGAGACGAGATACGAGTACGAGAGGCCGACGCGGTCGAGGTGACGGGTGTGGAGACAGCGAGCATGGAAGCTCCTTCTGGGAACGTCGAATTGGAGGATTCGCCGCGAGAGTACCCGCTCACGGCCGGTTAGTCCCGGACCGCGGTCAGGCGAGTTCGTCGAGGAGCTTCGGCAGCTGCGCGACCGAGTCGACGACGTGGTCCGGTCGCTGCGGGGCGAGGTCCAGAATCGACTGGCGGAACTTGCCCGTCCGCACCAGCACGCCGGTCAGTCCCACCCGCTGCGCGGCCAGGACGTCACCCGTCAGATCGTCACCGACCATCATCGTCACGTCCGGTTGCGTGCCCATCAGATCGGTGGCGGTGAGGAACGCCGCGAGCGACGGCTTGCCCACCGAGACCACGTTGGTTCCTGCGACCTCCTCCATACCGGGGAGGTAGGTGCCCGTGTCGATGCGCAGCCCGTCGTGGGTGGCCCATGTGGTGCCCCGATGCATCGCGACGACGGGGATGCCGTCCAGCATCAGCTCGACCACGCGGCTGAGAGCGTCGTGGGTGAATTCCGGACCGGCGCCGCCGAGGATCACCACCTCGGGGTCCTCGTCGTCCAATTCGATCCCGGACAGATCGGCCGTGATGTCGCCGCTGTTGAGGACCCAGGCCCGCGACCCGGGGTAGGTCGACCGGACGTACTCGGCGGTGAGCCGGGCCGCCGTGACGATCTCGTCGGAGTCGGCCTCGATGCCCGCCGACCGCAGGGCGTCGGCGATCTCGTCGCACGTCCGGGACGTCGTGTTGGTGAGGTAGGCGCACGCGAGTCCGCGCTCGCGCACCTCCCGCACCGCGGCGGCGGCACCGTCGATCGGATGCCACGAAGTAACCAGCACTCCGTCGATATCGAGCAGGACACCCTCGACCCCAGCCATGACAGGAGCCTATCCGCGCGGCTCGGCCGGCGTCACTGCGGAGCCCGGCTCGGCCGGCGTCACTGCCGAGCCCGGCTCGGACGGCGTCACTGCCGAGCCCGGCAGACGAGGACTGGGCAGGGAGCGTGGTGCACCAGATTCTGGCTGACGGATCCGAGCAGGGCACCCATCACCTTGCCCCGGCCGTGGCTTCCGACCACCAGCAGTTGCGCCGTCGTCGCGTGCCGCAGGAGGACGTCGGCGGACACCCCCTGTGTCGTCACCTCGTTCACCGGCACGTCCGGGTACTCGTCCCGGATGCCGGCGAGGCATTCGGACACGACGGCCTTCTCCCCTTCCTCGTAGGCGGTCCAGTCCACGTACTTCGACGCGTGCGCGAGCCCGTGCTGCTTCTCGCCGCTCCACGCGTGCACCACGTCCAGACCGACGCCGAACGCGGACGCGAGCGCGAACGCCTCCTCGACGGCCTTCTCGCTGACCTGGCTGCCGTCCACGCCGACGACGATCGGGCGGGTGTCCGGCGACGCCGTCGCGGGCGCTCCGCGGACGACCGCGACCGGGCTGTGCGCGTGATTGACCGTCCGGAGCACCGTGGACCCGAGGAGGTAGTCGGTGACCGCGCCCGCACCCTGCGCGCCGAGCGCCACGACCCGCGCCGCCCTCGACAACTCGATCAGGTGGGACGCCGCCGTCCCGGATCGGACGTCACGCTCGACGGCGAGTCCAGGATGGTCCTGCAGGACGGCGGCGGTGGTGGCGTCGAGCATCGAGTTGCCGTCCTCGCGCAGTTCCTGGATGAACTGGGCGTCGATCATCATCGCGGTGCCGTTGTAGAACGTGGCCTCGTCCGGGTAGGTGTGGGCGAGCAGGAGTGGGGCGTCGAGCCGGACCGCCGTGCCCGCGGCCCAGCGCGCCGCGACGAGCGCCGCGCGTGAACCATCGATACCGACGACCACGGGCGCCCCTGCATGTTCGCTCATATCTCTCTCCCTCTACGGCTCGAGAACTGCTGCACCGCTGAACTTTCCGTCGGCCAGGTCACGCAGGGCCCGGTCGGCGCGGTCGAGTGGGTACGGATGGATGTCGATACTCAGCCGGTGTTCCGCTGCGATGCGCAGGAATTCGACGGAATCCGAACGGGTATTGGCGGTGACGCTGCGGATCTGCCGCTCCCGGAACAGATGCCTCTGATACTCGAGCGCGGGAATGTCGGAGAGGTGGATCCCCGCGACGGCGAGGGTGCCGCCGTCCGCGAGCGCCTCCATCGCCACGGGCACCAGATCGCCTACCGGGGCGAACAGAATCGCGGAGTCGAGGGGTTCCGGCGGCACGTCGCGCACTCCCTGCACCGACGCCGCCCCGAGTCGCTGCGCCAGCGCACGGGCCTCCGCCCCACGAGTCATGACGTGCACCCGGGCGCCGCGGATCGACGCGACCTGGGCGGTGAGGTGCGCGCTCCCGCCGAATCCGTAGATGCCCAGCGCACCGCCGTCCGGGACCGCGGCGCGTTCGAGTGCCCGGTAGCCGATGATCCCGGCGCACAGCAGTGGTGCGAGTTCGGTGTCCGTGTAGCTCTCCGGCAGGTGCAGCGCGTAGTCGGCCGGGACCGTCGCGAATTCGGCGTATCCACCGTCCGTATCCCACCCCGTGTACTGCGACTGCCTGCACAGGTTCTCCGCGCCGCGCACGCAGGCCGCGCAATGTCCGCAGGTGTGACGCAGCCAGGCGATACCCACCCGGTCGCCGACAGCGAAAGACCCCGACGCCGAATGACCCAGTGCGGCAACCTCCCCCACCACCTCGTGGCCGGGAATCACCCGGGGCCGGTGCACGGGCAGATCCCCCTCGGTTACGTGCAGGTCGGTGCGGCACACCCCGCACGCCAGAACCCTCACGAGAAGCTCGCCCGGTCCCGGCTCGGGAACGGCCTCACGTCCGAGTTCCAGGGGGTGGCCCGCGACGGGGCCCGGCGCGACCACGCGCCACGCGGCCATCGTTCCGGTTCCGTCCTGCGCCGCCGCCATACCCCCACAATGCCCGTGCGGGGTGGCCATCGCCAGGACCCGGAGGAACGTGTCTCGATGACATGGTGTCGCGGCGAAGACCCGGCCGGACCGTCCCCGGCAACTAGGCTCCCAGACATGGACCTGCGCGGTGAAGACCTGTTCACGGTGGCGGGGTCGCTGGCCGAGCTGATCGGCGCGCCGATCACGATCGAGGACGAGAACTCGACGGTTCTGGCCTATTCGAGCGGCGAGCAGGCCGTGGACCAAGCCCGCATCGAGACCATCCTGGGACGGCAGGTGCCCGGGAAGTACCGGCAGCTCCTCGAGGACGCCGGCGTCTTCGAGCGACTGCACCGCGACACCGACGTCTTCTACGTGGACATGCGGATGCCGAACATGACTCCCCGCGCGGTGATCGCGGTGCGGGACGCGGGACGATCGGTCGGGTCTATCTGGGCGGCGATGACGTCCGCCCCCAGCCCGGAACAGGAATCGATCCTGCGGTCCGCGGTCCCCGTCGTCGCCGAACACATCGCGGCGGAGCGGGAACGGGTCGACGTGACACGCCGGATGCAGGTGGATCGGGTCCGTGCGCTGATCAACGGTGGCGAGCCCGCCTTCCGCGCCGCCGACGACCTCCGGCTGGAGGGAAGGCTGACCGTCGCGGCCGCCGCCCCGGTCGCGATCGGGCGCTCGCTGCCGTCCGGCTTGCTCGCCTCCCTCGGCCTGTACCTCGACACGTTGGCGGTCGATTCGGTCGCCGCCCAGCTCGACGACGTCATCTATGTGGTCATCGCCGCATCGGAGAAGGACGTCCGGCGCCTCGCCGAGAATTTCCTCGGTCGCGCCCGCAGCGGGGCCGCGTTCGTGGTCGCCGTCGGACGCGAAGTCACTACGGCCAGCCAGGCTCACCTGTCGCGCGGGGACGCCGACCGGGTCCTCACCGTCCTGCAGCACGCCCGGACCGGCGGTGTCGTCGGGACCATGCTGGACAGTCTCGCGTCCGTGCTGGCGTTGCGTGTCGCAGACATCCTCGACGGCCTCGGCGAGCTCACCCCGCTCGCCGCGCTGACCCGGCACGACGAGCAGCACGGGACCGATCTCGTGGCCACGGCCCGCGCCTTCCTGGCCCACGGCGGCGATGTCGCCGATGCGGCGGCCGCACTGCACGTGCACCCCAACACCCTGAGGAACCGGCTGCGACGCTGCGTCGATTCGTGCGACGTGGACCTGACCGACGCGGACACCCGGCTCATCCTGATGCTGCATCTGAAGCTGACGGGACTGCGGAATATGTGACCCTGGCCGATTGCACAGGGGTCGCTGTCGGGGACTGGCCGAACGGCTACTCCCCCAGCGTCGTCGCCGACCGATGATGGACTCATGAGCACAGTGCAGCGCCCTGACCATGTCGCGATCGTCGGAGCAGGCGTCGTCGGATTGTCCACGGCGTGGTTCCTCCAGGAGCGTGGCGTGCGCGTCACGGTCGTCGACCGTGAGAGTGTCGCGTCGGACGCGTCCTGGGGCAACGCGGGTTGGCTCGCACCGGCATTGACGCTGCCGCTGCCCGAGCCCGCCGTACTGAAGTACGGGCTGCGCGCGATGTTGAATCCGTCGTCGCCGGTCTACGTTCCCTTCACCACCGATCTGCGCCTGGTGCGTTTCCTCGTCGGCTTCGCCCGACACTGCACGCCCTCCCGGTGGGAGGACGCGATGAAGGTGTACGCGGAGGTCAACCGGATCTCACTGGGCGCCTACGACGAACTCGCAGACGGCGGCGTGCGGGAGCACACGCATCTCGCCGACCCGTTCCTCACCGCGTTCAAGTCGGACGAGGACCGCGAAGCGCTCGTCGACGAGTTCCGCCACGTCGAGGCCGCCGGCGGGGAGGTCGAATACGACCGCGTCGACAGGGACGAGATCCACTCTCTCGAGCCGAGTCTCGGCGACGGCGTGCACTCCGGTCTGAGGCTGCGCAACCAGCGCTTCATCGACCCGCCGCGCTTCGTGCATTCACTCGCCGACGCCGTCCGGGCCCGCGGCGGCGAGATCAGGTCCGGTTTCGACGTGACGGCAGTGCAGGACCGGGGACAGTCGGGGGTCCGCCTGGTCTCGGCGGCTGGCGACGCGGTAGCCGCCGATGCCGTCATCATCGCCAGCGGCGCACGCCTCAATACTCTTGCCCGCCCGTTCGGTGTCCGCGCCCTGGTGCAGGCCGGCCGCGGCTACAGCTTCAGTGTCCAGCCCGAGCAGATGCCGAAGAACCCGATCTACTTCCCCACCCAGCGAGTGGCGTGCACGCCGCTGCACGACCGTTTCCGCGTCGCCGGGATGATGGAATTCCGCAGTCCCGACGCACCTCTCGACCCGCGCCGGGTCCAGGCGATCATCGAGGCCGCGACGCCCATGTTCACCGGCATCGACTGGGAATCGCGTCAGGAGGAATGGGTCGGATCCCGGCCCTGCACCACCGACGGACTTCCGCTCGTCGGCGCGACCCGCTCCCCCCGCGTGCACGTGGCGGGCGGTCACGGAATGTGGGGCATCGCCCTGGGCCCGCTCACCGGGCGCATGATGGCCGACTCCATGACCGGCGGCGAGGTTCCCGGCGTCATGCGGCATTTCGACCCGCTGCGCTGAGCACGGCTCAGGAACGGGCCGCCCAGAATCTGCGCAATTCGACGACCAGTTCGCGCGAACGCTCGTCGGGGAAGAACAACTTGCCACCCCGGATCTCCACGACTTCCCGCGCTCCCGGGATGAGGTCGCGCAGCCAGTAGGCCCACGTGGTCCGGAAGAACACGTCTCCGGTGCCCCACACGACGAGTGTGGGCACCTCGAGTTCCGCGAGGTCCGGCTCGACCGCGAGCAGGTCGCGTGGATGGAGGGAAGCGATCCAGCGCTGGAAGAGCAACGCTCGGTCGCGGGTGCCCAGCAGCGGCTCGACGTACGCCGCCACGACTTCCTCCGGAAGTGATCGCACGTTCTGATACCCACTGCCGTACAAAATTTTACGGGCCCTCGACACGTTCCTCGCCAGCGGTGGCGCAAGCCGGGCGAGCAGTCCCGCCCGGGCGAGCAGCACGGCGGGAAGGAACGCCTTCGGCGGCACGTTGTCATGGATTTCGCAGTTCGTCAACGTCAGCGACGACAACCTGTCGGGGTGCCGGGCCGCGAAGATCTGCGCGACCGCACCGCCGGTGTCGTTGGCAACCACGTCGACCTTTTCCAGTCCCAGCGCGTCGCACGTGGCCGCGACGACATCGGCCAGTGCGCCCAGCGTGAAGTCCTGATCGGGCGCGGCGGGGGTGTGACCGTGCAGCGGAAGGTCGAGGGCGACGCACCGTCGTTCTCCCTCGAGCTGACGGATCGCGTTGCGCCAGAGGTAGCCGGAGGTTCCGACGCCGTGAATGAAGAACGCCACACGGCCGGTGCCGGAATCAAGGTAGCTCACCGGACCACGGTCCGTGTCGACGGTCTTCCTGCGTGTGTCGAACTCCGCGAGAGTCATGAGGACCATCTCCTGCATTCCACGGTAGTTCGCAAGGTTCGAGCCATCAACGGGACCGTCGAGCACCCTGGTCAGTCCAGCTTTCCCACCACCGACTCCGCGCTCGCGACCAGAGCGCCGGACGAGGCGAGGACGACGGCGGCCTCGATCTCCGGCGCGAGGTGACGGTCGGTCCCCGGTCCGGCGACCTGCTCACGGATCGTGTCCCGCACCGCACCCGTCGCCGGCGACGGCGCCAGCGGGGCACGCAGATCGAGCGCACGGGCGGCCGTCAACGCCTCGATCGCGAGCACCCGGGTCAGTCCGTCGACCGCCCGGCGCAGCTTCCGCGCCGCCGACCACCCCATCGACACGTGGTCCTCCTGCATCGCCGACGACGGAATCGAGTCCACACTCGCCGGCGCCGCCAGCCGCTTCAGCTCCGAGACGATCGCCGCCTGGGTGTACTGCGCGATCATGTGACCGCTGTCCACCCCCGGATCGTCGGCCAGAAACGGCGGCAGCCCGTGATTGCGGGCCACGTCGAGGAAGCGGTCGGTTCGGCGCTCGCTCATGCTCGCCACGTCCGCGACGACGATCGCCAGGAAGTCCAGCACGTACCCGACCGGCGCCCCGTGGAAATTACCGTTCGACTCCACCCGACCGTCCACGGTGACCACCGGATTGTCGACGGCACTGGCCAGTTCCCACGACGCCACCCGCTCGGCGTGCGCGAGGGTGTCCCGCGCGGCCCCGGCCACCTGCGGGGCGCACCGCAACGAGTAGGCGTCCTGCACCACGGTGCAACTCGGATTGGCGTGACTCTGCACGATCTCCGAGCCGGCGAGCAACCGGACCATGTTCGCGGCGGCGCGGGCCTGACCGGGATGCGGCCGGAGCGCCTGCAGGTCCGCGGCGAACACCTTGTCCGTGCCCAGCAGCCCCTCCACACTCATCGCCGCCGTGACGTCGGCCAGACGGAGGAGCCCGTGCAGGTCCTCGCACGCCAGCACCAGCATGCCGAGCATGCCGTCGGTGCCGTTGATGAGGGCGAGCCCCTCCTTCTCCTCGAGCACGACGGGTTCGATACCGGCAGCGGACATCGCCTCCGCGGCGGGCTGGAGTTCGTCGTCCGCGTCCCGCACCGTGCCCTCACCGATCACCGCGAGCGCGACATGGGCCAGCGGCGCCAGATCACCCGAGCATCCGAGGCTGCCGTACTCGTGGACCACGGGTGTGATGCCGGCCGACAGGAGCGACGCGTAGACCTGCGCGACTTCGGGCCGCGCGCCGGTCCTTCCGGTGGCCAGGGTCGACAGCCGCAGCAGCATCAGAGCGCGGACGACCTCGCGTTCCACCTCGGGGCCGTTTCCGGCGGCATGCGAGCGGACCAGACTGCGCTGCAGCTGCGTCCGTAGCGCAGAGGGTATGTGCCGGGTCGCGAGTGCCCCGAAACCCGTCGAGATCCCGTACACGGGCTTCGGATCCTCGGCCAGCGCCTCGATGCGCTTCCGGGTTTCCGCCATGGCCGACATCGCGTCCCGCGAGATCCGCACCGGCGCGCCGAGACGCGCCACCCGGATCACTTCTTCGGCGGAGACCGCTCCGGTTCCGACCACGACAAATTCTTCGGCTCCCACAACCCCCAGTCTCCCCCGGGGCCGGGCGGAGAGTGACGGGATTGCGGGAGCGACGACGGCGTCTACAACCGGCCGCGGAGAGCTTCCTCGATTTCGCGTGGCGTCATCAGACGTTCGAGTTTTTCACTCGGCCACGAGGACGGACGTCCTTGCAATCGGGCTGATTCGAGTAGAGGGAGAGGGCTGCGGTCCCACCGCAGGATCGAATGAACATTCACTACCGATCACTTCCGAACACCGACTCGACAACTTTCCATTTGCGCCATTGCACCGGCGACATTTCGTCGCGCTATTGACTCATCGCCCATCGTGCCCCTTTGGTTACACGGTTTCGATGAGGCGCGCGGAAGTGCTGGAAAACTGCGGTCGGGACGATAATTCAGTGACCTACCGCACACGACTCCGACCCGACCACCTACCATGACGCAAAAGTAATTGTTACCTTACGTATCACCTTCCCTGACTGGAGACAGCCGATGGCAAACACCCTCGAAGCAAGCATCGACATCGACGCGACCCCGCAAGACGTGTGGGCCGTCGTGTCGGATCTGAAGCGGATGGGCGAATGGAGCCCCCAGTGCCGCCAGATGCGCGTCCTCGGTGGCGTCGTCGAAGAGGGCACCAAAACCGTCAACATCAACCGCAAGGGCTTCCTCGTGTGGCCGACCAGGTCGAAGGTCGTGAAATTCCAGCCGAACAAGGCCATCGCGTTCCGGATCCTCGAGAACCGCACCATCTGGTCGTACGAACTCGAGCCGACGGCAGGCGGAACCAAGGTCACCGAGCGCCGCGAAGCCCCGACCGGAACGTCCAAGGTGTCGCAGCTCCTGATCAAGACCGTCCTCGGCGGCAACGACGACTTCGAGGTCGACCTCGTGAACGGCATGAACACCACCCTCGCCCGCATAAAGTCGGCAGCCGAACGCACGTAGTCCGGTTGACCCTCGACCTGGTCGAGGCCTCAGCGTGGTCCGCATGGACACACCGGACGCCGTCATGGCGAGGATCGCGCAGGGTCAGGAACTGGCAGTAGCGGGTGACCGGGAGGGCGCCCGGCGCATCTTCGAGGAGGTGTGGGACGCCCTCGCCGGTCCCGGCGGCGACACACCGGACCCGTTGCACGTCGTCACGCTGGCCCACTACATGGCGGACGTCCAGACCGACCCCGCCGAGGAGCTGCGCTGGGATCTGCGAGCCCTCGCCGCCGCCGACTCGCTGACCGACGACCGAGCTCGGCAGCACCACTCCTCGCTGCGGGTCGCGGGGTTCTACCCGTCGCTGCACCTCAACGTGGCGGCCGCTCATCACGCACTCGGCCAGTCGTCCGAGGCACGCCACCATCTCGAGCGGGCCGCACAGAGCTGCGAACACCTCGCCGAAGACGGATATGGACGGATGATCCGCGGGGCCGTCGCGCGACTGCGCGCAGAACTCGATGCCGCAGCTGTCGGACCGCAGGGGCAGAGTGCGCACCGTGCTCAGCATCGGTGAACTCGCCCGGACGTCCGGCCTGTCGGTCAGCGCGCTGAGGTTCTACGACAAGGCGGGCGTGCTCACCCCGCACGCGGTGGACCCGCGCACGGGCTACCGCTGGTACACCGACCGGCACGTCGACGCTGCCGTCCTCGTCGCCGCGATGCGCCGGGTGGGTATGCCGGTGAAGGAGATGGCAGCCGTGCTGAGCGGCACGGACGCCCACGGACTCCTCGACCGGCATCTCGGCCGGCTGGAGAGGGGGCTGGACGACGCCCGGCGCGAACTGACGAAAATTCATCGCCTGCTCGACGCGCGAGCGGCGCGGGAGTGCACGGTCGCCCTCCGCACCACCGACCTCCTCACCGCGTTCGACTCGGTCCGGTTCGCCGCCGACGCCGACTCGGAGTTCCCGGTGTTGCGCGGCTGCCTCCTGGAAACGGACCACGACATGCTGCGGCTCGTCACCACCGACCGCTACCGGCTGGCGGTGGGAACGGCGACCGTCCTCGAATCGCCGGACGAACCGATCTCCGCCGTCGTCCCGTGCACGTTCCTGGACGACGCGGCCGGACTGCTGCGTCGCCACGACACGGTGACCGTCGTCGTCGGCTCCGACAGCATCACCCTCCGCTGCGGTGCCGAACAGCTCACCACCCGGCTCGTCGACGGTGCGTTCCCCGACCATCGCAGTCTGTCGCCGCGCGACCGCGGAATCGAACACACCTTCTCCTCGGCGAAGCTTCGAGCACTCCTCACCGACGCAGGCGACCGGGTGGATCTCGGCGTTCTCGAGTCGGGCGAGATCGTCATCGGCAGCCCGGGCATGGAGCAGCCCGTGCGCTTCCATGTGCAGGTGAACGCCGGTTTTCTCCTCGAGGCCGTCGACGCGCTGCCGGGCGCGCAGTTGACGTTCCAGGTGGGTGGACCCATCACACCGCTCGCCATCCGGCCACGATCCATTCACACATCGGACCCCGCGAGTGCGTACTCTCTCCTGATGCCGTTGCAGCCGGTAGCGCTCACGTAACCTGTGAGTGCGGCGCGATGGCGCGCAGCCAGCACGTCCGTCCGACACAGTTAGAGGAGCCCGTGGCACGCAAGCCCACACCCCCCGGAACCCCGCAACCCACGAGCGTCGGGCACATCGTCGACCTCGTCCGCGGAGCAGTTCCGCCCCTGCATCCGGCCGGGCTGCCCTTCGTCCTCGCGCCACTCGGTGTGGCCGTCCTCGGCCGCAAGCGCAAGTGGGTCCGGCGTGGAGCACTGACCTCCGCCGCGGCCTGCGCCGCGTTCTTCCGGCATCCGCACCGCGTTCCGCCGAACCGTGTCGGCGTCGTGGTCGCACCCGCCGACGGCGAGGTCGCGCTCGTCGACTCCGCGGTCCCGCCGTCCGAACTCGACATGGGAACCGAGCCGCTCCCCCGGGTCAGCATCTTCCTGTCCGTGCTCGACGTGCACGTCCAGCGCAGTCCTGTCGGTGGTGAGGTCACGAAGGTCGTCCACCGGCCGGGCCAGTTCCTCTCCGCCGATCTCGCCGACGCCAGCGAGGTCAACGAACGCAACAGCATGCTGCTGCACACCCCGGCGGGCCACGACGTCGCCGTCGTGCAGATCGCCGGTCTGCTCGCCCGCCGGATCGTCTGCGACGCCAAGGTCGGCGACACCCTCCCGATCGGTGACACGTACGGCCTGATCCGGTTCGGCTCCCGCGTCGACACGTACTTCCCGGTGGGCACCACGTTGCTCGCCGAGCGAGGGCAGCGGACGATCGGTGCCGAGACCGTCATCGCTCAACTGCCGTGATCGCCAACGCGAAGCAGCAGCGGAGGGGACGACCCCAGCAGGCGGTCCGGCTCCTGCCGAGCGTGGTCACGATCCTCGCGCTGTGCGCGGGGCTGTCCGCCGTCAAGTTCGCGCTCGACGGCGACCTGGGAACGGCGCTGGCCATGATCGGTGCGGCCGCCGTCCTCGACTCGCTCGACGGTCGGATCGCGCGACTACTCGACGCCACCAGCAAGATGGGCGCCGAACTGGATTCGCTCGCCGATTCCATCTCGTTCGGCGTCGCACCGGCCCTCGTCCTCTACGTCACGCTGCTGGACGGCCAGAGTTTCGGCTGGATCATCGCCCTGATCTACGCGGTGAGCATCGTGCTGCGGCTGGCCCGGTTCAACACGCTCCTCGACGAGGACGACATGCCGGGCTACGCCAACGAGTACTTCACGGGTGTCCCGGCACCGGCGGGTGCACTCGTCGCGCTGACCCCGCTGGCTGCCGCGGCGCAATGGGGCGACGGCTGGTGGTCGTCGTATCCCGTCGTCGTGGCGTGGACCGTGATCTCCGCGGCGCTGATCGTCAGCCGCATCCCCACCCTCGCGCTGAAGACGGTGTCCGTGCCCCCGCGCATGGCGGCCGGTCTCCTCGTCCTCGTGGCGCTCGCGGCGGCGGCCCTGGTCACCTACCCGTACATCCTGTTGATCGCCCTCGTCGCGGTGTACCTTGCGCACATTCCGTTCGCGGTCCATTCGAAGCGGTGGGTGGCCGCGCGGCCCGAGACGTGGGACATCAAGCCGTCCGAGCGGCGTGCCATCCGGCGTCAGCCCGACGCCCGCGGCAGGCGATCGGCCGCACGGCTCGGGCTGCGCCGTCCCCGGGCCCGATAGGTCGCTCCCGCACGTAGGCTCGACGGCGTGACCTCACCGGAACTCGCGCTCACAGTCCGACTGAACACCTCGGCCGCCGACACCCGGCGCGGCGTGGTCCGGCTGCATCCGGAAGCCCTCGCCGCGCTCGGTCTCCGCGAGTGGGACGCGATCGCCCTCGTCGGCGCGCGCCGCACCGCCGCGGT
This sequence comes from Rhodococcus sp. NPDC127593, assembly GCF_042671975.1. Classification (NCBI taxonomy): domain Bacteria; kingdom Bacillati; phylum Actinomycetota; class Actinomycetes; order Mycobacteriales; family Nocardiaceae; genus Rhodococcus; species Rhodococcus sp. NPDC127593. The sequence goes on along the minus strand of NZ_JBHXWI010000008.1, from coordinate 137,799 downwards.
GGCGGGTCGCGCGCCGACCGGAACCCCCACGGGGACTGCACTCCTCGACGACGTGACCCTGTCCAACGCCGGGCTGACCGAGAACAGCACGGTCGTCGTGACACCGGTGACGGTGTACGGCGGGAAGACGGTGACGGTCAGCGGCTCGAATCTGGCCGTGAACTCCGTCTCCGACGTCACCCTGCGTCACGCCCTGCTCGGCAAGGTCCTCACGGTCGGCGACACGGTGTCGCTGCTCCCCCGCGATCTGGGCCCCGGAACCAGTACCGCCCCCGCGACGCAGGCACTGTCCCGGACGTTCGGTGTCGCCTGGACATCCGAGTTGCTCACCGTCACCGGGGTCGACCCGGCCGGTGGTCCGGTGAGCGTGCAGCCCAACACCGCGGTCGGGTGGGGCGAGGGCGTGCGGGCGACGGTGTCCGCGGCTCCGGCCCGGCTACCCGCGCCGCCAGTCCGGCCAGCCGAGGAGGTTCCCCCGGTCCCGGTCGAGGACCTGGTCGGTGCCCACACCCAGGCGGCCAAACTCACCGAGTGGCTCGGACTGGCACTCGACGAACCCGAACTGCTCCGCACACTCGGGGCCTCACCGCATCTGGGCGTCCTGGTGACCGGGCCCGCCGGCGTCGGGAAGGCGACGCTCGCCCGTTCGGTGCTCGCCTCCCGGCGGATCGTCGAACTCGACGGGCCGAGCGCCGGCGCACTGGAAGCCAACTCACGGTTGCAGCGGGTCACCGCGGCGGTCGACGCGATCCGCAGCGGCGGCGTCCTGCTGATCACCGACATCGATGCCCTGCTGCCTGCCACCCCGGAACCGGTGTCGGCGCTGATCGTCGAACAGCTCCGCCGCGCGGTCGACACCGTCGGGGTCGCGTTCGTGGCGACGTCGGCGCACCCGGAGTCGGTCGACACCCGGTTGCGCGGGCAGGACCTGTGCGACCGCGAACTCACCCTGACCCTGCCCGACGGCTCCACCCGCCGGGCGCTGCTGGAACTGCTTCTGCGGAAGGTCCCCACCGACGGCATCGCCCTCGACGCGATCGCGGCCCGCACACCGGGGTTCGTCGTCGCCGACCTCGCCGCACTGTGCCGGGAAGCGGCCCTGCGTGCCGCCTCGCGCGCGGCCAGGAAACCCGTCGACCCGGCGCTCACGCAGGACGACCTGCTCGGCGCGCTCGACGTCATCCGCCCGCTGTCGCGGTCGGGCAGCGAGGAACTCGCGATCGGCAGCGTCACCCTCGACGACGTCGGGGACATGGTGGAGACCAAGCAGGCGCTGACCGAGGCGGTCCTGTGGCCGTTGCAGCATCCGGATTCGTTCGCCCGGCTGGGTGTCGATCCCCCGCGCGGAGTTCTGCTCTACGGTCCCCCCGGCTGCGGCAAGACCTATCTGGTTCGGGCGCTGGCAAGTTCGGGACATCTGAGTGTGCACGCCGTCAAGGGCGCCGAGCTGATGGACAAGTGGGTGGGCGCGTCCGAGAAGGCGGTCCGCGAACTGTTCCAGCGGGCTCGGGATTCGGCTCCGTCGCTGATCTTCCTCGACGAGGTGGACGCCCTCGCGCCCCGCCGCGGCCAGAGCTCCGATTCCGGGGTGTCCGATCGGGTGGTGGCCTCACTGCTCACCGAACTCGACGGCGTCGAACCGCTGCGCGACGTGGTGGTCGTCGGCGCCACCAACCGGCCCGACCTCATCGACCCGGCGTTGCTGCGCCCAGGCCGCCTGGAGCGGCTGGTGTTCGTGCCGCCGCCGGACGGCGATGCCCGCCGCGCGATCCTGCGGACGTCCGGGAAGTCGGTCCCCCTCGCCGCCGACGTCGACCTCGACGCCCTGGCCGACGACCTCGACGGCTACTCGGCCGCCGACTGCTCGGCGCTGCTGCGGGAAGCCGCGCTGGCCGCCATGCGCCGGAACATCGACGCCGCCGACGTCACCGCGGCCGACGTGGCCGAGGCACGCGACAAGGTGCGCCCCTCACTCGATCCCGAGCAAGTGGCGCACCTCAAGGCCTATGCGCTGACGCGCTCGTGAGTACTTGTTAACCGCGGGCGGTTAACAAGTACTCACGGGTCAGGACCAGCGGCCGAGCAGCGTGGCCGCGTGTGCGGCGAGGGCGGCCTGGAAGAACGGGCCGAAGCTCACCCGCGCGACGCCGAGCGGGCCGAAGCTCGCCGGGTCGTCCTGATCGGGCAGACCGATGGCGTTGACGGGCAGCGGCAGCTCCGACGTGAGCCGCTTCTGGGTGGCGTCGTCGTGACGGCCCACGGGGTACAGCACATCGGCCCCGGCCTCGGCGGCGAGCTTCAGCCGCGCGATGGCGCGGTCGACACGGTCGGACTCGTCACCCACCTGCTTCACGAACAGGTCGGTGCGCGCATTCACGACCACGTGGACCCCGGCAGCGTCGGCCGCCTGCCGCAACCCTCCGACGAAGTCGGCGTGCTCCTGCGGTTCGCGGAGACGCCCGCCCTCGCTGTGAACCGTGTCCTCGATGTTCAGCCCCACCGCTCCCGCGCCGATCAGACCCTCGATCAGCCGGGCGGGTTCGAGCCCGTATCCCGATTCGATGTCGACCGACAGCGGCAACTCCACCGCTGCGGTGATCTGCGAGATGCGGTGCAGCAGCTCGTCGAACGTGATCCCCTCGTTGTCGGGCTTGCCGATCGAGTCGGATACCGGGTGGCTTCCGACCGTCAGCGCCTGAAAGCCAGCGGACACAGCCAGATTCGCGGACCAGGCATCCCACACGGTGGGCAGGATGACGGGGTTGCCGGGCTGGTGCAGCCCCAGCAGGGTGGTGGCCTTCTCGTTGATCGACGTCATAGGTGGGCTCCTCGCCTCGGTTGTATTCGATCGGAGTCGTTCTCGGGCACGCCTTCGGTGCCAACGCCGGGTTCGCCATTTCCATTCCTACCCGCTCGAGTACCGTGAGCGAATGGACTTCCGGGAACCTCTGTCGGCCGCGGCTGCTCTCGCGTCCGGTGCACTGGCCGGTTTCGTCCTCACCAATCCCCGCAACCGGGCCTGGACGATCAACGCTTCCGATCGGGAGATCGACCGTTGGCTCAGCAGCCAGCCCACGGGTGTGGTGGTGGCACTTGTTCTCGCCGTCATCGCGGTGGCGGGTCTGCAACGGTCCGGCTCCCGGCGGGTGTCGTGGATCCTGGCGGCTGCGTGCGCGCTCGCCCTGATCGGCGCTCGCTGGGTGGTGCCGCATGCCGGCGGCGTGGACACGCTGATCGCCCTGCATTTCGCCAAGACCGCGACTGCCGGGTTCCTGCTGGGCGCGGCGGTCGCCGCGGTGTGGGGTCGCTGGGTTTCGCAGCTGGCGCTGACTCTCGGTGTCGCGAGCGCGTTCCTCCTCGCGAGTGTGCAGCGACTGCCGCGCGGCGACACCGCGTATGTCGAGCCCGCGAGTATGAGCACCTCCGCGATCGGCGAACCCCCGGAGTGGCTGCTGATCGGAGTGCTCGTGCTCGCGCTCGCGTCGGCGGTGGTGGCGCGCTCGCAGTTCCGGGTGCAGCGTCTCGACCGGAAGTCCCTGCTGACCGCGCTGGTCGGCGCCCTGGCTCTCGCCTTGCTCAACCGGTTGCTCGGGGCGTGGATCGACGATCAGGAATTCGGCGAACCCCTGACGGTCTGGCTGATCGTGGCGTTCTCGCTCGCCGTGATTCTGACGGCGACGGTGCTGATCGCACGCCGGTTCCCGGGGATCGACGGACGCTTCCTCCTCGCCGCGACCGGTGTCACCGCCGCGGCCGTTCTCGTCCTCGACGACCTCCGGACCCCGCGGGTGACGACGCCCGCGGCGGCGTTGCTGGCGGTCGGCGTCGTCGCTCTTGCCGCGGGAATCGCGGTGGCGGTCCGGGTCCCGCCGAAGTGGCGGCGCCCGCAGTGGGGGCTCGGCCTGGCCGCCGTCGTTCCGCTGCTCGCCGCCGCCTGGCCCGACTTCGGCAACGACGGCGTCGCACTGCTGATCCGGCTGGCCGTGCTGGGTTGCGGCACGGGTTTCGCGCTCGCCGCCGCTCTGCCGGGGTCGGCGCCCGTCGCGGTCCTCGGTTTCGCGTTGCCGTTCGCGTCGCTGGTGTTCGTGGCGGCGACCACCGTTCCCCGCAGCCGGGTGGTCTACTCGGGCGCGAGCACCGAACACCTGCCGTCGTCGCCTGCCTCGACCGCCGCGTCCGACCATCTCGTCGGCTTCGTGATGCTGCTCGTCGTCGCGTTCTGCATCTACTCGGTGCACGAGCGGCGCAGTACCCCGGACGACACCTAGTCGAGGAGGCCGAGCGACTGCAGCCGGCGGAACACGAGCATCGAGCCGGGCGCGACGTCGGGCATGGCCGCGTATTCGTCGACGGTGAAGTACCGCAGTTCGGCGATCTCGCTCGTCGGCCGCGGCTCGGCGCTCAGTTCGGCGAGGAAGCAGGTCATGTGCAGGTCGGTGCCCGCGGGATGACCGTACGCGGGCGCTTCGAAGACCCCCAGATGTTCGAGCGTCCCGTCGACGATTCCGGCGTCGAGTTCCTCCCGGATCTCGCGGTGCAGAGCCTGTTCGGCGTTCTCACCCTGATCGATTTTTCCGCCGGCCATGTAGAAGGCCGTCTTCCCCACCGATCGGGTCTGGAGGAGTTTCCGGTCGCGGATGTGGGCGAGCGCGGCGGTTCGGATTTCGGCAGGCACCGTCACAAGATAGAACAGTCCGGCCGGCCGCCCATAACACAATGCGCCCCATTAGTCCGATTTGCCGCGATTGTGAGTCCGAATAACCGACCCAGTAGGATGTACCCCGTAGCCCAGTTCGCTAGCTAAGCGAACGGTCTACAGACTCGGTTCGTTTCGTTCCGACACCCCGCCGCCCGCTGACCCCCGACGGAGTGCCTTTTGCTTGCTGTTCTGCTCGCCCATGCCGTTGCCGCCGTTCTGGCTCCGCTTGTGGTGCGCAAGTTCGGCCGCAACGGTTTCTACCCCCTCTCCCTCGTCCCGCTGGCGTCACTCGGATGGGTGATCGCTAACTGGGGCACGGAACAGACCGTTTCCATCGTGTGGGCTCCGGGCCTGTCGATGGACCTCGACTTCTGGTTCGATCCGCTCGCCGCGATCATGTCGGTGCTGGTGCTGGGCATCGGCACGCTGATCCTGGTCTACTGCGCGCGCTACTTCACCGACGACGAACCCCGGCTCGGCATCTTCGCCGCCGAGATGGTGGCATTCGCCGGGGCCATGTTCGGCCTCGTCGCCAGCGACAACATGTTGCTGCTGTACACATTCTGGGAACTGACGACGGTCCTGTCGTTCCTGCTGGTCGGGCATTACGCCGAACGCGCGTCGAGTCGCCGGGCCGCGACGCAGGCGCTGCTCGTCACCACCGCGGGTGGTCTGGCCATGCTGGTCGGCATCATCATCCTCGGCCAGGTGAGTGGCACGTACAACCTGTCCGAACTGATCGAAATCGCGCCGCGCGGTTGGCTCGCCGGCGTCGGCGTCGTGCTGGTCCTCATCGGTGCCCTGTCGAAATCCGCGATCGTCCCGCTGCACTTCTGGCTGCCCGGAGCGATGGCCGCCCCGACCCCGGTCAGCGGCTATCTGCACGCCGCGGCCATGGTGAAAGCCGGCATCTATCTCGTGGCCAGACTGTCGCCCGGTTTCGCCGACGCGGCGCCCTGGCGATTCACGATCATCACGCTCGGCCTGCTGACGATGGTCCTCGCCGGGTGGCGGGCGATGCGCGCCTTCGACCTCAAACTGGTGCTCGCGTTCGGCACCGTCAGCCAGCTCGGTTTCATGATGGTGCTCGTCGGTCTCGGCACCCGCGACGCCGCGCTCGCCGGCATGACGATGGTCGTCGCCCACGCGATGTTCAAGGCCGCGCTGTTCATGGTGGTCGGCATCATCGACCACACGACGGGCACCCGCGACATCCGCAAACTCGCGCACCTCGGTGACCGTGCCCCCACGCTCACGGTCGTCGCCGCGCTCGCCGCGGCGAGCATGGCCGGGCTTCCCCCGTTCCTCGGGTTCGTCGGCAAGGAAGCCGCATTCGACTCCCTGCTGAGCACGACCGTCCTCGCCGACCCGGCGCGGATCGTCACCGTCGGCGTCGTGGTGTTTGGTTCGATCCTGACGCTCGCCTACAGCGTGCGCTTCATGTGGGGCGCCTTCGGTCGCAAGCGGCTCGCGCGGCCGAGCCCGGCCGTGCAGGGCATGCACGCACCCGGACCGTTGTTCCTCGCCGCGCCCGCCGTTCTCTCGGTACTGAGCCTGGCGGCGGGACTCGCGGCGCCGCAGCTCGAGAAGCTGCTGACGCCGTACTCGCGCACCCTGCCCGCCGAGGGCGTCTCCGACTATCACCTCGCCCTGTGGCACGGCGTGAACACCGCTCTGCTGCTCACCCTGCTGGTGTTCGCCGTCGGCACCGCGCTCTTCGTGGCGCAGCGGTGGGTCAATCGGTTGCGGTTCGAGCATCCGCCGCTCGGCAACGCCGACCGCATCTACGACGCGACGCTGCGCGGCATGGACGCCCTGTCGATGCGGCTGACCGGCGCCACCCAGCGCGGTTCGCTCCCGCTGACGCAGGCCACCATCCTCGGCACCCTCGTGGTGGTGCCGCTGGTGCTGCTCGTCGTCGGGACGAATACGGGCGCCGACGTCCGGTTGTGGGATTCGCCGGTGCAGTTCGTGATCGGGCTGATGATGGTCGCGGCCGCGCTCGCCGCGACCGTGATGCGCAACCGTCTGGCCAGCGTGATCCTCGTCGGTCTCAGCGGCTACGGCTGCGGTGTGCTGTTCGCCCTCCACGGCGCCCCCGACCTCGCGCTCACCCAGTTCCTGGTGGAGACGCTGACGCTCGTCATCTTCGTTCTCGTGTTCCGGAAACTGCCCGCCGAGGTGGACGAGCGCCGGGCGATCGGATTCAAGATTCCGCGGGCACTGCTGGCGGTAGCGGTCGGTGCCACCATCACCACGATCGGCGCGTACGCCATCAATGCGCGGAACTCGGTGCCGATCTACGAGCGACTCCCCGACGCGGCATACTACCTCGGCAACGGCAAGAACGTCGTCAACGTCCTGCTCGTCGACATCCGTGCCTGGGACACGCTCGGTGAGATCTCGGTGCTGCTGGTGGCGGCCACGGGTGTCGCGAGCCTGGTGTTCCGCAACCGCCGCTTCGGCAGCGCACCCCGAGTGTCCGACGCTCCCGCGGTCACGGCCGATTCGTCGGCGTCGCATTCCGAGACCACGTGGCTGCTCGGCGGCGACCTCATCGATCCGAAACACCGGTCGCTGGTCCTCGAGGTGACGACCCGGCTGATCTTCCCGACCATCATGGTGTTGTCGGTCTACTTCTTCTTCGCCGGTCACAACGCGCCCGGCGGCGGGTTCGCCGGCGGCCTCACGGCCGGTCTCGCGCTGGTCCTGCGGTACCTCGCGGGTGGACGGTACGAACTCGGCGAAACCGTCCCGATCGACGCGGGCAAGATCCTGGGCCTCGGACTCACGCTTGCCGCGGGCACTGCGCTGGCGTCGCTGTTCTTCGGCGCACCGGCGCTCTCCTCCGCGGTGTTCGAGGTGACGCTGCCGCTGGTCGGCCACGTCAAGATGGTCACCGCCCTGTTCTTCGACCTGGGTGTGTATCTCATCGTGGTCGGGCTCGTACTCGACGTGCTCCGCAGTCTCGGGGCGCGTCTCGACGCACAGATCGAGGTGAACCAGCGATGAGCGCGAACATCGGATTTCTCGTCATCATCGGCGTCCTGGTGTCGACCGGCGTCTACCTGCTCATCGAGCGCAGCATCACCCGCATGCTGCTCGGGTTGCTGCTGTTCGGCAACGGCATCAACCTGCTGATCCTCACGTCCGGCGGTTCGGACGGCAATCCGCCCATCGTCGGCCGTGAGTCGATTCACGAGTCGATGGCCGACCCGCTGGCGCAGGCGATGATTCTGACCGCGATCGTCATCACGATGGGCATCGCCGGCTTCGTGCTCGCGCTCGCGTACCGGTCGTTCAAGATCACCACGCAGGACGCCGTCGAGAACGACCCCGAGGACACCAAGGTCCTGCGGCGCCGGTCGCCCGCCGAGGCCCCCGACCGCGACCGTTCCGACGACCCGGTCACCGGCGAGCCGAGTTTCAGCGGCGACGCATTCGACAAGGACGGAAACCCTATTCCCCTGGAAGAGCTGAAGAACCTCGAAGACCTCGAATGCTACGAAGACCTGCACGAGGGTGACTTCGACGACGACGAGGACTCCGACAAGGACTCCGACAAGGCCGGGATCGGGGAGAGGTCGTGACCATTTCCCCGCACATCATCACGGCCCTCGCGCCGCTGCCCGTCCTCGTCCCGATGCTCGCCGCCGCGGCCACGCTGGTGCTCGGCCGGCGTCCGCGGGCCCAGCGGATCATCACGCTCGTCGCGTTGATCGGCGTCCTCGTCGTGTCGGGACTGCTGCTGTACCTGGCCGACCGCGACGGGACGACGGCCATTCAGGTGGGAGGCTGGGATTCACCGATCGGCATCACGCTGGTAGTCGACCGGCTGTCCGCGATGATGCTGGTGGTCTCGTCGATCGTGCTGCTCGCCGTCATGGCGTACGCCGTGGGTCAGGGTATCCGCGACGGCAGCGAGGACCAGCCCGTCTCGATCTTCCTGCCGACGTATCTGGCGCTGACGGCGGGCATCTCGAACGCGTTCCTGGCGGGCGACCTGTTCAATCTGTACGTCGGTTTCGAGGTGCTCCTCGCCGCCAGCTTCGTGCTGCTGACGCTCGGTGCGAGCGCCGACCGTGTCCGTGCGGGTGTGTCGTACGTGATGGTGTCGATGGTGTCGTCGCTGATCTTCCTGGCGGGCATCGCGTTCGCCTACGCGGCCACCGGAACCCTCAACCTCGCCGACATGGCCACCCGCCTCGACGGCATCCCGTCCGGCACGCGCACCGCCATCTTCGGTGTGCTACTCGTGGCGTTCGGCATCAAGGCGGCGGTGTTCCCGCTGTCGACGTGGCTGCCCGACTCCTACCCCACCGCGCCCGCACCCGTCACCGCCGTGTTCGCCGGCCTGCTCACCAAGGTGGGTGTGTACGCGATCATCCGCGCACACACGCTGCTCTTCCCGGAGGGCGAACTCGACAACGTGCTGATGGTGTGCGGCCTCCTGACGATGCTCGTCGGCATCCTCGGTGCGATCGCGCAGAGTGACATCAAACGTCTGCTGTCCTTCACGCTGGTCAGCCACATCGGGTACATGGTGTTCGGTATCGCGCTGTCCACCCAGTCGGGGCTCTCGGGCGCCATCTACTACGTGGCCCACCACATTCTGGTGCAGACCACGCTCTTCCTGGTGGTCGGTCTGATCGAACGCCAGGCCGGGTCGTCGTCGTTGCGTCGCCTCGGCGGACTCGCCGCGGCGAGCCCCGTCCTGGCCATCGTGTTCCTCGTCCCGGCCCTCAATCTCGGTGGCATTCCCCCGTTCTCCGGGTTCATCGGCAAGGTCGCGCTGTTGCAGGCCGGTTCGGCGGACGCGAGCGCGCTGGCGTGGATCCTCGTCGCCGGCGGAACCCTCACCAGCCTCCTCACGCTGTACGTCATGGCACGCGTGTGGACCAAGGCGTTCTGGCGCGCCCGCGCCGACGCCCCCGAGGGTGACCTCGCGGACGTCAGCCCGTCGGCGCTGCTCGACGAATCCGAGGCCGACATCGCGTTCGACGACCGCGCCGACGTGGGCCGCATCCCCGCGATGATGCTCATCCCCACCGTCGCCCTCGTCGGCGTGGGGCTGGCGATGACGGTGTTCGCCGGCCAGATCATCCAGATCAGCGATCGCGCGGCGAGTGATCTGCAGAACCGGTCCATCTACATCGACGCCGTCCTCGGCGGGCACCCCGGCGGCGAAGCGCAGGAGGCCCCGCGATGAAACGCGAGAGACTTCTCCAGTTCGGCGCGCTGCTGTGGCTGATGGCGGTGTGGATCCTGTTGTGGGGCAACGTCAGCTGGGGCAACATCTTCGGCGGGCTCGCCGTCGGCGCGATCATCATGGTGCTCATGCCGCTGCCGCGGGTGCCTGTGGAGGGCCGGGTGCACGTCCTGCCGCTGCTCCGGCTGGCCGTGATGTTCGTGTATTACTCGCTCCAGTCCAGCCTCCAGATCGCGTGGCTCGCACTCCGGCCCGGGCCGCCGCCCGTCACCGGGGTCCTGCGGTACCAACTGGGGATCAAGTCGGACCTCGTCCTGACCCTGTGCATCGACGTCCTGAACCTCATTCCGGGCACCATGGTCCTCGAGATCGACCAGGTCCGGCGGATCGTCTACGTGCACGTCCTGGACATGGGCTCGCAGAAGGCGGTCAGCCAGTTCTACCGCACAGTCGCGCAGTTGGAACGGTTGTTCATCGAGGCGTTCGAACGCGACTCCGACTGGAAACCGAGCCCCTGGCACAACCGCGACCTGCACTACGACAACCCCACTCAGGAGGGCAGCTCATGACAGTCGTATCGGTCATATCCGGGATCATCCTGGTCGTCGCCGGGGTCCTGACCACGTTCCGGCTTCTCGACGGGCCCAACTCGCTGGACCGCCTCGTCGCCCTGGACACCCTGATCGCGCTCGCGATGTGCGGGCTCGCCGTGTGGGCCGCGTACACCGGCGACACCACGATCGTGCCCGCCATCGTCGCGCTGTCGTTGGTGGGGTTCATCGGTTCGGTATCGGTGGCCCGGTTCCGGGTGAGTGACAAGTCGTGACCACCGTTCTGAACGTCATCGGGGCCACGCTCATGCTGTGCGGCTCGCTGCTCGCACTGACGGCCGCCATCGCCATCGTGCGATTCCCGGACACCCTGCGCCGCATGCACGCCGCCACCAAACCGCAGGTGGTCGGTCTCATCATGGTTCTCGCGGGCGCCGTCCTCGAACTGCGTGGCAACGTCGACATCTGGATGCTGATCCTCGTCGGCATCTTCACCCTGTTCACCGCGCCGGTCATCGCACACAGTGTCGGCCGGGTGGCGTACCGGGAGCAGCGAGATCAGGACGGGCTGTTGATGATCAACGAGTTGGAGCCGCCAGAACGTCCGTGACCACCGCCTTCGCGCCGCTGCCCCACCGCGCGAGTGCGGTCTCGGGCCGGGCGAAGAACGTCGCGTAGAACCCGAGGCTCATCGCGGCGAGGGCACCGAGGACGAGCGGTCCGGATACCTCGGGGAATCGGCCCATCGGCACGGCGAGGTAGCGGTAGCTGAGCAGCAGTCCGGCCAGCACCAGCGCACCGCCTCCGACGAGGCGGACCCGGAACCAGCCCCACCCCCGTTCGGGGTCGCGCAACGCGGATTCGATGGTCAGGCACAGGACGGCTCCGGCGACCAGGTCGACGCCGTAGTGGTAGCCGAACCCGAGGGTCGCCGTCAGCGTGCACACCAGCCAGAACGTGCCGCCGAGGCGCAGCCACCAGGCGCCCTGCCGGGAGTGGATGAACAGGGCGAGGGCCCACGCCGTGTGCATGCTCGGCATACAGTTGCGGGGCGTCACCGAATCGAACGACATCGGTTCGGGCGCGAAGTCGGGTGTCGGGACGAGGTTGGGCCAGTAGTCGCTGACCTGGAACCCCTGCCCTTCGGAGCCGAACGCGAAGATCGGTCCGACCACCGGGAACAGCACGTAGAACACGGGACCGATCAGACCGATCAGCAGGAACGTGCGCACCAGGTAGTGCGACGGCCAGCCGTTCCGCAGCTGGTAGACGGCCACCGCGATGGCCGCGACCGGCAGTTCGATGTAGACCCAGTGGAGGATGCCGTAGCCGACGGGACCGAGGGCGTCGACGAACTGCCCCAGGTGCCACGACGGGCTGCCCAGCGCGTGGTCGGCCAGTTGGGCGTATTCGTCGAGAACCATCGGCCCGGCCATGATGGTGACCTGCAGCCAGGCGTCGCCGAACTTGGTCGCGAGTATCAGCAGCGCACCGAGGGCGACACCCTTGAGGGCGCTGTGCCGCTGGTCGCCGGTCCAGCGGACCGCCGCGTACACACCCACCGCCGTGAGTACCCAGGTCGCGCCGTTTCCGACGGTCAGCGGGCCACCGGACAGGTAACGCACCCCAGCGACCACGACGTCGATACCGGCTGCGGCGGAGAGCGCGAGAACGCGCTGGCGATTGGTGAGCCCGACCATTGCGAGCGCGAGGCCGGCCCACGGGACGGACGCCGACTTGGGGGTCAGGACGTAGTCGTGGAACAGGCTTTCGAGGGGGCCCTGGAATCCCTGTGTGGACGCGACCACTTGGACCACCACCAGCAGGATTGCGACGCCCAGCGCCCCGCCGGCCACGAACATGCGGGAACGATCGACGGGCCCACCCGGCCGTATAACGGCAACATCGTCGATCGACACTCGCCAAGTGTAAACAACACGTGAACGGGAGGTGGACGAGTGCCCTGTCCGAGACCGTGATTCAGGTCCCGAGTTCCTTCACCAGCGCATCGACCACGGCCACCAGGTCACCGCCGGTCGCCTCCGCGACCTGACGTTGCCGCTGGTAGGACGCGCCCCGGCGGGGAATCTCGGCCACCGCGGCCAATTCGTCCGCGCAGCCCAGACGCACCGCGGTCGGGGCCAGCTTCTCGAGCAGGTCGTTCAGGTCGTCGGTGACGAGCCGCTCGTTGCTGTCCTCGTCGAGAATGATCTCGGCGTCGAGCCCGTACCGCGCGGCCCGCCACTTGTTCTCCTTCACGTGCCACGGCTGCAGGTTGGGCAGGTTCTCGCCCGCCTCGAAACGCCGGTCCAGGTCGACGATCAGGCAGTGCACGAGCGCGACGAGGGAACTGAGTTCGGCGCGGGTGGAGATGCCGTCGAAGACGCGAACCTCGATGGTGCCCCACCGTGGCGCCGGCCGGATGTCCCAGTGCATACCGCCGATCTTGGTAATCACGCCGGTCTTCATCTGGTCGCTGATGAAATCCTCGTACTGCCCCCAGTTCGCGAACTGGTACGGCAGTCCCGCGGTGGGGAGTTGCTGGAACATCAGCGCGCGATTGCTCGCGTACCCCGTGTTGACGCCCGCCCACATCGGTGAGGACGCGGACAGCGCGAGCAGATGCGGGTACCGCTGCAGCAGCGCGTTGAGGATCGGGAACACCTTCTGCGGTGAGGACACACCGACGTGGACGTGCACACCCCAGATGAGCATCTGACGGCCCCACCACTGGGTGCGTTCGATCAGCTCGTCGTAATCCGGTGTGCGCGTGACCAATTGGGTCGACCACTGCGCAAACGGGTGCGTCCCCGCACAGATCAGATCGACGCCGAGCGGGTTCGCCGCCCGCCGCAACAGGTCGAGCGACTCGCCGAGGTCGTCCATCGCCTCACCGACGGTGGAGTGGATACCGGTGACGAGTTCGACAGTGTTGCGCAGCAACTCCTTGGTGATCCGCGGATCCTCGGGACCGGCGAGATTCGCCACCGCGTCGAATACCTCCGCGGCCGTATTGGAGAGATCCCGCGTGACCCTGTCGACCAGCGCGATCTCCCACTCGACACCCAGCGTCGGCCGCGGCGAACCGGGAAAAGGAACTACCACGGCTTCGATCCAACCACAGGCCGCAGTGCGCGGCAGCGTACCGACATCCCGGCCGGAGCCGGGATGTCACGCGACTCAGCTGGCGCCGATGACACCGCAAGCCACCCGGGAACCTGCGTCCCCGGTGTTCAGGGTTTCCTGATCGGGGGCGGGTGCGTAACGGGTGGGGATGTTGGCGAAATTGTCGGGACCCGAGTGGATCATGACAGCGGTGCCGCTGTCGCCGTTCTTCAGGTCCTCGACCGTGAACGCGTCGGTGCTGGTGACCAACTCGGCCGTGCCGTCGGCCAGAACCTGCAGCGAGGTGAGATCGCCGCTCGCGGGGTGCCCCGAGTGGCCCTCGGCCTGGAAGTGCCCGCCCGCGGACAGGAAGTTTCCAGGCGCACCGCCGGTCGGCGCAACGGAGTTCGTCTCGCATTTACCGACGGAATGCACGTGGAAACCGTGGAATCCGGGCGTCTGATCCTTGACGGAAACGGTGATCTCGACGTGGCTGCCGGCCTGTTTGAACGTGGCGGTGCCCACGTCTTCGCCTTCCGCGTTCTTCAGCGTCGCGCTGAGCGCGCCACTCTCCGCGGACTCACCCGAGCCGCTCTCGGCGTCGCCGGGAACACCTGCGGCACTGGGATCGGCGGCACCGGTCCAGACGGGAGGCGTGGTGCCGGGAACGTCGGTCGGCCCCTCGTTGTTACTGCAGGCGGTCAGTCCGAGTGCTGCAATGGCCACCACCGGGGTGACAATGCGCCAGGACATCCGACGGGAAGAACTCGAGGCCATCAAACCGCTCCTTTGAGGTGGCGAAGAAGTGCATCTGATCATAACCGCGTCGACGGTGCACCGACCGTCCGGTCTACTGCGCGGAGGTGACGATGACGATCACACCGGCAGACGAATTCGCGATACCCGGGAACCGCGGCTGGGCCGACACCCCGAGCTGCGCGGCGATCTCCGTGGCCGCTTCCTTCTCGGCGGCGGAAGTCCCGTAGTACACAGTGGTTTCGGAGATGGTGCCGTCGCTGTAGTTGCCGGTTTCCGACACCGTCCACCCCGAGGACATCAGTTCGGTGGCCGTCTGGCTCGCGAGACCGGTGACGTTGCTGTTGTTGAGCACCCGCACCGGGACCGACGCCGCATCGGCGGACTTCGAAGTACTCGAGGCACCGGACGTGGTGCTCGCCGCGGACGTCGAGGTGGCGCCCGCCGCTCCGGCTGCTGTCGTCGAGCGCGCGGCAGCGGTGGTCGTGGCGGCCGCCGTAGTCGTGACGGTGGCTGCGGTCTCCTCCGAGTCCGAACCCCCGAGCGAGGCGAACCCGAGACCCGCGAACAGAATCGCGAGGGCGATCAGCACCATCGCGAGGGCACGTAACGGCGGGCCGGACGATTCGGGTTTCGGAGTACTCACGATGTCGACCTTAGCGACCGGGTGCTACGTGACGTCGAACCCGAGGCGACGCGCGGCGCGGGCCTTCTGCCTACTCGCGCGCAGCCGTCGCAGCCGCTTCACGAGCATCGGGTCGGCTGCGAGTGCCTCCGGCCGGTCCACCAGCGCGTTGAGAACCTGGTAGTACCTGGTGGCGGACATGTCGAACAGTTCTTTGATCGCTTCTTCCTTCGCGCCGGCGTACTTCCACCATTGGCGCTCGAAGGACAGGATGTCGTGCTCCCGACGCGAGAGGCCGTCGTCGCCGACGTCCTTGACCCCTGCCGAGTTGTCGCCGTCGGTGCGCTCGGACTGGTTCCGACTACGCGCTGTTGCGCCGTCCATCTCACTCCTCGACTACTAGCTCTCGCTCGACCTCAGCGAAACCACGTTCCCCCGGCTCCTCGATCGCGTGGCCGACCGAGCAACGAATTACACCGCTGTACTTCAGCGACTATTCAACCATGGCGAACGCCGCGGGCAGTGCGAACGGCTCGGACGCGCCGCACTATCCTTGACGACCATGGCCATCCTCCCCATCCGGATCGTGGGCGACCCGGTATTGCACGAACCGACCGAGGCAGTGTCCCAGTCACCTGCGGAACTCGCTGAGATCATCGCCGACATGTACGACACGATGGACGCCGCCAACGGCGTCGGGCTCGCCGCCAACCAGGTCGGCCTGCCGCTGCGGTTGTTCGTCTACGACTGCCCGGACGTCGACGGGAACGGCACGGCGCTCCGCCGCCGGGGTTGCGTCGTCAACCCGGTTCTCGAAACGTCGGAACGACCCGAGACCATGCCGGATCCGGACGACGACGTCGAGGGCTGCCTGTCGGTACCGGGTGAGCAGTTCCCCACCGGACGGGCCGAGTGGGCGAAGGTCACCGGCACCGACGCCGAGGGCACCGCCGTCGAGATCGAGGGAAACGGCTTCTTCGCACGCATGCTGCAGCACGAGGTCGGTCACCTCGACGGCTTCCTCTACGTCGACATGCTGGTCGGCCGCAACGCGCGCGCCGCCAAGAAGACCATCAAACGCGCCGGCTGGGGCGTTCCCGGTCTCAGCTGGGTGCCGGGAACGGTCGAAGACCCGTTCGGGCATGACGACTGACATTCCGCTCGGAAGCCGGGTGGTGCTGCGATATCAGCTGCCGCCCGGCCACAGCCATCCGATGACCGACGTCATCGGGGTGCTGGAGAGCGTCGAACCGGCGGTGGTCGTCCGCGCCGCGGACGGCTCCGTCGTCGAGGTGGAGCCGGAGCGGGTGGTCGCGCTGAAGGCCGTCCCCGCGCGACCGGTGCGCGCGAGCGAGATCCGGTCCCTCGAACTGGCCTCCGCCGACGGCTGGCCGGGTGTCGAGCACGCGTGGATCGACGGGTGGCTCGCCCGCTACGGTCACGGCTTCACCGGACGTGCCAACTCGGCGGCACCGCTCGGCGACCGAGGGTGGGTCGGAAGCCTGGACGACGCCTCCCCCGGCGGCACGCTCGACCGTCTACGCGAGTGGTACGCCGACCGCGACCGCCCGCTGCGGTTGCTGATCCCCGACCGGCTGGGTGAGGTACCGCTGGGCTGGAACGTCAGCGACGAAGTGGTTGTGATGGCGGCCGACATCGACAACCTGTCGCTGCCCGAGGGCCCACGGACCACCACCGTCACCGATCACCCCGACCCGGACTGGCTCGCCCTCTACCGCTACCGCGGGTCCGCGCTCCCCGACTTCGCGGTCGACGTGCTGGACTCGGTCCGCGGCGGCACTCTCGGGTTCGGCCGGATCGGCGCCGCCGACTCGTCACTTCTCGCCGTCGCCCGCGGATCCGTCACGTCCGCGCCCGACGACCGCCGGTGGGTCGGGCTCACCGCGGTCGAGGTGGCGGAGGCTCACCGCCGCCACGGAATCGGCAGCCTCATCTGCGGCGACATGATCAACTGGGGACGCGAACACGGCGCGACCCACGCGTGTCTGCAGGTCGCCGTCGAGAACGAGGGTGCGCAGGCGATGTACCGCAACCTCGGCTTCGTGGCGCACCACCGGTACCGCTACGCCACCGAACCTGTCGGCTGACGACCTGTCGGAGAGTGCCGCTAGGGTGGCTGCCGTGCGCATCGCAACCTGGAACGTGAACTCTGTTCGTGCCCGTACCGACAGGATCCTGGACTGGCTCCAGCGGTCCGACGTCGACGTGCTGGCGATGCAGGAAACCAAGTGCAAGGACGAGCAGTTCCCGTACGAGCGTTTCCGCGAACTGGGCTACGAGGTCGCGCACGTGGGCCTCAGCCAGTGGAACGGGGTCGCGATCGCGTCCCGTGTGGGTCTCGACGACGTGCAGATCGGATTCGAGGATCAGCCCGGTTTCCACAAGGACCCGGAGGTCGCGCCCGCGCAGGAAGCCCGTGCCATCGGCGCCACGTGCAACGGCGTCCGCATCTGGAGCCTGTACGTCCCCAACGGCCGTGAGCTGACCGATCCGCACTACACGTACAAACTCGACTGGCTGGCGAAGTTGCACACCGACGCGGTCGGGTGGCTGGAGCGGAACCCGGATTCGCAGATCGCGCTGGTCGGCGACTGGAACGTGGCCCCCACCGACGAGGACGTCTGGGATCCGGCGCTGTTCGAGGGCAAGACGCACACGTCGGCCCCCGAGCGTGAGGCCTTCCAGGCATTCGTCGAATCCGGATTCGCCGACGTCGTCCGGCCGCACACCCCCGGTCCCGGTGTCTACACCTACTGGGATTACACCCAGTTGCGGTTCCCGAAGAAGCAGGGAATGCGCATCGACTTCGTGCTGGGGTCGCCCGCCCTCGCCGGCCGCGTCGACAAGGCTGAGATCGACCGCAACGAACGCAAAGGCAAGGGCGCCAGCGATCATGCGCCGGTCATCGTCGACCTCGGCGACTGAGACCGCAGCACACCGATCGCCACGGCGGCCGAGGCTACTCGGCGACCAGAACGTCGAGATGCTCCGGATTCAGTGCCAGGTAGTGCCGGACATACGTGCAGATGGGACGGACTTTCCAACCACGCCGACGCGCCGAGCCGAGCGCCTCGCCCACGAGGACCGCGGCCAGCCCTCGCCCACCGAACTCTTCCTTGACGACCGTGTGCATGAACGCGACCACCTCACCCGGCTTCGCTGTGAATCCGGGGATGTCGTCCTCGTCCCGATAGCCGAGGATGCCGACCAACTCGTCCCCCAGCCACAGATCGAATCGTTCGTGGGCAGGATTGTCGAGCACGCGAGCATCAGCGGCCGTGATGTTCCCCGACGACTCGGAACTGTTCGAAATGTGATCCATGCCACTCATCGAATCAGTAAGGCGACATCCCCGCGCGCGGAATCGCCGCCCCCGGAACCGTTTCGTTGCCGACGAGTACTCGATTCGTGCCCCGACCGTCGTCAGCCCTCCACCTGGACGACGAGGTCGCGGTACTCGGGGTGTGCCGACAGGAAGCGCTGCACGTACGTGCACACGGGCCGGACCTTCCAGCCGTACCCGCGGGCGAGGTCGAGGGAGCGCCCCACCATGAGGGCGGCGAGTCCGCGGTGGCCGAAGTCCTCCACGATCACCGTGTGCATGAACGAGACCACCGGCGCCTGCCGCCCCCGACTCTTCGGACCCGGCGGCCGGGCTGCCACCACTCCCACGCCGGCACCGGCGCCGGGCGGCGTGTCCGCGAGGTCGAAATATCCGAGGATGCCGACCAGGTCACCACTCAGGCGTAGCTCGAATCGGTTCTGATCGGCGTTGTCGATCACGTCCACAACCTGCGCGTCCGTCAGCATGGCTATCTCCTGGGGGTATGTGTCGTAATCGAAATGTGATGTTCATCACCCTTTATACCGATGCCGGGAACCGCTGTCCAAGTTTCACCCGAATGTTTACTTTCAGAGATCTCGGTTACAGTTTGCGGGACAACTACACATCCACGGGGGCTCGCACCAGCGGGCTGAGAGGACGGCTAGGGCCGTCGACCGTCGAACCTGTCCGGGTAATGCCGGCGTAGGGAGCATCATCGATGAGCACAAACGTATCTACAGCCACGTCCGTCACCACGGGACCGATCCAGGGCAGCACCAAGCAGTACCTGCCGTCGGGTGACGACGTCCGGGTGCCGGTCCGGCGCGTACACCTCACCAACGGTGAGCACCTCGACGTGTACGACACGTCGGGCCCGTACACCGACACGGACGCCACGATCGACCTGGAAGCGGGACTGCCGCATCTGCGCGCGCCGTGGATCGCCGATCGGGACGGCACCCAACTCGACGCCGCCCGCGCCGGCGGCGTCACCCCCGAGATGCAGTATTGCGCTGCGCGCGAGGGTGTTTCACCCGAGACGGTGCGCACCGAGGTCGCGGCGGGACGCGCCGTGATCCCGGCCAACCGCTGCCATCCCGAACTCGAGCCGATGATCATCGGCAAGGCGTTCGCGGTCAAGATCAACGCGAACATCGGCAACAGCGCGGTCAGTTCGTCGATCGAGGAAGAGGTCGAGAAGATGGTGTGGGCGACGCGGTGGGGCGCAGACACCATCATGGACCTGTCGACCGGCAAGAACATCCACGAGACTCGGGAATGGATCCTTCGCAATTCGCCCGTGCCTGTGGGAACCGTGCCGATCTATCAGGCACTCGAGAAGGTCGGCGGCGACCCGACCGCGCTCACGTGGGAAATCTACCGCGACACCGTGATCGAACAGTGCGAGCAGGGCGTCGACTACATGACGGTCCACGCCGGTGTGCTGCTCCGCTACATCCCGCTGACCGCGCGCCGCGTCACCGGCATCGTCTCCCGCGGTGGGTCGATCATGGCGGCCTGGTGCCTGGCCCATCACCGGGAATCGTTCCTGTACACCCACTTCGACGAACTGTGTGAGATCCTCCACCGCTACGACGTCACGTTTTCGCTCGGTGACGGTCTGCGCCCCGGCTCCATCGCGGACGCCAACGACGAGGCCCAGTTCGCGGAACTCCGCACCCTCGGAGAGCTCACGAAGATCGCGAAATCCCATGGGGTGCAGGTGATGATCGAAGGCCCCGGGCACGTGCCGATGCACAAGATCGTCGAGAATGTGCGCCTCGAGGAGGAGCTGTGCGAGGAGGCGCCGTTCTACACCCTCGGGCCGCTCGCCACCGACATCGCGCCGGCGTACGACCACATCACGTCCGCGATCGGCGCGGCGATGATCGCGCAGGCAGGCACCGCGATGCTCTGCTACGTGACCCCCAAGGAACACCTGGGACTGCCGAATCGGGACGACGTCAAGACCGGGGTCATCACGTACAAGATCGCGGCGCACGCCGCGGACCTCGCGAAGCAGCATCCACGGGCGCAGGAGCGGGACGACGCACTGTCGAAGGCGCGGTTCGAATTCCGCTGGCACGATCAGTTCGCGCTGTCCCTCGACCCGGATACCGCCCGGGAGTTCCACGACGAGACGCTGCCCGCCGAGCCGGCGAAGACGGCCCACTTCTGCTCGATGTGCGGTCCGAAGTTCTGTTCGATGCGGATCTCCGCCGACGTCCGCGAGTACGCGCAGCGACACGGACTCGATTCGGTCGAAGCCATCGAGGCAGGCATGGCCGAGAAGTCGAGCGAGTTCGTCGACGCAGGTGGCCGCGTGTATCTGCCCGTCGAATCCGTCACCTCAGAGAATCGGTAAGGTCCCCTTCGTGAAGCTGCTGCCCCTGACCCCCGACGGCCAGACCCCCGTCCGTGTCCTCACCATCGCCGGCACCGATTCCGGCGGTGGCGCCGGGATCCAGGCCGACTCGCGGACGATGGCGCTGTGCGGCGTCCACGCATGCGTCGCGGTCGCCGCGGTGACGGTGCAGAACTCGGTGGGCGTCAGCGGTTTCCACGAGATTCCGCCGGAGACCGTGGCCGCACAGGTGCGGTGCGTCGTCGACGACATCGGGGTCGGGGCAGCGAAGACGGGCATGCTGGCGTCGACGGCCATCATCGAGGCCGTCGCCGCCGTGTGCACCGAGGTCGGGATCGGCCGCGACCAACCGGTCCCGCTGGTCGTCGACCCGGTGTGCGCGTCGATGCACGGAGATCCGCTCCTGCACGCCGAGGCACTGGACGCCGTGCGGAACACGCTGATCCCGATCGCCACCGTGGTCACGCCGAACCTCGACGAGATCCGGTTGATCACCGGCATCGAGGTGGTGGACGACGCGACCGCGCGCCGGGCCGCCGAGGCGCTGCACGCGCTCGGGGCGCAGTGGTCGATCGTGAAGGGCGGGCATCTCCGGACGTCGGCGTCGAGCACCGATCTGCTGTTCGACGGCGACACGTTCCTCGAGTTCAGCAGTCCCCGCATCGACACCGGCAACGACCACGGCGGCGGCGACACCCTCGCGGCCGCCATCGCGAGCGCTCTCGCCCACGGATGGTCCGTGCCCGACGCGGTGGCGTTCGGCAAGGAATGGGTCACCAAGTGCCTGGAGGCGTCGTATGACCTGGGCGCCGGTCACGGCCCCGTCTCCCCCCTGTGGCGACTCCGTCACTCGTGAGTACTTGTTAACGTCCGGCGGTTAACAAGTACTCACGGGCGGCGGAGCCGCAACCGCCAGATACCGAGGTCGGAGGGCACCCCGCTGGGTGCGGGGGCGAAGAAGGCGCGTCGCCACGGTTTGACACCGACACCCAGTTCGTCGAGGGTGCCCGGCTGCAGACTCGACAGCGTGGCGGACGACGCCATCACGTTGCCGTCGCCGCCCAGTTCCATCATGCGCGCCGCGATCGTCACGTCCACGCCGAGCCAGTCGCTGCCGATCTGCCGGGGCACGCCGGTGTGGATGCCGACGCGCATGCGGGGGCGGTAGCCGTCCACCTCCACCTCCGCGAGCGCTTCCTGTGCGGCGAAGACGGCGTCGATCGCGCGATCCGGGCTGGGGAAGACGGCCATCACCCCATCCCCGAGTCGTTTCACCACGTGCCCGCCCCGGTCGACGATGGGGGTCTCGACCGCTCGGGCAACGTCACGCAGCAGGACCAGGGTGGCGCTGTCGCCGGCCGGCAGCGACCAACTCGAGAACCCGACCAGGTCGGTGAACACGATGGTCACCTCGCGCGTTCCCCGACCGCGTCCGGTGCGCTCGAGCAGGGCTTGCCACACCTGCAGCGCGCCGAGGCTCATCTCGCGGGACGCCCCCGGCTGATGGTCGAGGAAGCGATCGGCTACGCGGGCGATGGCCCGTGCGCTCCCCGGTCCCGCTGTCGACAGTGGGTCGCCGAACGCGGGATCACCGGGCAGCGCGCGACGAACCCTCCGCAGCCCTTCGATCAGCTGCGGCTGCCGGTTCACCGATCCCACCCAGCCCAGAACCTTGTCGCCTCGTTTCGGTGTCTGCGCAGCGTCGAGTTCGGCACTGTTCTCTTCGGCCGGGTCGTCGCTCACGAGAGTAAGGGTAACCCAGCGTCACATGCACAAACGCGTGACGAATCGGACATCACTCCGCGGCCCGCGCCTTCTCCCGATCCGCGCCGGTGGGGACACCGTTCGGCCCGGCGAGGGACTCCGCGTACACCCCGACGGCGTACGCGACCGCGGCGGCATTCTTGGCGAGCGCGGCCCGGTTCACGTTCTCGAGGGTGTCGGTCGCGCTGTGGTAGTTCTCGTCGTACACCACACCCGGGGTGCCGCCCCACTTCTGCGCCTGCTCCGGGGTCTTCGTCTCGTCGGCGCCGCTGAACACGCCGCCCGAGGGGATGCCGTGCTCGATGAACGGACCGTAGTCGGATCGGCCGTCGAAGTCCGTGCCGTCCGCGGCGACACCGTTGCCCTGGAGGAACTCGGTGAACGTGCGCTCGATGCCCGCGGAACCCTCGGGTCCGGGCCCCTCGCCGACGTTGTCGGAGTTGTCGCCGTCGTACGCCAGGTAGCCGGCGTTCTCGGAACCGAGCATGTCGAAGTTCAGGTACAGCGCGATGTCGTTCCGCTGGTCCTCGCTGAGGCTGTTCACATAGGCCTCCGAACCGAGCAGACCCAATTCCTCGGCGCCCCAGAACGCGAAGCGCACCGCGTTGTCGACGTCGGGCGAACCGCCGAGTTGCACGGCCGTTTCGAGGGTCGCGGCGACGCCGGTGCCGTTGTCGTTGATGCCGGGACCGTCCGGGACGCTGTCCAGGTGGGCGCCGACCATCACGACGTCCTCGGCCGAACCGGTCTTCGTCTGGGCGATGACGTTGCGAGCAGTGCTCGACTCGGTGGTGGTATCGAGCGTGAGGATGACATCACCCCCGGCCTGCTCGAGTGCGGCACCGTCCGCCTTGCTCACTCCGCCCGTGGGCACCTTTCCCACGTCCGGGTCGCCGAGGGTTCCGCCGCTCATCGGTCCGTCCTCGTTGTTGACGACGATCACGCCCACGGCGCCGCGCTCCGACGCGAACTGCTGCTTGGCCGCGAACGGGCACACCCCGCGGTTGACGAGGACGATCGCCCCGGTCACGTCGAGGCCGTCGTAATCGGTGACCTCGCATCCCGGACTCTCGTCCTTGGGGGCGGGCACCAGGCGGGCGGTGATCCCCTCCGGACCGGTGGACGGTGAATACGACAGTGCACGCACCTCGAAGTCACGGTCGCCGGACCTGAGCGCCTCCGTCCGCACGTCGAACTTGTGGAACTCGAATTCCGGTGTCTCGACGTCGAAGCCCTTGTCTTCCAGCACCTGTGCGACGTAGTCGACGCTGGCGTCGTAGCCGGAAGTGCCGGCCGCGCGGTTGCCGTCGTTGTTCCCGGCGATCGTCTGCAGTTGCTCCAGATGCCCCACCACACCGCCCTCGGTGACCGAAGCCGCGAGAGCGCTC
Organism: Rhodococcus sp. NPDC127593; assembly: GCF_042671975.1. Classification (NCBI taxonomy): domain Bacteria; kingdom Bacillati; phylum Actinomycetota; class Actinomycetes; order Mycobacteriales; family Nocardiaceae; genus Rhodococcus; species Rhodococcus sp. NPDC127593. The sequence continues at coordinate 113,991 of NZ_JBHXWI010000008.1, read as the reverse complement.
GCATCGACCGGCGGCGAATCGGGTTCGCTCGTCGACGAGCACCCGGCCAAGAACATCGCACCGGCCACTCCGACTGTGAAGGCTCCCCGTAGTCGCATGTCGGGAGCCTAACGCAGAAGCACCTGTGGGCCGGCGCGAATGGATTTCGCACCGGCCCACAGGCTCCCGCCCCACCATCACCCTCAGCCAGGTCTCCCGACGATCACCTGGCGGAGGAGCGGGGCGAAAGTACTGTATCGGGTGTCAGGCGTCGCGCTTGTTGACGACCACCAGGCCGGCCCCGAAGATCACGAAGACGAACACCGCGAAGTACACCAGGCTGCCCCACGGGCCCCAATGAAATTCGACCCCCTGCGGCGCCCCCAGGAAGTTGTTGGCGTTGAGGAACGGCAGGAAGGGCATGATCTTCTCGCCGAACGAGCCGAACAGGTTGAACAGGCTCTCGATCAGCAGCGGCCACAACAGCAGCAGGGCGATCGCGCCCGCCGACTGGCGCAGCAGTGTGCCGATACCGACGGCCAGAACCACGCACAGGAACGCGTAGATCGGGACGCCGTAGATCGACCGCCACGCGTCGTCACCCGACAGTGTGAGCGCCGCTCCCGCCTCGTCACCTGCAGTCGCCTTCGCGATGGCGTACGCGCCGAACGTGAGCACGAACGTCAGCACGGCGCCGAACGCGCCGATCAGGCCGGCCTTCGCGACGAGGACAGACGCCCGGTTCGGGATGGCCTGGAACGTGGTGCGGATGACGCCGAACCGGTATTCGCTGGTCACGGCGAGCGCCGCGAGGATCATCAGGACCAGCACACCGAACCCGGAGACACCGCCGACCGCGTCCGACATCTGCGGCAGGAACGGATCGAAATCCGGTTGCCTACCGTCCGCGATCTGGTTGTTGAAGGAGTTGATGCTGGCCTTCGCGCTCAACCCGATTACCGCGGCGAGACCGAGACCCAGCACGATGATGATGGCGGTGCACCACCACGGCGACCTCGTCGACGTGATCTTGATCCGTTCGGCATTGAGAACAGCCATTACAGTGCACCCCTCATCACATCTTCGACGCCCTCTGCGTGGTACTGCACGTCGTCTCCGGTCAACTTCATGAAGGCGTCCTCCAGCGATCCGCGCTGAGATGCCAACTCGTGCAGGACGATGCCCTGCGAACCAGCGATCCCGCCGACGACGTCCGTCGACGAATCCACCACGACGAGCGCCTGCTGCCCGTCGGATCCGTCCTCGCGCACGGTGAGTCCGTTGGACGTGAGCGCGCTACGCAGCGCGTCCAGCTGTGGGCTCCGCACGCGTACCGTCGATTCCGAGGACTTGCTGACGAACTCGGACACGGTGGTGTCGGCGATCAGACGCCCCCGGCCGATGACCACCAGATGTTCTGCGGTGAGCGCCATCTCGGACAGCAGGTGGCTCGACACCAGCACGGTGCGCCCCTCCGTCGCGAGGCGCTGCATGAACTTGCGGATCCAGACGATGCCCTCCGGGTCGAGCCCGTTCACCGGCTCGTCGAACAGCAGCACCTTCGGGTCGCCGAGGAGCGTGGCGGCCAGGCCCAGTCGCTGGGACATGCCGAGCGAGAACCCGCCGGCCTTCTTCCCGGCCACCTCGGTGAGCCCGACGAGGTGCAGCACCTCGTCGACCCGGCTCTTCGGCAGCGAGTTGGACGCCGCCATCCACTGCAGATGGGCGCGGGCCGAGCGATTGGGGTGCACCCACTTCGCGTCGAGCAGAGCCCCCACCGTCCGCAGCGGCTGCACCAGGTCGCTGTACGGTTTGCCGTCGATCAACGCGCTGCCCGCCGTGGGGCGGTCCAGCCCGAGGATCATCCGCATCGTCGTCGATTTGCCTGCACCGTTCGGGCCGAGGAAGCCGGTGACCATACCCGGCTTCACGTTGAACGTCAGGTTGTCCACCGCCTTCGTCGCACCGAAGGTCTTCGAAAGTCCCCTCACTTCAATCATGTGAGAAGGATGCCGGAACCTGCGGCCGGCGCGCATCGGCCGCAGGTCTACTCCCGACTCGTCCCCTGGTACCGGTCGGACCCTGAGCGGGACCCCGACGCGACCCCGAGGACTACGACGACGCCTGCGCCCAGAACCGTTTGGGAATGCGGCCTGCGTGACGTGCCTCGTACCCCGCCACCACGGCCCCGCGCATCGCCGACGCCATGAGCGCCGGGTCCTTCGCCCTGGTCACAGCCGTGGCCAGCAGCACGGCGTCGCAGCCGAGTTCCATCGCGAGGGTCGCGTCGCTGGCGGTCCCGATGCCGGCGTCGAGGATGACGGGGACCCCCGCGCCCTCCACGATCATCTCGATGTTGTGCGGGTTCGCGATACCGAGCCCGGTGCCGATCGGCGAACCCAGCGGCATCACGGCCACGCAGCCGACGTCCTCGAGCCTGCGGGCCAGTACCGGGTCGTCGGTGGTGTACGGCAGGACGACGAATCCGTCGTCGACCAGTTGCTCTGCAGCGCTGACCAACTCGATGGCGTCGGGCAGCAGGGTGCGTTCGTCGGCGATGACCTCGAGTTTCACCCAGTCGGTCTCGAGCGCCTCACGGGCGAGTTGCGCCGTCAGCACCGCCTCGGCAGCACCGCGACACCCGGCGGTGTTGGGCAGCGGCGCGATGTCGAGCCGGCGCAGCAGGTCCAGCACCCCGGTGCCGCCGGCGGCGTCGACGCGACGCATCGCGACCGTGGTCAGCTCGGTGCCGGACGCGACGAGCGCCTCTTCGAGCACCGTGAGGTTGGCGGCGCCGCCGGTACCCATGATCAACCGTGAACCGAACGTGCGGCCCGCGATCGTGAGGCCCTTCTGCACGCCGGACGTCGCGTCAGCCACCCTGCACCGCCGTGAGGATCTCGATCTCCCAGCCCCGGACCACGAGTTCGTCCCACTGGGCGCGCGGGAACACGGCGCCGTTCACCGCCACCGCGATGCCCTTGGTGGGCAGGTTCAGCACCTCCAGCAGCCCGGTGACGGTCAACGGTTCCGTGAACTCGTGGTCCTCGCCGTTGACGCTGATGCCGATCGGCACCACTACTTGCTGCTCACTCATCTCTACCTCGCTACTTTCTCGAAACGTTCGGGGTCGGCGGCTTTCGCCTCTACCAGTGCCGAGCCCTCCAACAATGCCACCGTCGCGTCGGCGGTCACCGGGGTGAGCAGGATGCCGTTACGGCCGTGTCCCGTCGCCACCACGACCCGATCGGACACCCGGCCGATCAGCGGCAGGTTGTCCGGCGTCATCGGACGCAGACCCGCCGAGGTCTCACGCAGTTCGTACTCGCCGATGGCGGGCATCAGCGCCTCGGCGTCCGCGATCAGGTCCCGGACACCGGCCACCGTGACCTGCGTGTCGTTGCCCGACTCGGACTGGGTGGCGCCGACGACGATGCCGTCGGCACGCGGCACCAGGTAGGCGGGCCTTCCGTGCACGCTGCCGCGGATGGTGCGGCCCGGCGCGGGGGTCACCCCGGGACGCGAGCGCAACCGCAGGATCTCGCCCTTCACCGGGCGAACCGGAAGCCCCGGCCACAGGGCCGGTGACGCGATGCCCGCGGTGACGACGATCTGGTCCGTGTCGAGCCGGTCGAGGCTGCGCACGGCCTCCCCGATCAGCTCCACTCCGGCGTCGACGGCGCACCGCTGCAACGCCTGCAACAGCAGCCTGTTGTCCACGGCCAGCTCGTCGACGGCCAAGAGTCCCAACCGGACTCCGCGACCCAGCATCGGCTCGAGGGCCCGGACTTCGGCACGGTTGAGAATCTGCAGTTCCCGCCCCTGCGCACCCACCCATTCGGCGATGGTCCGCAGGTCCTCCGCGTCGGCGCCGTCCAGCGCGACGGTGAGCGAACTCTCCGACGTGAACAGCTCGACGCCGGCTCCGGCCTCGAGTTCCTTCCCGAATTCGGGCCACCGGTCGAGCGACGCGCTCCCCAGTTCGAGGACGCTCTCCTCACCGGGCCAGCCCTCGGACAACGGGGCGAGCATGCCGCCCGCCACCCAGGACGCTCCCGAACCGATCGACGGGTCGTACAGCCGTACCGACCAGCCGTTGCGGGCTGCTCGCCACGCAACGGACAGGCCGATCACTCCGCCTCCGACGACGGATACCGATCTCGCCATTGAACTCCACCTCACTTCCTGCGCCGGCATGATCCGGGTCAGGTATGACGGTCGGGCTCGGCGTGAGCCCCTCTCAGCCCCACGTTCCCCGGGACTCCCGTGTTGCACTTTCACCGTAGAGGCTACCGTCATGCCGTGACCACCTCGCATCACAGCAACCTCACGGACCGTCGGCGTCGCCTCGGAACAGCACGTTTGTACCTGTGCACCGATGCTCGGCGCGACAAGGGCGACCTGGCGCAGTTCGCCGAGGCCGCGCTGTCCGGCGGCGTCGACATCATCCAGCTCCGCGACAAGGGCTCGGCCGGAGAGAAGAAGTTCGGCACGATGGACGCCCGGGACGAACTGGCGGCGCTGTCGGTGCTCGCGGCCGCGGCCAGGCGGCACGGAGCGCTGCTCGCGGTCAACGACCGCGCCGACATGGCGCTGGCGGCTGGGGCCGACGTGCTGCACCTCGGCCAGGGTGACCTGCCCGTCCCGTACGCACGGACCGTGGTGGGCTCCGACGTCCTGATCGGCCGCTCCACCCACAGTCGCGCTCAGGCCAGCCTCGCGGCGATCGAGGACGGCGTCGACTACTTCTGCACCGGACCGGTGTGGGCCACCCCCACCAAGCCCGGGCGGACCGCGTCGGGCATCGATCTGGTGCGATCGACCGCCGACTCCGAGCCGAACCGCCCGTGGTTCGCGATCGGCGGCATCGACGAGTCCCGCGTTCCGGAGATTCTCGCCGCGGGGGCCTCCCGCATAGTCGTCGTGCGAGCGATCACCGAGGCCCGCGACCCGCAGGCCGCCGCGCGCTCGCTGTCTGCCCTGTTGCAGCAGAACGCATAGTTACGGCTGGTCCAGCCAGTCCAGCACCGTGGCAGGCGGCAGGACCACGACGGTGGCCGGCAACTGTTCGATCAGGTCGGGGTCGGTGGTGACGACTGCCGTCAGCGTTCCCAGCGTGGTGCCGTGGCCGGCCGGCTCGGCGAGGCGACCGACCGCGTCCAGGGTCTCGAGCACCTCGACGCGCGGCAGCCACCCGTAGGTGCCGTCGGGCAGGTGAACCGTGCGGGGTAGGGCCTTCGACAACTGCGCAAGCGCGCCGCGTTCGCCCAGCACGTCGTGCCTGTCGAGCAGCAATCGCACCTCGGTGGTGCGCAGTTGCGGCCACCCTGCTTCGAATCCGGGGTGCAGCGGCAGCCCGGCGACGTCGGTTTCCCGCACCCAGCGCAGTTCGGTGCTCTCGCCGTTCGCGACGGTGGGCAGCGGGCGCTCGGCGTCGGCGATCACCGTGGTGTAACTCCAGCCGCTCGCGGCCTTCATCGTGACGACCTCGGTGCGGACGCGGATGGCCGCGCTCTCGATGCCGGCTTCCTCGTGCGCCTCGCGTACCGCGGCGTGGGTGGTGGTCTCGTGGCTGTCCCGGGCACCGCCGGGCAGCGCCCACGTACCGCCCTGGTGACTCCAGGCCGCACGGTGCTGTAGCAGCACGGCCGGCGTCTCGTCCGGGAGCGGCGCACGCAGCAACAATCCCGCCGCACCGTGCTTGCCCCAATGACGACTGCCGTCCGGCCCGGTTGCCCAGCCGTCACCGTCACCACGCATCGACTACCCCTGTCCGACCTGATGGGTCTCCCTACAGTTCCCTCACACTAACGGTTTCTTCCGGAACTGCCCGTCGGCAGTCGTGAACCGACCGCTGCTTATATGCTCCCCCCAAGGTGCGGCCATGACACGGGAGGGGTGCGAGGTGGTTCTGCGTGAGGCACCGTCGATCGAACCCCAGGGCAGCCGCGCATTGTCTGCCGCCGCGGACGACGACGTCGACCCCGCGGTGGCACGCCGCAAGGAACTGCGCGCGTTCCTGGTGTCGACTCCCGCCAAGCTCACCGCCCTCGGCGCCCTCCTGGTTCTGCTCACCCTCACCGCCGGATTCGTGGCCGCCTCGACGGTGAACGGCAGGGAGGCCACCCTCGACAGTGTCCTCGCGGAGACTGAACCGCTGTCGTTCTCGGCGCAGAACCTCTACAGCGCCCTGTCCGTGGCGGACGCCGCGGCCACGACCGCGTTCATCTCCGGCGGTCTCGAACCTCCCGAACTCCGGGACAAGTACGCGCAGGCGATCGGCACGGCCTCCGCCGACCTCGTGTACGCGTCGGGCGGACTCGCGGCGAGCGACGTGGACAGCCGCCGCCTGCTCGCCTCCATCTCCACCGACCTCAGCGTCTACTCCGGTCTCGTCGAGACCGCGCGGGCCAACAATCGCACCGGTCATCCCGTCGGCGCGGCCTACCTCAGCGAGGCGTCCGCACTGATGCAGACGAGCATGCTGCCGATGGCGCAGCAGTTGCACGCCCAGCAGGAAGCCGACGTCGCGGACACGCAACGGGACTACTCTCGTCCGCCCTGGCTGGCGCTGACCCTGATCCTCGTCGCACTCGTCGCGCTGCTCGTCGCCCAGATCGTCATCGCGAGGCTCAGTCGCCGCACGTTCAATCTCGGGCTGATCGTGGCGTCGACGTGCACGGCGATCCTCCTGGCGTGGATGCTCGTCGCCGGGCTGGTCTCCTCCCTCGACACGAAGCGGGCACTGACCGAGGGCGCCCGCCCGATGCACGAGTTGACCGCCGCCCGCATCCTGGCCCAGCAGGCACGCACCGAGGAGACGCTCAAACTGGTCCGCCGCGACTCGAACGGTGACTACGACGCCGTCTTCGAGGACAAGTCCGGTCAGCTCGACACCCTGCTGTCGAGTTACCCCCGCGACGGCGACCGCGCGGTCGGCCACGCCGAGGTGGCGCGGGCGCAGGAGGCGTGGACGCGCTGGTCCTCGGCACACGACCGCATGAACGAGATCCTCGCCAAGGGCGACTTCGTCTCGGCGGCAATGGTCGCCATCGGACCGGGACCCTCGGATTCCGCGGCTCAGTTCACCGCCGTCGACGACGCGCTCACCGACGGAATCGGGACCGCCCGCGACCGTCTGCGGGCGAACGTCGAATCCGCGGCCCGCGTGCTGACCGCGCTCGGTTCCGGTGCCCTCGTCCTGACGCTGATAGCGTTCGGCGGAATTATCATCGGGTTGTGGCCTCGGTTGAGGGAATATCAGTGAGGGGGCGCCGGATCGCGCTGGTGCTCGTGGCGGCCACGTTGCTGATCGGCGGGTGCGCCGAGTCGAGTCCGGAGCACGTCGGATCGCCGAGCGTGTCGTACACCGAGCCCCCGCTTCCCGCGGCCGCGACGCCGGCGCCCGAGACCAGTGCGGCGCCGCCGACTCCGGAGAGGGACTGCGGCGATCCCACCGCGAGCCTGCGTCCATTCCCCGACACCGACGCCGCAGCGCAGATGCCGACGGTCGACGCCATCCGCGCACGGGGGCGTCTCGTCGTCGGCCTCGACACGGGCAGCAACCTGATGAGTTTCCGCGACCCGGCGACCGGTGCCATCCAGGGCTTCGACGTCGACATTGCCCGGGAGATCGCACGGGACCTGTTCGGCGATCCGGACCGGCTCGAGTACCGCATCCTCACGTCGGCGAATCGTGAGAAGGCACTGCAGGAGTCGATGGTCGACATCGTGGCCAAGACGATGACCATCACCTGCGACCGGAAGGATAGGGTGGCGTTCTCCTCCGAGTACTTCGAGGCGCAGCAGCGGGTCCTCGTCGTGAAGGGCTCCCCGATCCGCAGCGCCGCCGACCTGGACGGGAAGCGGGTCTGCGTCGTCCGCGGCACGACGTCGCTGACACGGCTGCAGCAGGTGGCGCCCACCGCGGACATCCTGACGGTCCCCATGTGGTCGGATTGCCTGGTGGTCCTGCAACAACGGCAGGTCGACGCGGTGAGCACCGACGACACGATCCTCGCCGGTCTGGCGTCCCAGGATCCGTACCTCGAGATCGTCGGAGACAGCATGGGCGCCGAGCCGTACGGCGTCGGCATCACCAAGTCGAACGAGGACCTGGTGCGGTTCGTCAACGGCACGCTCGAACGCATCCGCAACGACGGTACCTGGACCAGGATGTACGACCAGTGGCTGTCGATGCTGGGGCCGTCCCCCGCCCCGCCGTCCGCCGCGTACCAGGATTGAGGGGACGCATGCCGCAACACTCGAAGAATCCGGAGTCCACCGACCCGGACATCGCCACCCAGGCCGCCGTCCGGGAACCCGAAGAGGACGCCACCCAGGCCGCGGTCCGGGAAGAACCGGACGAGGGTCCAGCCACCCAGGCCGCGCCGACGTCCCGGCCGTCCGGCGCGTCCGGCACCGGCCGCTCGACGCGCTCACCGCGCACCCGGTCCGGGCAGCGCCTGCGTCTCGGCGGCGGTCTCGTCGAGGTTCCCGTCGTGAAGACACTCGACCCGGCGTCCGCCGTGACGACCGACCCGAAAGTACCCGAGAGCAAGCGCTTCTGCTGGAAATGCAACAAGCCGGTCGGCCGCACCAGTGCCACGTCGGGGGGTTCCGAGTTCGGTCTGTGCCCCTCGTGCGGAGCCACGTACGACTTCCGGCCGCTCCTCGGCCCGAACGAGTTGATCGGCGGCCAGTACGAGGTGCAGGGCTGCATCGCGCACGGCGGCCTCGGCTGGATCTATCTGGCCATCGATCGCAATGTCAGCGACCGCTGGGTGGTCCTCAAGGGCCTGTTGCACTTCGGCGACGCCGAGGCTCAGGCCGTGGCGGTGGCCGAACGCCAGTTCCTCGCCGAGGTGGCCCACCCGAGCATCGTGAAGATCTTCAACTTCGTGGAACATCCCCGGTCGGACGGGACCCCGATGGGCTACATCGTCATGGAGTACGTGGGCGGTCATTCGCTGCGGGACGTCCTGTCGACACACACGAAGCCCGAGCGCATGCCGGTCGAGCAGGCCATCGCCTACGTACTCGAAATCCTTCCCGCACTGGCGTATCTGCACTCCACCGGCCTGGTGTACAACGACCTCAAACCCGACAACGTGATGGTCACCGAGGATGCCCTCAAATTGATCGACCTCGGGGCCGTCGCGGGCATCGAGGACTACGGTTACCTGTACGGCACTCCCGGGTATCAGGCGCCGGAGATCGTCAAGACCGGCCCGACCGTGGCGTCCGACATCTACACGGTGGGGCGCACACTCGCCGTGCTGACGCTCGACATGCCGTCCGACAAGGGCCGGTATCTCGACGGGATCCCGTCCCCCGAGCAGGCGCCGCTCCTCGCGGAATACGAGTTCTTCCATCGACTCCTGTTGCGCGCCACCGACCCCGATCCGAACCGGCGTTTCGCGTCGGCCGAGGAAATGGCGGGTCAGCTCACGGCGGTACTGCGGGAGGCCCTCGCGCAGCAGACCGGCGAGGAGCATCCCGGACTGTCGACCGTGTTCAGCAAGCAGAGAACGACTTTCGGCACGGACGGGGCTGTCGAGCAGACCGATGTGTACGTCGACGGCGTCGAACGGGACGAGAATCTCGATCCGCAGTCCGTGGCGCAGGCGTTGGCGGTGCCCCTGATCGACCCGACCGATCCCAACGCCCCACTCCTGGCCGCCGCGGTGCACAGCGAACCGCAGCAGACGCTGGATTCCATTCGGCACGCGCGCGAGAACGGTATCGAACGGGTCGTCGGCGACCTGGACACGTCGTTCTCCCGGGAACTCACGCTCGCCGAGATCAAGGCGCACCTCGATCTCGGTGACGCCGCCACCGCCACCGCACTCCTCCACGACGTCGAGGGAGACATGGGCGGGAACTGGCGCGTCGACTGGTACGCCGGACTCGCGACGCTCATCGACGGCGACTACGAGACGGCGTTCTCCCGTTTCGAATCCGTGCTGCAGGCGATGCCCGGGGAGACGGCTCCCAAACTTGCGCTGGCCGCCACCGCCGAACTGATTCTGCAGCACTGGGAGAGTTCCGATCCCCACCAGTGGCGGACGTTCGCCGAGAAGTACTACCGGACGGTGTGGCGCACCGACCACAGCATGGTGAGTGCGGCATTCGGGCTGGCGCGGCAACTCACCGACCGCGGAGATCTGCCCGGTGCCATCGCCGCCCTCGATCAGGTTCCCGCGACCTCCCGGCACTTCACGATGGCCCGGATGACGAGTGTGCTGATGCTGTTGTCCGGCAAGCCGATCGAGGAGATCGACGAAGCAGCCCTCCGGGAGGCTGCACTCCGTGTCGCCGCGCTCGCACCCGAGGAGAGCCGGGCACTGCAGATGCGCACGCTCGTACTGGGCACCGCACTGGACTGGATGCGTGCCGGTCACACGTCGGCGACGGAACGCGAGCAGATCCTCGGTGTGCCGTTCACCGAACGGGGCCTACGCAAGGGCGCCGAGGCCGGCCTGAGGGCGCTGGCCCGCAATGCCCCCGAGCGCACTCACCGGTACACCCTGGTGGATCTGGCCAACGCCATCCGGCCCAAGAGCCTGCTGTAACGCTCAGGCCCCGATCAGGTCCGCCGCCGCGCGGGCGATCGCGAACTCCTCGTTGGTGGGCACGACCAGCACCTCCACGTCGGACTCGTCCGCCGAGATACGTCGTGCGTCCCGGGAATCCGCGCGGTTGCGGTCGTCGTCGACGACGATGCCGAGGCGCCCCAGCCCGGCCAGGCTGTCGCGGCGCACGTCGACGTTGTTCTCGCCGACTCCCCCGGTGAACGTGATGACGTCGACGCCGCCCAGTTCCACCAGGTAGGCGCCGATGTACTTGCGGAGTCGGTGCACGTACACGTCGTACGCCAGCGCCGCAGCCTCGTCGCCCTCACCGACCAGTTTCAGGAGCGCCCGGAAGTCGTTGACCCCCGACAGCCCCTTGAGGCCGGAGTGCCGGTTCAGGAGGTCGTCGATCTGATCGATACCCATCCCGCTGCGGTGCAGGTGCATGATGACTCCGGGGTCGACGTCCCCGGACCGCGTGCCCATGACGAGTCCCTCGAGCGGGGTCAAACCCATGCTCGTATCGACGGCCCGTCCCCCGCGGATGGCGGAGGCCGATGCACCGTTCCCCAAGTGCAGCACGATCTGGTTCAGCTCCGACAGGTCCCGGCCGAGGAACTCGGCCGCCCGCGCCGACACGTACTGGTGCGAAGTGCCGTGGAAGCCGTACCGCCGGATGGCGTGCTCCTCCGCGACCGTCCGGTCGATCGCATACGTCGACGCCTCCGCGGGCAGGGTGTGGAAGAACGCGGTGTCGAACACCGCGACGTGCGGGATGTCCGGCAGCTCCTCGCGCGCCACCTCGATCCCGATCACGTTCGCCGGATTGTGCAGCGGCGCAAGGGTCGAGAGGTCCGAGATGGACTGCACCACCGCGTCGTCGATGATCGTGGGTTCGAAGAACACGTCGCCGCCGTGGACGATGCGATGGCCGACCGCGACGATTCCCGCCTCCCTCAACGGTCGGCCCACCTCGGCGACGATGTCCGACACCATCTTCAGCCCGGCCCGGTGGTCGGCGATGTGAACGTGGCGCTCCGCCAATCCGGTGCGATGGTGATAGACGATGCGCCCCTCGGGTTCCCCGATCCTCTCGATGAGACCGGATGCCGAGGACTCACCGGTCTCCGGGTGGATCAGCTGGAACTTGATCGACGACGAACCGGAATTGAGTACCAGTACGGACCCCTCGCTCACTGCTCTGCTCCCTGCGCCTGGATCGCGGTGATGGCCACGGTGTTCACGATGTCCTCGACCAGCGCCCCCCGCGAGAGGTCGTTGACGGGTTTGTCGAGGCCCTGCAACACCGGCCCGACGGCGATGGCGCCGGCACTGCGCTGCACGGCCTTGTACGTGTTGTTCCCGGTGTTGAGGTCGGGGAAGATGAAGACGGTCGCCTTGCCGGCCACCTCCGAATCGGGCATCTTCTTGTCGGCCACACTCTGCTCGATGGCGGCGTCGTACTGAATGGGGCCTTCCACCAACAGGTCCGGGCGACGTTCCCGGACGAGTTTCGTCCCAGAGCGCACCTTGTCGACGTCCGCGCCACTGCCGGAGTCGCCGGTCGAGTACGACAGCATCGCGATGCGCGGATCGATGCCGAACTGCGCTGCCGTCTGCGCCGACGAGATCGCGATGTCGGCCAGCTGTTCGGCCGTCGGGTCGGGCACCACCGCGCAGTCCCCGTACGCGAGCACCCGATCGGACAGGCACATCAGGAACACACTCGACACCGTCGACACCCCCGGTTGCGTCTTGATGATCTCGAACGACGGCCGGATAGTGTGCGCCGTGGTGTGCGCGGCACCGGAGACCATACCGTCCGCGATTCCCAAGTGCACCATCATGGTTCCGAAGTACGAGATGTCGGCCATCACCTCGCGGGCCCGCTCCACGGTCATGCCCTTGTGGGCGCGGAGCCGCGCGTACTCCTCGGCGAACGGACCGGCGTGCTCGGACGTCCGGGGGTCGAGTACCTGCGCGTCACCGAGGTCGACGCCGAGCTCCGCGGCGCGGCGACGCACCTGCACCTCGTCGCCGAGAATGGTCAGCTCCGCCACCTGACGTTGCAACAATCTCCCCGCCGCCCGGAGGATGCGGTCGTCGTCGCCCTCCGGGAGCACGATGTGCTTGCGGTCGCGGCGGGCGCGGTCGACCAGCTGATATTCGAACATCTGCGGAGTCACCACCGAGGGGATCGGCAGCTTCAACCGCTCCAGCAGGGTGGGTGCGTCCACCCGGAGTTCCATCACACTCAGGGCGGTGTCGATCTTGCGCTGCGAACCGACCGCCACCCGGCCACGGGTCTGAGCGGCCGCGCTGGCCGTGTCGAACGTGCCCAGTTCGGTGGTGAGGATCGGCAACCGCGGCTTGAGGCCGGCCATCAGCTTCGCGATCGCCGGGTGCGGCATCAGCCCACCGTTCATGATGATGCCCGCCAGCGACGGGAATCCTTCGGCCTCATGCGCATTCACCATGGCCAGCAGCACGTCGGAACGGTCGGCCGGGGCGATGACCACCGTGCCCTCCGTCAACCGTTCGAGAATGTGCTCGGCCGTCATTCCGCCCACCATCACCCGCAGCGCCTCGCGATGGAGAAGCTCGGGGTCGCCACTGAACAGGCTGCCGTCGATCGACTCGAGGAGTTCGGCCATGGTCGGTGCGACCAGCAGCGGGATTTCGGGCAGGCTCCACGCGGGCACACCGGTGGACGCCAACGCGTCGGTGACCGCATCGAGCTGGTCGGGGTCACACCGATTGGCGACCACGGCCAGCAGGTGCGCGTGGTGGGCGGTCAGTTCACCGATGGCGAGCTGGGCGAGTTGGGCGATCTCCTCGGGGGTGCGCCGGGCTCCCTTCACTGCGAGCAGCACCGGTGCGCCGAGGTTCACCGCGATCCTGGCGTTGTAGCCGAGCTCGCTCGGGCTGGCCACGTCGGTGTAGTCGCTGCCGATCACGACGACGGCATCGCACTGCGCCGCCACCTGGTGATACCGGGAGACGATCTCGCTGAGCGCGCCGTCGGGATCGGCGTGGACCTGCTCGTACGTGACCCCCAGGGACTCCTCGTACCCGATGTCGGCGGTCGTGTGCTCGAGGAGCAATTCGAGGATGTAGTCGGTTTCCTGCGTCGATCGGGCGATGGGACGGAAGACGCCCACCCTCGCCGCGGACGCACACAGCATCTGCAGGACACCCAGCGCGATGGTGGACTTGCCGGTGTCCCCCTCCGGTGAGGCGATGTAGACGCTCGACGGCTGGGGACGTGCGTGCGGATTCACGGGTGAGGGTGTCACTGGCGCAGCCATGGCCATAGCGTATCCGGCCACCGACTCTGGGCGATTGACACCGCACCCGCCCGGCGGTCAGATGACCTATGGCCGAATCACCCTTCCCCGACGTCCGATGGGGCAGCGAGAACAGCTTCCTCCGCGAACCTGCCGCCACATTTGCCGCCACCCGACCCGGATCGTGGGTGATCCGGAATCTCGCCGGAGTCGACCGCCGACTCCTCCAGAAGAGCAGGGGGCGCTTCACGATCCTCGGCCCGATCGCCGCACCGGTAGTCCTGCTGACCACGACGGGTCGCAAGTCGGGCGCACTGCGGACGAGCCCGCTCCTGTACTACCGCGAGGGTGAGCAGATCTTCGTCGTGGGCAGCAACTTCGGGCAGGATCACCACCCGGCATGGTCGGGAAACCTCCTCGCCCAGCCGAACGCGAAGGTCACGATCGGCGGGAAGGACATCCGCGTCACCGCTTCCCTGCTCGCCGAACCGGAGCGGACGCGGATCTATCGCGAATTCGACGAGATGGTCCGCGTCTACGGCGTCTACGAGCACCGGACGAATCGCACGATGCGGGTATTCGCTCTCACCGCCTCGTGACCAGACCGCCGCGCCGCGCCCGGGAGCGGTGGCGCGGCCGAGCGGTAGTGGTCGGACCCATTGTCCGCCGTCGTGGCACCCTGATTCCGGCGGGAGCGGATGTGGTCGTGGTGCCGGATCGGCGCATCACACCATGGCGTACGGCACGTCCGATCCCTGAGGTCGATCAGGTTTCGCAGGCTTTTCGGAAACGTGCGCGACTGCGATTCCATCGCCGTCAACGCCCCCGACTGCGGGCACGCATACACCCGCCGCAACGACGTCTCGGTGTCGCTATCGACGGCGTCGGCCACCAACTGCCGGGCAATCCCCGCCGGCACCGGCCCGAAACCCTGCAGCTGCGCCGCCTCCTGCCCGCCGGCCAGCAGCGTCTCGTCCGAGAGCACGAGATTCACCGCCACCGGCACACCCGACGCCACTTCGGCTCCGGTGCCGCGTGCGAACAACAGATCCACCATGAGCTGATTGCGGGTGCGGCCGCCGCTGTTGCCGGTCGCGATGAGACTGTCCGCGTCACGACCGAGGGTCGCCTGCAGGCACACCGCCTGTTCCACCGGCATCAGCACGCTCAGATAGGCCATCGAATCCGGCGCGGGGCGTGTCGTGACGCGCCGTTCCGACACCGCTTTGCGGTGCCTTCGGACCACCGCGGCGGCGTCGAGTTCGACCGCCAACGCTTTCGCCCGTGCGATCAGACCGCAGTCGCCGACCCCGTCGAGGGTGGCCGGGTCCGAGCACAACCGGCGGTCGACGATTCCCCGATCTGCCGCGGACAGGCACGCTGTTTCCCGCACGAGCAACGTCGCACGCCATTCGTTCAACCGGCCGGTCTGCAACATGGCCAGAGTGTGGGGCATCTCGTGCACCAGAGCCTGCGCGAACCCCAGATGCCGGCCGCCCCGATTCGGAGACTCCCTGCGTGCCAAGGCAATCTGCGAGGCGATGCCCCGACCCCACTCGGACTGCGGAAGTCGCCGAGCCCTGCGGTCCGCACGAATACTCGTCGCGACGTCGTCGGTGATCACCGCCTGCGCCGCGCACCCGACAGACTTCAACGCCTCGATCGCATCGAGCAAATCGATCCCCACCCCCGCATCCCCGTCAGCGGAAACCACAGGCAGCCGCGCCGTGAACGCACGCAACTCATCCGGATCAGGCGCCATCAACTCCCCCACAACCAACCTCCCCCAAGGTCGTTCGAATGCATGTTCGACCCTAGCAACAGTCCCTGGACAATGGCAATAGCCGTGCCCTCGTAAAAGCGCGGGCAGCACAGCCGCCGTACGCCGAAGAATGGAGACACAGTTGCCCACGAATGCCGCACCGGACCCAATGACCCTGCACCCCGTTTCGGGTCAGCCTCGGGTGGTTTTGCTCAAACCGCTGATCGAGAACCCGCTGATCGAGGTCGGAGAGTACAGCTACTACGACGACCCCGAGTTCGCGGACGAGTTCGAAACGCGCAATGTCCTGCACCATTACGGCCCCGACCGGCTGATCATCGGCAAGTTCTGCGCATTCGCGACCGGGACGACGTTCATCATGAACGGCGCTAATCATCGAATGAGCGGAGTCTCGACCTTCCCGTTTCCGATCATGGGAGGGGCGTGGGCCGAGCATGCCGATCTGCTCGCCGATCTACCGTCGCGCGGCGACACCGTCGTCGGCAACGACGTGTGGATCGGGGGCAACGCGACGATCATGCCCGGGGTGCGAATCGGGCACGGCGCGATCGTCTCGACCGGTTCGGTGGTGACGCGGGACGTGCCGGACTATGCCGTCGTGGGCGGGAATCCGGCCGTTCGCATCAAGGACCGCTTTTCGGAATCCGATATCGCCGCGCTGGTGCGGATCGCGTGGTGGGACTGGCCGATTTCCGTCGTCACCGAACATGTGCGAGCCATCGCCGCAGGCACTGTCGAGCAACTTCAGGAGATCGCCGACGGACTCGGCTGAATCAGCCGCGTGCCGCCTGCGGCGCTTCGGTGTCGAGGTCGAGTTCGAGTTCGCCGTCGTCGGCGAACACGAGGCGCCCGTCGTCGAGAGCGACGGCCCAGCGGTGCACGGGCGCCCAATCCCGTCCGAGGAGCCCCTCCGACTGGGACAGATCCGCGAAATCCTCGATCACGACACCCGGTGCGGGAGCGTCGGGGTCGCGGCGAACCCGAACGCGAGTGCCGACGACGACATCGGGGCCGTGGGGCTGTGCGGCACTCTTCTGATCAGACATGGGTTCATTCCGCTTTCTGCAGGGTGACGCCAGGGCAAGGGATCATCCGGGCCCGCTGCCGAGAACTCACTACAGACGATCGGCAAATTTTGAGCAAGCCTTCGGTCGGAGTTGTGGGGATCATCACCGAGGCCTTGACGTCCGAAGAACTACCCGTCACTTGTCCATCATTTGTACACCAAATACATTGACGTCAAGGAGTTCCTTCGACATGATTAGATGTAACTGTTGGTCACACTGACATGGAGGAATTTCATGGCACGCTCGACGCTCGCTATCCGCAATCCGAAGATCACGGATCGCCAGGACACCGGCGCCCGGCTCCTCCAGTCTTCCGCACGCATGTCATACGACCCGACTGTCGAGGTGGACTGGGACGCGCCCGTCCCCGACGACCTGTACGGCCTCACCCCCGAGTGGTCCTCGCTGTACGGCACGCCGATGTGGGACGAGATGACGTTCGAACAGCAGATCACGCTGACGAAGCACGAGGTGTCCTCGATCATGGGCACCGGAATCTGGTTCGAGATGATTCTCCAGCAGATGGTGATCCGGGACATGTACGCGAAGGATGCGTCGCAGGCCCACTTCCAGTTCGCGTTGACGGAGGTGGCCGACGAGTGCAGGCACTCGGTGATGTTCGCTCGCACCGCCGAGAAGTTCGGTTGCCCGTCCTACGTTCCGCGCAAGTCGGTGGTCACGCTGGGTCGCGGGTTCAAGGCGCTCGCCTCGGGGGAGGTCGCGTACGCCGGCATTCTCGTCGCCGAGGAGATCCTCGACGTCATGCAGCGCGACTGGATGAAGGACACGCGCGTCCAGCCGATCGTCCGCGTCACCAGCAAGATTCACGTGGTCGAGGAAGCGCGGCACATGCGCTTCGCCCGGGAGGAGACCCTGCGACGGGCCCAGGGCATGAGCAGGACGCACCGCGCGGCGAGCCGCGCCTGCATCGCGATCGCGTCGAACCTGATCGTCTCCAGCATGATCAATCCCGCCGTCTATGCGGCAGCCGGATTGGACACCGAACGCGCGTTGCGCGAGGCGAAGAACAACCGGTTCCGGGCGGAGAAGATCCGTGAGAGTTCGCAGCCGCTCATGCGGTTCCTGGACGACGCCGATCTGCTGGGCGGTCCTTCCCGGCACCTCTACAAGCGCGTGAACATGCTCTGATCGTCGAGATCCCGAGGGTGTAGGACCGAATCTGTCCTCAATTGTCTCTAGGTTCTGTGCAACGAGCCTACGACGACGAACGAGGACGTAATGATCCGCACCGAAGGACTGACGAAACACTTCACGCAGGGCAAGAAGACGCTCGAGGCCGTCCGAGAGGTCTCCCTCGACGTCGCCGAGGGCGGTCTGGTGGCGCTCCTCGGCCCCAACGGCGCAGGCAAATCCACCACCCTGCGCATGCTCACGACGCTGTTGCCGCCGACGGCGGGCCGAGCGTCGATCGCGGGTTTCGACGTGGCGTCGGACCGCGACCAGGTGCGCCGCAGCATCGGCTATGTCGGGCAGGGCAACGGCGCCCGGGCACAACCAGCGCGTGCGCGACGAGCTCGAGACCCAGGTCCTCTGCTGACGAGCCGACCACCGGCATGGACCCGCAAAGCCGCACCAATCTGTGGGACCACATCCTGCGCTTACGCAGGGAGATGGGCACAACGATCGTGCTCACCACCCACCACCTCGAAGAGGCCGATTCGATGGCCGAACGGGTGATCGTCATCGATCAACCCACGGTCATCGCCGACGACACCGCGGTGACGTTGAAAGCCGAACTGGCCGGCTGATCGTCCTGGCGTTCGAAGACGAAGGATCGGCGCGCGAAGCAGCGGTCGTGCCGTGTTGCCGGAACTGTTGCGCCTCAGCGAATCACGAAGGCTTCGCGTCCTCACCGCAGACCTCGCGCATCCCACACTCGACGACGTCTTCCTCGGACTCACCGGACGCAGCCTGCGCGAAACCAACGCCCACGCCTGACGTCCCACACACCCACTCGGGAAGGAAATCCCAAGCACGGAATTGTTCGAGACAGCATCATCGTGATGAACCGGGAACTGCGTCCGACACTCCGCGACCCGGTCAGCGTCGCCTTCAGCCTCATCCAGCCACCCATCCTGCTCGCCCTGTTCGGCCCGCTGCTGAAGGCCGTTCCCGCGATGGGTGAGGGCGTGTGGAACTGGTTCGTACCGGGCGTCCTCGTCACGATCGCGAGTCCTGCTCGGCGTGTTCGGCATCGGACTCGGAGCCCTGTCCTATGCACTGGCATTGGCTGTGCGTGAACAGGATTGGCTGTTCTGGGTCGTGCAGCAGACGCTGAGTTCCCGCTGCTCATCCTGTCCGGAACGATGCTGCCGCTCGACGACGCACCCGGGTGGATGCGCGCGGTAGGCC
The DNA here is from genome assembly GCF_042671975.1 of Rhodococcus sp. NPDC127593. Classification (NCBI taxonomy): domain Bacteria; kingdom Bacillati; phylum Actinomycetota; class Actinomycetes; order Mycobacteriales; family Nocardiaceae; genus Rhodococcus; species Rhodococcus sp. NPDC127593. Next base: position 94,928 of record NZ_JBHXWI010000008.1, on the reverse strand, counting down.
CTTCGGGCTTGTGCGCCTTTCTGGTAGCTCCCACTACCAAAAAGGCGCACGGGCGGCGAAGCCGCCTACCCCCGCAGGCGCGGCGCCAGATCCCGCTCGAAGAGTTCCAGGAACCGTTTCTGATCGTGGCCGGGAGCGTGGAACACCAGGTGGTTCAACCCCGCATCGAGGTACGGGCGGATCTGCGCCACCGCCTCATCCGGATCCGACGCCACGATCCACCGCTTCGCCACCTGCTCGATCGGCAACGCATCCGCCGCTTTCTCCATCTCGATCGGATCATCGATGCTGTGCTTCTGCTCCGGCGTCAACGACAACGGCGCCCAGAACCGCGTGTTCTCCAGCGCCAACTCCGGATCCGTGTCATACGAAATCTTGATCTCAATCATCTTGTCGATCTCCGCCACATCACGGTCCGCCTTCGCCGCCCCCTCCGCGACCGCCGGCATCAACTTCTCCGTGTACAACTCCATGCCCTTACCGGACGTGCAGATGAACCCGTCACCACTACGACCGGCATACCGGGCCACCACCGGACCACCGGCGGCGATGTACACCGGGATCCCGCCCTCGGGCACGTCGTAGATCGACGCCCCCCTGGTGTTGAAGTACTCGCCCTCGAAATCGACCCGATCACCCAACCACAGTTCGCGCATCAGCCGGACCGCCTCCCGCAGGCGCGCGAACCGCTCCTTGAACTCCGGCCACTCTCCGGCAAAACCCGTCGCGATCTCGTTCAAAGCCTCACCGGTACCCACCCCGAGCATGATCCGCCCCGGATACAGGCACCCCATCGTCGCGAACGCCTGCGCCACCACCGCCGGGTTGTACCGGAACGTCGGCGTCATCACCGACGTCCCCAACTGCAGCCGTGACGTGCGCTCCCCGACCGCCGTCATCCACGCCAACGAAAACGGCGCATGGCCACCCTCGTGCCGCCACGGCTGAAAATGATCCGACACCGTCGCCGAATCCATCCCGTGCGCCTCCGCCAGAACACCCAGCTCCACCAACTCCCGCGGACCGAACTGCTCCGCGGACGCCTTGTAACCGAGCTTGAGTTCGTGGGCCACCGTGTACTCCTTCGTCTTCACGTCCGGTTCGCGAGATGCAAACCTCTTCTGCAGGTTAGAGCGCAGCCACCAGGCTGGCGACCGCCGCTCCCACTGCCACCACCGTCAGTGTCACCGCGAACAGCCACAACTCGTGGGGCGGTGGCATCGGTGCGCCGTCGCGCAGGGCTTTCTCGACCTGCGACCACCGCCGCATGCCGACGAGGGCCGCCGCGGCGGCGAGACCGATCAGGATCAGGCCGAGGGTCGTCCGCACCCACCCGGTGCTGAACTCGGGGACCAGGTGGATCATCGCGATGCCGCCGGCCAGGAGTGCGAGCGAACTCCGCATCCAGGCGAGGAACGTCCGCTCGCTTGCGAGGGTGAAACGCTCGTCGGGCCGGTCGTTGTCGGTCACCGAATCATCTTTACACCGGTTCACCGGAACCGCAGCAAGCAGGTACCCCGCAGTCCTAGATTGGAAGGGCAGGCCACAGCCAGGGGGCGTCCATGCGACCGTTCGAAGCTCTGCGATCCGCGATCTCTCTGCGTGTACTGGTGGTGATGCTGCTGGTCGTGGCCGGGTGGGCGGTGCTCGGCCCGCCGTCGGCCTCTGCCGAGCCCCGCATCACCAGGGTGGACGTGTATTCGGAGTCGATGGGCCGGTGGGTGGCCAACGACGTCATCTCTCCCGCATCGGGCGGTCCGGCGCCGACCTTCTATCTGCTCACCGGCATCGGCGGCGGGTCGGACGGTATCTCCTGGTTCAACAACACCGGTGTGCGGGACTTCTTCGCCGACAAGCACGTCAACGTGGTAATGCCGATCGGCGGCCAGTACAGCATGTACACCGACTGGGACGCCGACGATCCGGTTCTCGGCCGGAACAAGTGGCAGACGTACCTGACGAGCGAACTCCCCGCAGCCATCGACAACCGGTTCGCGACCACCGGCGCCAACGCGATCGGAGGGGTGTCGATGGCAGGCGGCGCGGTACTCGACCTCGCCGTCCAGGTTCCGGGGTTCTACCGGGCCGTCGGCTCGTACAGCGGGTGTGCCGCGACGAGCGGACTGCTGGGGCAGGCAATGGTGCGGTCGATGGTCGAACTGCGTGGCGGCGGCAATGCCGGCAACATGTGGGGCTCGGCCCTGGACCCGCGGTGGCGGGTGCACGATCCGATGCTGAATTCCGAACGTCTGCGCGGCACAGAATTGTTCGTCTCGAGCGGCAACGGACTTCCCGGCAGCATCGACAACCACGACCCCGTGCTGGTGGTGCCCCAGACGATCGGCGGCAGCGTCGTCGAGATGGTGACCAACGTCTGTGCGGCCGCGTTCCAGTCGCGGCTGCACTCGCTGGGGATTCCCGCCACGTTCGCCTATCTCTCGCAGGGCACGCATTCGTGGGGGCTGTTCGAGACCGAGCTACGGGAGTCCTGGCCCGTCATCGGCGGTGCGATCGGGGCGTGACCCCAGCGAGCGCTCCAGGATCGGCCCGATGACCGCGAGGGCTTCCGGTGTGGTCATCCGCAGGTGGTCGCACTCCACCTTGTGCTCGACGATCACGCCGGTGATCGCGGGCTGCCAGACGCTCGGCGACGGCCGTTCGCCGTCCTCCCCGTCGGCGGACTGCGCGGCGCTGAAGAACAACAGGTCGCCGTCGAACACCCGCGGCCGGTATCCGGTGGAGATCTGCTTCGAGTTCTCCAGACCGGTGCTGATGCGACCGAGGAGGGTCGACGCGAACGCGGGGTCGCGGCCGAAGGATCGTCCGAGCATCTCGACCAGCTGCTCGCGGTACGACGTGCCGGCATCGCCCTCGCCCTCGAACTCGACACCCAGCCCGTGCAGCCACTCCTCGGCGTTCACCTCGAGGTCACCGAAGTCGTCGCCCTCCGCGACGTAGCTGTCCATCATCGCGAGTGTGCCCACCTCGGCGCCGGACTCACGGAGTTCGACGGCGATGGCCTGGGCGATGACACCGCCGAGGGACCAGCCCAGCAGGTGGTAGGGCCCCTGCGGCTGCACCGCGCGCATCTCGACGACGTACCGGTGGGCGAGCTCCGCCATCGACTCGAACGTCGCTCCGCCGCTGAGGATCGGCAGCTGCAGCCCGTACAGCGGACGGTCGGACGCGAGATGCTTCATCAGTCCGGCGTATCCCAGCGCGAGTCCGCCTGCCGGGTGCACGCAGAACAGCGCGGGTTGCGCGCCGGACCCCCGGAACGGAACGACGACGTTCAGCACGTCGTCTGCCGGCATGTTTCCGAGCGCCGACGGGTCGACGATGCGGCGAGCCAGGCCCTCCGGGGTGGGATTGCGGAAGATCCACTGCAGCACGACGTCGGTGCCGAGCCGGTCGCGGAGCGCGGACGCCACCCGGGTCGCGGCGAGCGAGTTCCCGCCCAGTTCGAAGAAGTCGTCGTCGGCCCCGACGCTGTCGATGCCGAGGACGTCGGCGAAGACGTCTGCCACCGCCTCCTCGACCGGGGTGGCGGGTGCCCGGAACTCTCTGGGCGCGAGCACCGGTGCGGGAAGCGCTCGCCGGTCCAGCTTGCCGGTGCGGCCGACGGGCAGCCGGTCGAGCACCACCAGCTGGGCGGGCACCATGTACGGCGCGAGGTGGGATCCGGCGTACCGGAGTACCTCGGCGGTGTCGATGCTCGCACCGGCTTCGGCCGTCACGTATCCCACCAGCCGGTCGCCGGTGCCGCCGTGCACGGTGACCGCCGCGCGGCCGACACCGTCGCAGCGGGCCAGCACCGATTCGATCTCGCCGAGTTCCACTCGCTGTCCACGGATCTTCACCTGGAAGTCGTTGCGTCCCACATACTCCAGCCTGCCGATCTCGCTCCACCGCACGAGGTCGCCGGTCCGGTACATGCGGGAGCCGGGTTCGCCGAACGGGTTCGCCACGAAGGACGCGCCCGTCAGTGCGGGCCGCCGGTGGTACCCGCGCGCGAGCCCCGGCCCCGCGACGTACAGTTCCCCGATCACTCCCACCGGAACGGGCTGCAGCCAGGTGTTCACCACGATCACGTCGACGCCCCGCCCGGGACCTCCGACGTTCATCGGTTCGTCGGGGGACAGCACCTCGCTGATCGTGGTCTGCACCGTCGCCTCGGTGGGTCCGTATCCGTTGAAGACGAATCGTCCCGGGGTCCAGCGGTCGGCCAGTTCGGGTGGGAACCGTTCGCCCGCGACGGCGAGTATCCGCAGGGACGGAAGGTCCTCGGGACGGAGGGTGTCCAGGATCGTGGGTGTGAAGAATGCGTGCGAGACGTGTTCACTTGCGAGGAGTTCGGCCAGTTCCCGTCCCCCGAGGACCGTCGGTGGCACGACGACCAGTGTCGCGCCGACGGCGAACGCCATCAGCAGTTCGAACAACGACGCGTCGAAGCTCGGCGACGCCAGATGCGACACCCGCGCACCGTGCATGGATGCGAACCGTTCCCGTTCCTCGACTGCGAGGTTCGCGAGTCCGCCGTGCGTGAGTACGACCCCCTTCGGTGTTCCCGTCGATCCGGACGTGTAGAGCAGGAACGCGGCGTGTTCGACTCTCAGCGGACGCAGACGGTCGGCGTCGGTCACCGGGTCACCGGAGTATCCGTTCGCCACCTCGGGATCGTCGAGCAGCAGCCACGGCACCACCCCGGGCAACCGGTCACGGTGCACCGTCACCGTCAGCCCGAGCACCGCACCCGAATCCTTGAGCATGCCGCCGGTGCGCGCGGGCGGCAGGGCGGGATCGACCGGCACGTACGCCGCCCCCGATTTCGCGACCGCCCACACCGACAGCACCCATTCGATCGATCGCGGCACGCCGATCGCGACGAAGGCGTCCGGACCGGCACCCCGACGGATCAGCGCCCTGGCCAGCCGGTTCGACCGCTCGTCGAGTTCCCGGTACGACACGGTGACGCCGTCGCACGACACTGCGGTCGCCCCCGGTGCGAGCGCGGCGCCCGCGGTGAGGACGTCCGGGAGCGTGCGTTCCGCGGCCGCGGGGAAGCCGCGCATGGGCACGAGTTCGTCCCGTTCGAGGGCATCGAGGATCTCGAGGTCGCCCACCCTGATCGACGAATCGGACACGGCCGCATCGAGCATCCGGACGAACCGGTCGGCCAGGCCGGCGACGGTTTCGGCGTCGAAAAGGTCGGTGGCGTAGGTGAAACCGGCGGTGATGCCTGCCGGCGATCCGTCGTCCGTGTACTCCTCGGACAACGTCAGCTGCAGGTCGAACCTCGCGATCGTCGCACCGAGGTCGATACCCTCGACCTCGACGCCAGGCAGCGAAAGGTCGGGGCGTTCGACGTTCTGGAACTCGAGCAGCACCTGGAACAGCGGCGAGTGTGCCGTCGAGCGGGGCGGATCGAGCGCTTCGACGACCTTCTCGAACGGCACCTCCGCGTGGGCGTACGCACCGAGATCGACGTCGCGCACCTGCTCGAGCAGTTCGGAGAACCGGCTCGAGTCGGAGACGACGGTCCGCAGCACCACGGTGTTGACGAACATCCCGACGACGTCGTCGAGTGCGGCCTCGCCGCGCCCGGCCACCGGGGTGCCGACGGCGATGTCCTCGGTACCGGACATCCTCGCGAGGAACGCGGCCAGGGCGGCGTGCGCGACCATGAACACGGTCGACTGGTGCGTGCACGCAGTCGTCAGCAGCCGTCGGTGCAGACCGGCGTCGATCTCGAATCCGACCCTGCTCCCGTCGGGCGTGCGTTGCATCGACCGCGGGCGGTCGGCGGGCAGGTCCAGGGCTGCGGGGAGGCCGGCGAGCGTGGTGCGCCAGTAGTCGAGTTGCTGCGACACCATCGACTGCGGATCGTCCTCCGACCCGAGGAGTTCACGCTGCCAGAGCGTGAAATCGGCGTACTGGACCGTCGGCGGGTGCCACTGAGGGGCGTGCCCGGCCGCCCGCGCGGTGTACGCCACCATCATGTCGCGCGCGAGCGGGACCATCGACACGCCGTCCGCAACGATGTGGTGGACCACGACCAGCAGCACTCGATCGGTGGCGGACGTCTCGAACACGGCTGCCCGCAACGGGATCTGTCCAGTGACGTCGAACCCTTCCGAGACGGCCGCCGACAGCCGGTCCCGCAACTCCTCGTCGCTCGACACGGTCGCGACAGGCAGGTCCGGCACCGAATCCGCAGCCGAGAGGATCACCTGCACCGGTTCGTCGCCGGCCATCGGGAATCGGGTGCGGAGTGATTCGTGTCGCTCCACCACATCGGACACCGCAGCCCGCAGTGCGTCGAGGTCGAGTGCGCCGGTGAGCCGGAACGCCATGGCGATGTTGTAGGCGGGCGAAGAGGTGTCGAACTGGTTGAGGAACCACATGCGGGTCTGGGCCAGGGAAAGGGGAATGCGCTCGGGGCGCGGTACTGCCCGCAACTCCTGCCGGTGAGTCAGCACACCTGCTTTCGCCGCGCGCTCCGCGAACCCCGTCACGGTGGGCGCCTCGAACAGGGCGTGCACGCCGACGTCGACGCCGAGAGCGGCATCGACCCGTGCGACGACCCGGGTGGCCGACAGCGAATCTCCACCCAACCGGAAGAAGTCGTCGTCGGCACCGACACGGTCGACGCCGAGGACGTCGCCGTACACCTCGGCGACGACGGCCTCGAACGGGGTTGCCGGAGCATGGAATCGACGCACCGGAGCGTCCGGTACGGGGAGTGCGGCACGATCCAACTTCCCACTCGCCGACACCGGCAACCCGTCCAACACCACCACCACCGACGGCACCACACCCCCCGGCAACACCGACCCCGCAAACCCCACCACCACACCCGGATCCACCCGCACCCCCACCTCCGGCACCACATACCCCACCAACCGACCACCCTCACCCACCACCACCACAGCCGCCGCCACCCCCGGACACCGCCCCAACACCGACTCCACCTCCCCCAACTCCACCCGCTGCCCCCGCACCTTCACCTGAAAATCAGCACGCCCCACAAACACCAACGACCCCAACCCATCCCACCGCACCAAATCCCCCGTCCGATACAACCGCGACCCCACACCCCCGAACGGATCCGCCACAAACGACCCCGCCGTCAACCCCGCCCGCCCCAAATACCCCCGCGCCAACCCCACACCCCCCACATACAACTCCCCCACCACACCCACCGGCACCGGCCGCAACCACCCATCCAGCACCACCACCTCCACACCCACCGCCGGACCCCCCACCGTCACCACACCCCCCGCCACCAACGCCCCACTCACCGTCGCCTGCACCGTCACCTCCGTCGGCCCATACGCATCGAACAACTCCCGCCCCGGCGCCCACCGCGCCACCAACTCCGGCCCCAACACCTCCCCCGCCACCACCAACACCCGCACCGACCCCAACGCCCCCACCTCCACCGTCGCCAACACCGACGGCGTCACAAAACAATGCGTCACCCCATTAACCGCCAACCACTCCCCCAACGCCGCACCCCCGAACACCCCCGGCGGCGCCACCACCAACCGCGCCCCCACCGAAAACGCCATCAACCACTCGTACACCGACGCATCAAAACTCACCGACGCCACATGCGACACCCGACACCCCGACCACAAACCAAACCGAACCCGCACCTCCTCAACCAAATTCGCCAAACCCCCATGCGTCACCACCACCCCCTTCGGACGCCCCGTCGACCCCGACGTATACATCACATACGCCGCACACCCACCCACCAACCGCCCCGTCCGCTCCCCATCCGACACCACACCCCCCGACACCCCCTCCACCACCGACACATCATCAACCCGCAACCACTCCACCACCGACGGCAACACCACCCCCGACACCGACAACCCCACCACCGCACCCGAATCCACCAACAACTCCCGCACCCGCACCTCCGGCAACACCGGATCCACCGGCACAAACGCCGCCCCCGACTTCACCACCGCCCACACCGCCACCACCAACTCCACCGACCGCGGCACCGCCACCCCCACCACCAACTCCGGACCCACACCCCGCCCGATCAACACCCGCGCCCACCGATTCGACCACTCATCCAACTCCCCATACGACAACTCCACACCCCCACACGACACCGCCACACCACCCCCACCCAAACCCACACCCCCCGCCAAAATCTCCGGCAACAACCGCACCCCCACACCCGCCACACCCCGCACCGGCACCAACACACCCCGCTCACCCACACCCAACACATCCACACGAGCCAACGTGACATCCGGATCGGAGGCCATCGCCTCGAGCACCCGGGTGACCCGGCCGGCCATCGCGTCGACGGTGGCCCGGTCGACCAGGTCGGGTCGGTAGTGAAACGTCATGCGCAGCTGCGTGTCCACCGAGAATGCGACGCTCAGCGGATAATGCGTGGCGTCGACGCCGCGCACGTCGACCACCCGGATGCCCGCGAGGTCGGTGTCCTCGGTCAGGCCTCCCCGGTCGATCGGGTACGACTCGAAGACGGTTGCCGTGTCGAACCCGATGTCGGGGCCGGCTGCTCGCTGGATGTCGGCGAGACCGAGGTGATGGTGGTCGAGGAGGGCCGCCTGTTCCGCTTGTGTCCGGTCGAGCAACCGGCCCAGCGTGTCCCGGGGGTTCAGCGTGATTCGTGTGGGCACGGTGTTGACGAACAATCCGATCATCGATTCGACGCCGGAGAGGTGCGGCGACCGCCCGGACACGGTGCTGCCGAACGTCACGTCGTGGCGGGACGTCGCAGCCCCGAGCACGATGCCCCACGCCACCTGCGTCACCGTGTTCAGTGTCGTGTTGCGGGTACGCGCGAGGGTGGTGAGGTCGGCGGTCAGATCCTCGGACACGGTGAACGGGGCACTCTCGGGAGGAGCCGACAACGGCCGATCCCGTGCGTCCGGCAGGAGCAGTGTGGGACCGGCGACGCCGGCGAGCGCGGTCGCCCACGCCACTCGCGAGTCCGCCGGGTCCCGGCGATGCAGCCACGACAGGAAGTCCCGGTAGGGCCGGGGTCGCGGCAACGCCGAAACATCGTCTCCGGCCACATAGAGCGCGAGCAGTTCGCGGATCGCCAGCGGCATCGACCATCCGTCGAGGAGGGTGTGATGATTGGTCCACACGAGTCGCGATTCGTGGCTTCCGGTCGTCACGAGCAGGAACCGCACCAGTGGGGCCCGGGAGGTGTCGAACGGCGCGGCCCGGTCGGCGGTGACGGCCCGGTCCAGTTCGTCGGTCCGCGCCACCTCGGGCAGGTCCGTGAGGTCGATCTCGCGGAACGGTAGGTCGACGGCCGCGGGAACCACCTGGACGAATGTTCCGTCTCGGGCGGGAACGAACGCCACCCGCAGATTCGCGTGCCGATCCAGCAATGCCTGTGCGGCGCGGCGCATCCGGGCCGGGTCGACGGCACCCTTCAGGTGCAGCTCCACCTGCACCGTGTATGCGTCGATCGACGGCTTCGCCAGCAGGGCGTGGAACAGCAACCCGGCTTGCAGGGGTGCGGGCGGCCACACGTCGGTGAGCGCGCCGAAGCGCTCCTCCCACGTGTCAAGGTCGCCCTGGGACACGTCGACGAGGGGCACGTCCGACGGTGTGAGTCCGCCGGCATCCCCACTACGAGCGTGGGATACCAATGCGGACAAGGCCTCCCGCCACCGTTCGGCCAGCCGCTCCACCTCGGCGTGCGCGAGCAGGGTGTCCGGGAAGCCGAAACCGACCCGGAGTCGTCCGCCGATCACGATCGCGTTGACCTCGACGGCGGCCGACGCCGGCATGTCGGGGTCCGGGACGTACCGCAGGTCGCCGAACCCGTCGGCGGGACTCCAGCCGACCGCGGTGCCCTGATCCGCCGAATCCGGAACCTGGCCGAGATAGTTGAAACTGATCTGCCCCGGTTCTGTTCTCGGCAGGCCGCCCGCGGTGTCCGGGTTCAGGTAGCGGAGCAGTCCGTAACCGATACCCATGTCTGGCACTGCCCGGAGGTGTTCTTTCACGCGTTTCACGGCACTGCCCATGTCGTGGCCGCCGGCAAGCGCGTTGTCGAGGTCGATGCCGCGGAGATCGACGCGGACGGGGAAGACCGTCGTGAACCAGCCGACAGTGCGGGACAGGTCGGCGCCGGGCACCACCTGCTGCTCCCGGCCGTGCCCTTCCAGCCGGATCAGCATCGACGTTCCCGGGATCCCCCGCTCGGCCCGCCACCTCGACGACGCCACCACCAGCGCCGTCAGCAGGACGTCGAGGACGCCCCCGCGATACAGCTCCGGCAGGCGAGTGAGCAGAGCAGACGTGTCGTCGGGGGAGGTCTCGACGCTCACGTTTTGCAACGCGGTCGCGAGGTCCCGGCCCGGATCGAGGGGGCGTTCGGTGATGAGCGGGTCGGGTCCTTCTACGACGTTCTGCCACCACACCAGTTCGGCGACTCTCTCGCTCCGGACAGCTTCGTCGGCCAGCGCGTGCGCCCACCGGCGCATCGACGTCGCCGGTTCCGGGAGGGACGGCACGCTCCCTGTGCTGATCTGATACCAGGCAGCGGCGAAGTCGGGCAGCAGAATCCGCCACGACACCCCGTCGACCGCGAGGTGGTGCGCCACCACGATCAATCGTCCGGTCCGGGCCGGGGGCGCGGCGGCGGGCTCCGGGTCGAGCCAGACGAACTGGACGACCACACCGTCGGATGGGCGCAATCTCTCCACGGCCGCCTGGTGCTCGGCCGCGATCAGGTCTGCCAGCGTGCCGGGATCGGTCGCCGGGTCGTAGGCGATGCGCCGGACCAGTGTGCCGGTGTCGATGTCGGTCGCGACACGAGTTTCCATCTGCCACTGCCCGTTCGCGTCCTGGTAGAGCCGCGACCGCAGCATGTCGTGTCGTGCGAGCACCGCGGTGACGGTCGTGAGGAGGCGGTCCGGGTCGATGCCGCCCGGGAGGTCGAGCAGCACGCTCTGGCTGAACCGCTCGAAGTGCCCGCCGCGCTCGATCAGGTACCGGACCACCGGCGTGGGCGGGAACGCGCCGATTCCGCCGCCCTCGAGTTCGGCTAGCGCAACCGGGGTCTCACCGTCCGCGACCTCCGATTCCGCCGCGAGGGCGGCCACCGTCCGGTGCTCGAACACCTGCTGCGGCGTGAACACCAATCCTCGTGCCTTGGCGCGGGAGACGAGCCGGATCGAGAGGATGCTGTCGCCGCCCAGCGCGAAGAACGACTCGTCCAACCCGACCTGGTCGACGCCGAGCACTTCGGCGTACACCGACGCCAGTGTCTGTTCCGCCGCTGTCCGTGGCGCACGGGTTGGTGCACGCGCCACGACGGGCGCGGGGAGTGCGGCACGATCCAACTTCCCACTCGCCGACACCGGCAACCCGTCCAACACCACCACCACCGACGGCACCACACCCCCCGGCAACACCGACCCCGCAAACCCCACCACCACACCCGGATCCACCCGCACCCCCACCTCCGGCACCACATACCCCACCAACCGACCACCCTCACCCACCACCACCACAGCCGCCGCCACCCCCGGACACCGCCCCAACACCGACTCCACCTCCCCCAACTCCACCCGCTGCCCCCGCACCTTCACCTGAAAATCAGCACGCCCCACAAACACCAACGACCCCAACCCATCCCACCGCACCAAATCCCCCGTCCGATACAACCGCGACCCCACACCCCCGAACGGATCCGCCACAAACGACCCCGCCGTCAACCCCGCCCGCCCCAAATACCCCCGCGCCAACCCCACACCCCCCACATACAACTCCCCCACCACACCCACCGGCACCGGCCGCAACCACCCATCCAGCACCACCACCTCCACCCCCACCGCCGGACCCCCCACCGTCACCACACCCCCCGCCACCAACGCCCCACTCACCGTCGCCTGCACCGTCACCTCCGTCGGCCCATACGCATCGAACAACTCCCGCCCCGGCGCCCACCGCGCCACCAACTCCGGCCCCAACACCTCCCCCGCCACCACCAACCCCCGCACCGACCCCAACGCCCCCACCTCCACCGTCGCCAACACCGACGGCGTCACAAAACAATGCGTCACCCCATTAACCGCCAACCACTCCCCCAACGCCGCACCCCCGAACACCCCCGGCGGCGCCACCACCAACCGCGCCCCCACCCAAAACCCCAACAACCACTCGTACACCGACGCATCAAAACTCACCGACGCCACATGCGACACCCGACACCCCGACCACAAACCAAACCGAACCCGCACCTCCTCAACCAAATTCGCCAAACCCCCATGCGTCACCACCACCCCCTTCGGACGCCCCGTCGACCCCGACGTATACATCACATACGCCGCACACCCACCCACCAACCGCCCCGTCCGCTCCCCATCCGACACCACACCCCCCGACACCCCCTCCACCACCGACACATCATCAACCCGCAACCACTCCACCACCGACGGCAACACCACCCCCGACACCGACAACCCCACCACCGCACCCGAATCCACCAACAACTCCCGCACCCGCACCTCCGGCAACACCGGATCCACCGGCACAAACGCCGCCCCCGACTTCACCACCGCCCACACCGCCACCACCAACTCCACCGACCGCGGCACCGCCACCCCCACCACCAACTCCGGACCCACACCCCGCCCGATCAACACCCGCGCCCACCGATTCGACCACTCATCCAACTCCCCATACGACAACTCCACACCCCCACACGACACCGCCACACCACCCCCACCCAAACCCACACCCCCCGCCAAAATCTCCGGCAACAACCGCACCCCCACACCCGCCACACCCCGCACCGGCACCAACACACCCCGCTCACCCACACCCAACAGGTCCAGCCCGGCGAGCGGTGTATCCGGTGCCCCGACCGCGGCGGCGAGGATGTGTGCGAGGCGCTGCGCGTCGCCAGGACCGTGCACGTCGACGGTCCAGGAGCCGTCGTGGTCGTCGACTTCCACGAACACCCCGTCGCCGCCGGAGTCCCACCGCTTCACGACGGCGACGGCACCCGCACCGATGCGTTCGACGCCGAGCGGTTCCCGCATGCCGCCCGCCACCGGCCACGAGTCCACTGCACCATCTTCGGAAGCGAGGAACCGGTGTCGTCGGGATCTCCGGAGTTGCAGACCCACGTGCCGTGTCAGCGCGTCGAACGTGAGTTGCGGTGCGAGGGAAAGCCTCACGGGTGTGGTGGAACCGTGCGACCGGTGCCCGACCACCACGTCCTCGACGGCGGTGCGGCTGTGCCAGTACACCGCCAGCGCGGCGAGCAGGACGGCAGCGGGACCACCACCGCTGCGGCGCGCGAGCCGCACGAGCGCGCCGTCGGCGGGAATGGTGAACGGGCCGAGGTTCTCCTCTTCGGAGACCGGACCGGGTGGGGTCTCGTGTCGCGGCGCTCCGGCGAGCAGGTGCTCCCAGTAGCGGCGGTCGTCCGCCCACGATTCGCTCTCGCGGTACCGCGCATCGGAGGTCAGTGGGACGGACGGCGGCACGAACGGCCGGGACTCGGGCGGCGAGGTGGGGGCGGCGTCTCCCGACTCGTAGGCCTCGGCGGTGCGGCGGACGATCGCCGTCATACCCGGTTCGTCGTTCACCAGCCAGTGGTAGCGCTGGAACCACCCGTATCTGCCGTGCGGCAGCCGGAACAGGACGTGTACGTACAGCGGTCCGGTGCCGGGGTCCATGGGCCGGTTCAGCTCGTGGTCGATCCACGTCGTCACGAGACGGCCGGGATCGTCGGACGCGGTGGCGTCGAGGACGTCCGGGCCGGTCACCGCGGCGCCGGTGACCTGCCCGGGTTCCGGTCCGTCGAGCACGAAAGTACTGTGCAGGCCGGTGCATTCGGCCAAAGTCGTCTGCAGTGCCCGGCAGAACCGGTCTTCGTCGAGCGGCCCGTCGAGTTCGAGATACTGGCCGAAGGAGGCATCGGGCACACCGGCGCGGAGCACCGCGAGTTGATCGTAGGTGAGGGGCAGCACCTCACCGGTACTCATGGAATCCTCGCCCGGTCTTACGCCCGAGATGACCGGCCTCGACCAGGGCGACGAGCGACTCGGGCGGGCGGTAGTGGTCGTCACCGGTCAACTCGCGCAGCGCGGTCATCGTGTCGTGGACGTTGTCCAGACCGATCAGGTCCGCTGTCCGCAGTGGTCCCATCGGGTGGCCGAGGCAGCCTTCGAACAACGCATCGGTGGTGTCCGCGTCGGCGATACCGTCGCCGAGCGCGGCGGCCGCCTCGGCGATACACAGCATGAGGACACGGTTGAGCAGGAATCCGGGTCCGTCGCCGACGACGATGCCGGTCTTGTTCAGTGAGGCGAGGAGCACCAGCGCACGGTCCAGCGACTGCGGCGACGTCCGCGGCCCCCGCACCACCTCGACGGTGTCCTTGAGCGGTGCGGGGTTCATGAAGTGCAGTCCGACAACCTGTTCCGGCCTTGCGGTGCTCTCCGCGAGTCGGTCGACGGGGATGCCGGAGGTGCACGACGCGAGTAACGCGTCGGGTGCGCAGACCCGGTCCAGTTCGGCGAAGACCTTCTCCTTGAGATCGATTCGCTCGGGGACGCATTCGATGATTACGGTGGCCTCGCGCAGATCGGTCATCTGCCCGGTCCAGTGCACCCGCGCGGTCACCTCGGCGGGCTTCGGACCACCAGCCCGGCCGAGGAGAATCGCCAGGCGCAGCGAGTCGCGCATCCGAGACCGGGCCTGTTCGACAGCCTGCGGGTCGGGGTCGACGACGATCACGTCGTGGCCGGCCTGCGCGAGACATTCGGCCACCCCGGCGCCCATGGTCCCCGCTCCGACCACACCGATCCTCATCGCACTGCCCCCAGTCATCGCGCTGCCACTGGTCATCGCGCTGCCTCCGTGGAGAAGCCGGTGTCGTCCTGATGCACGTACTCCATCGCCACCTCCTGGGTGGGCAGGTCGGGATGAGCCACGAGTCCGGCCAGCAGGCGCCGGAGGTCGGTGAGCATCGCGGTAGCCGTGCTCCGGTCGAAGAGATCGGTGGCGTAGTCGAGTCCGAGGGTGAGTGTCGTGGGGCCGCGGGTCCACGACAGCCCGAGTTCGACGGGCGACGGGTCTGCCCGCTCGGCACTGTCGTCGCGCTCCCCGTCGCAGCGCACCGGGAAGTGCCGCGCCGCCGTGTCGGCCACGCGACTGTCCGAGGACAGCTCCCGGCGTACGGTCTCCACCAGTTCCGGGTAGGTGGGGTCGCCGGACAGGTCGACGGCCACGAGCCGCGGCGATGCCCCCGGTCTCGCGGCCGTGCCCACCGCCACCTCGTCCTGCGCCGTGTACCAGGCGAGGAGCGTGAGCCAGGCGGCGAGCAGTTCCGGGTGGCCCGGGTGTCCGTCGAGCGTCGCCGTTACCCGTGCCGTCGAATAGCTCGGCGGTTCCGCGCCGGTCGAGGGCTGCCGGGGCCGGTCGGCCGGGACCAGGGGCGGCGCCTCCACACGCGACACCGGCGCTGGAGCCGCGTCGGTCAGGAACGCGGAGATAGGTTGTGTGCGCGGCGCATCCGCGACACCGTCGAGGATGCGAACGTACTCGGCGCACAGCGCGGCGGCAGTCTGCTCGGTGAACAGTTCCGTGCTGAACTCGAGCCCGGCCGCCATGCCGTCCTCGCCGCCCCGCTCCGTGGTGACGAGGGTGAGATCGAACTTGGCCGTGCCGGACGGCACCCCGCCGAACGCGATGGCCGCGGGATCCTCCTGGTCGAACAGCGTCTCGGTGAGTCCTTGCTGCGACTGCAGCGCCGGCAGTTCCTGGTGGACGTGGCAGACGTCGAACAAGGGTGTCCGGCTCAGGTCCCGGTCGCCGGTGAGTGCGGTGACGACGCGGTCGAACGGAATCTCCTGGTGTTCGAGGGCGCCGAGCACGACATCACGCACGCGGGCGCACAGCTCCGTGACGCTCGGGTCCCCGGACAGGTCGGCGCGCAGTGCCACCGTGCTGTTGAAGTACCCGATCATGCCGGACAGTTCCCGTCGGTTGCGTCCGGTCGTCGGTGTCCCGACCACGAGGTCGCGCTGGCGGCTGCGGCTCGCCATGAGGAGGTAGAACGCGGAGAGCAGCACCACGAACAGCGACACGGACTCCCTCCGCGCCACGACCCGCAGGCTCCGTGTCAGGTCCTCGGACACGGTGAACGTGTGGAACGCGCCGGTGAAGTTCTTCCGCTCCGGGCGCGGGAAGTCGGTGGGCAGCCGGAGCAGCGGAACATCGTCCAGAATGGTTCTCCAGTAGTCGAGTTCGGAGTCGAGCGCGGCGCTCGCGATCAGTTCCCGCTGCCACAGGGCGTAGTCCCAGTACTCGATGGGAAGCGGGGCCAGGTCGGCGCGGCGACCGGCTCGGCGTGCCGCGTACAGGGCGGGCAGTTCCTGCTCGAAGATCCTCGGCGAACCCCCGTCGTTGACGGAATGGTGGGTGGTGACCTGCAGGACGTGCTCGTCCGGGCCGACCCTGATGAGCAGTGCGCGCACGAGCGGGTCGGTGGCCAGGTCGAACGGTGCCACCGCGGCCTCGTGTACGAGAGCCCGGGCCGAGGCCACCGGATCCGGTTCGCCCGACACGTCGGCGGTGCGGAAGAAGTCGCCGAGGGATTCGCGGATCCGCAGTTCCGGCTCCCCGTCGACCTCGACGTAGTTGGACAGCAGCACCCGATGCCGTGCGGCGAGGTCGTCCCACATTCCCCGGACGGCGGATTCGTCGATCGGCCCGTGCAGTTCGCTGACCATCGGCAGGTTGTAGATGGTCGTGGCGGCGTCGAGTTGATGATGGAACCACATGCGTACCTGACCGAACGACAGCACGTGCCGCCCCCGCGGCATGATCGGGGGCAGCCCACCCGACGCGGACGTGCCGTCCGCGAGGAGTGCGGCGAAGTCGGCGACCTTCGGGCGCTCGTAGAGGTCGATGAGTTTGGGCCGGACCCCGTATCGGTCCGACACCCGGTCGACGAGTTGCATGCCGATCAGCGAGTTTCCACCGAGGTCGAAATAGTCGTCGTCGGCGCCGACGTCCCTCTCGCTGTGGAGCAACTCGCGCAGTGTCGTCTGCAACCAGTCGAGGCTGTCTTCCGGCGCGGCCGTCACCGATCGGGTGCTCGGTTCCGCCGACGGATTTTCCGTTACGTCGGCCCAGTCGGGTCGGCCCGGGAGGTCGAACCAGCACCGCGAACCGCGCATCGGGTGGCCAGGAAGTCGCACTCGCCGGGCGGAGTCGTCACCGCGGTCGACGGCCGCCCAGTCGAGGTCGATTCCGCGCTCGTACAGACCGGCGAGGAGGTGTGTGACCGCCTCGGATGTGTCCGGCGCACGGAGTATTTCGGCGTCCGGCGTATCACGGAGGGCGTCGGCGAGCAGTGCCCCGAGGCGTCCCTCCGGGCTCGGCTCCACGAAGACGACGGGTCCGTCCGCGAGCATTCCCTTCGCGACGGCGACTAGCCGGTCCGTGTCGATCGACGGGTTCGCGGCCGCGTCGGCGATGTCGGCCGCATCCACCGCCGACAGTGTGTCCCGCAGATACCGGGCCGCGTACCGGGACACGCCGCCGCTGAGGACGGCGTCGACCGTGACGCCCATGGCGCGGAGTTCCCGGTGGACGGCGATCTGGCCGGCGAGGAGGTCCGCCTCGTCGCCGGTGGCGGGAAGCTCCGACGGCAGGGTGCGGCCGCGCAGCGCGGGCGGCATCCGGTCGGGTGACAGCAGCAACGCCACGGCGGGGCGTTGCCGGGTCGTCGGTGCGGAGTCCTCGCCGCGGGCGCCGAGTTCGGCCGCGCGCGCAGCGAGCGACTGCGAGAGTTCGGCGATGCTGCGTGCGTGCACCGCCACCCGGTGGTCGTGGTGCGGGCGGCCGCGGTTGAGGGTGAAGACGACACCGTCGACGTCGTGCCCGCGCACTGCCGTCGCCAGTTCGGCACACAGAGTGGCGAGGGCGCCCTCGCTCTTCGCCGACACCCCGACCAGTCGGGTCGTATCGGCGGCGCGGGATCCGGCGGCACGCTCGGGCGGCTGTTCCACCACGCAGTGGGCGTTGATGCCGCCGAGGCTGAACGAACTCACCCCGGCGCGCCGGGGTCCGGTCTCGTCGCTCCACGTCCGGGCCTCGGTGACCACCTCGATTCCGTTGCCCGCGAGGTCGACTCCGCCGGTGGGTCGTTCGAAGTGCAGCGACGGGTACAACTCGCCGTGCTCGACCCCCAGGATCGCCTTCACGAGGCCGGACACCCCGGCGGCGTGGTCGAGGTGACCGATATTGGTCTTCACCGAACCGATCGGCAGGACGCCGGGACGGCCCCGGAACGCGGACGTGATCCCTTCGAGTTCGACCGCGTCGCCGAGTGGGGTTCCCGATCCGTGGGCCTCGAGGTACCCGGCATCGCCCGGGGTGAGGCCCGCCGTCTGCCAAGCCCGGGAGATGACGGCCGCCTGTGCCCGGGCGCTCGGGGAACTGATGGTCGCGGACGAATGACCGCTGGACACCGTTGCGGTGCCGCGGATCACGGCGTGGACCGGGACGCGGTCGGCGCGGGCGCGGGCCATCGTGGTGAGGAGAAGCGCCGCCCCGCCCTCCCCGACCGCGGTGCCGTCCGCGTTCGCGTCGAACGCGCGGCAGCGCCCGCCGGGTGACATCAGTTCCGCGGATCCCTCCGCCATGTCCGCGCGGAGGCCGTTCACCCGCAGACTGACTCCGCCCGCGAGAGCGAAGTCGGCGTCACCCGAACGCAGCTCACGGCAGGCGTGGTGCACCGCGATGAGCGACCCGTTGCAACCCGAATCGACGGCGTAGCAGGGTCCGGTGAGGCCGAGGTGGTATGCGATCCGGGCCGGCACGGCGAACGGAACGTTGCCCAGTGTGCTCAGCACACCCGGTTCCGCCCACATCGCCGGATACGTCGAGGTGGCGGCGCTGAATACCACCGCCGTCTCGCTGTCGCGGAACTCCGCCACCGAGTAACCGGCGTCCTCGACCGCCTGATACGCGAGGACCAGTGCGAGCCTCTGCTGCGGGTCGATCAGCGACGCTTCCCGTTTCGACAGGGTGAAGTAGGCGTAGTCGAACGTGGAGATGTCCTCGACGAAACCCATCGCGTGGTAGTGGGACGGAGGTCCCAGCCCGGTCGCCTTCGCCCGTGACCGCGACAGCGGACGCACCGAATCCCGGCCCGCCGCGAGATTGGCGCGGAACTCCGCCAGGTTCGCGGCCTCGGGGTAGCGCGCGGCGATGCCGACCACGGCGATGTCGTCGTCGCTCGGTGTGGGATGTCGCATGGTCCCCGGTGTGGGATGTCGCATGGTCCCCGATGTGGAATGTCGCATGGTCACGGTTGCCTCCTCCCGGCTGGTCAGAACTCGTAGGTGGCGGGCGCGGGCGCCTCGCTCGTGTCGGTGGACTGCGAAATCGCCTCGGCCTGCGCCGCCACGGTGACGAGGTCGAACAGCTGGCCCACCCGCAGAGCTCCGGGCCACCGTTCATCGAGACGCCGCTGCAGTTCCACGACGCGATGCGAGTTGCCGCCGACGTCGAAGAACCCGTCTCCGGGACCGAAGTCGTCGTGGCCCAGCACCGCCGCCCAGTGCTCGGCAACGGACCGTTGCAACGCGGTCCAGCGTTGCCGCGACTCGCCGGACGCAGGCTCCGCCTCGGAGACGAGTGCGCGCAACGCGTTCTCGTCCACGTCGCCGTCCGCCGTTCGCGGGACCGCACCGAGTGCGACGAACCGCGTGGGAACCGATCGGGCGTCGAGCCGCCCGGCACTGAACTCCCGCAGGTCTTCCGCCATGGGGAGCACGGCCGCCGCGGCTGCCGGGACCCAGAAGGCGGTGACACCGGTCGCGGTGGTGAGGACCACCGCTTCGCGGACCGCCGGGTGGCTCTCCACGACGTCCGTGACCGACCGTGCCGGAGGTCCGGTGGCGCCGACGCTCAGCAGTCGTCCGGACCGGTTCCATCGCGCGAGCGCGCCCGTCCGGACCATCCGGGAGCCCGGGGCGCCGAACGGATCTGCCACGTACGTCGTGGCCGCCACCCGCGCCGAGGTGTGGTGCTCCCGCGTATCGGCCACGTACGCCGCGCCGGTCACGCCTTCGGGGGTGAGCTGCAACCGGGGATCGAGCACGACGGTCTCGGCCGCCGCACTCCATTCGCGAATCCGGGTGCGCTCGTCCGGGGCCATCAGGTCGACGTCTCCGACGGCGACACTCGGATCCGCGACGAATGCAGCGAGGATCCGGGTGAACCGATCGGCCAGGGCCTGCACGGTCGCCGCATCGAAGAGGTCGGTGGCGTAGGTGAATCCCGCCGTCATCCCTTCCGGTGTTCCGCACTCGTCGTACCGCTCACGCACCGTCAGCTGCAGGTCGAACAGCGACACCTCGACGTCGGGTTCGAGAACTTCGGCCTCCAGGTGCGGGAGGGCGAGGTCGGGGTGCTCGGTGTTCCGGAACTCGAGCAGCACCTGGAACAGGGGTGAATGCGACTGGGACCGAGGCGGGTTCAGTGCCTCCACCACCCGCTCGAACGGCACGTCCGAGTGGGCGTAGGCCGCGAGGTCGGTCTCGCGGACCCGTGCGAGCAGATCCTCGAAAGTCCCCGGCACGTCGGTCCGCAGCACGAGCGTGTTGACGAACATTCCCACCACGTCGTCGAGGACGGCCTCGCCGCGGCCGGCGACCGGCGACCCGATCACCACGTCGCCGGTACCGCCCGAGCGGGACAGCAACACGGCGAGGGCCGCGTGCACGACCATGAACACGGTGCACCGCCGGGTCCTTGCCAACGCCACCACGTTCCGGTGCAGGTCGGCGCCGATCCCGAACGCCACCCGGTCGCCGGAGGACGATCGCCGCGGCGGGCGGTCACGGTCCGTGGGCAACTCGGTCACGGCCGGCGCGTCGGCGAGAGCGGATCGCCAGTAGTCCAGTTGCCGCGAGAGCAGCGAGTCCGCGTCGTCCTCCGAGCCGAGGAGTTCCCGCTGCCACACCGTGTAGTCGGGGTACTGCACCGGCAGCGGCTCCCATCCCGGCGCGCAGCCCTCGGACCGCGCGGTGTAGGCCGACATCACGTCGCGGGCGAGCGGAACCATCGAGAACCCGTCGGCCGCGATGTGGTGCACCACGACGACGAGCATGTGCTCCCGGTCGCCGAGTTCGAACAGCCTGGCCCGCATCGGGACCTCGGTGGCGACGTCGAAACCCGCCGACACGAGTTCCGAGATCTGTTCGCGTACCGGATCGTCGGACGTCGACACGGTGAGCTGCGCGACGTGGCCGGCACCGACGATCACCTGGGTGGGTCCCGAATCGCCGTACGGGTACCGGGTGCGGAGCGATTCGTGCCGGTCCACCACGTCGGCGAGGGCGGCGGTCAGTGCGTCGACGTCGAGGTCACCCGACAGCCGGACGATCATCGCGACGTTGTACGCCGGCGAGGACGGGTCGAACTGGTTGAGGAGCCACATCCGGTGCTGCGCCCACGACAGCGGCACCGGGTCGGGGCGCCGGGGCACCGCCACCGCAGGCCGGACCTCGCCGCCCGCGGTCTCGCGCGCGATCCGCGCCGCGAGCGCCCGCACGGTGGGGGTCTCGAACACGTCCCGCACACCGACGTCCGTGCCGAGCGCGGAGTTGATCCGCGCGACCACCTGCGTCGCGGTCAGCGAGTTGCCACCGGACGCGAAGAAGTCGTCGTCTGCTCCGACGACGCCGGTCCCGAGAACCTCGGCGTACACGTCGGCCACCGCGGTCTCGAACGGTGTGCCGGGTGCACGGAAGATGCGGGGCGCGAACTCGGGGTCCGGCAGCGCGTGCCGGTCGACCTTGCCGTTGGCTCCGAGCGGCAGCCGGTCGAGGACCGTCACCGAGGCAGGCACCATGAAGGGCGCGAGCACGGATCCGGCGAACCGCAGCACCTCGGTCGTGTCGAGGTCCGCGCCGTCCTCCGCCGTGACGTATCCGGCGAGGACCGCCTCGGCAGCAGGCGTGCGGCGGACCACGACCACCGCCTGCGCGACACCGGGGCAGCGGGTGAGAGCCGCCTCCACCTCCCCCGGTTCGACCCGCTGGCCGCGCAATTTGACCTGGAAATCGTTGCGGCCCAGATATTCCAGCCGACCCTCCTTCGTCCACCGCATCAGATCGCCGGTGCGATACATGCGGGAGCCCGGGTGGTCGAACGGGTTCGCCACGAACGAGGCGGCGGTCGCTCCGGCCCGCCGGTGGTAGCCGCGCGCCAGACCTTCCCCCAGCACGTACAGCTCACCGACCACGCCGACCGGCACCGGACGCAGCCACTCGTCGAGGACGAGTTCGCGGACACCGCGCATCGGGTGGCCGATCCGCACGGGGTCGCCGGGTGTCATCGGGTCGCCGATGTTCGACATCACCGTCGTCTCCGTCGGACCGTAGCCGACGAGCAGGGTGCGCCCGGACGCCCAGCGAGCCAGTAGCTCCGCCGGGCAGCGTTCGCCGCCGACGACGAGCGTGCGGAGCAGGCGCAGACCTCGGGGGTCGATGGTGGCCAGGACCGCCGGGGTGGTGAACGCGTGCGTGATCCGCTCTGCCGCCAGCAGCTCCGTCAATGCGGCGCCGCCGTACACCTGCGGCGCCGCGATCACCAGTCGCGCACCGGCACCGAACGCCATGAGGTATTCGAGCATCGTCGCGTCGAACCCGGGCGACGCGAGATTCAGGGCGCGTGAGGCATTCGTCGTCGCGTACCGGGCGCGCTGATCGATCGTGAAGTTCTGCAACCCCGCATGGGGGATCACGACGCCCTTCGGTGCCCCCGTCGATCCGGACGTGTACATCAGATACGCCGGATGGCCCGGTCGCAGCGGCACGACCCGGTCGTCGTCGGTGATCGGATGGGACTCCCATCGCCGCGTCGGACCCGGATAGTCGAGAAGCAGCCACTCGACGCCGTCCGGCATCCGGTCGCGCTGTTCGGCGACGGTGAGTCCCGCCACCGCCCCGCAGTCGGCGAGGATGTCGGCGATCCTTCCCGGCGGCAGATTCGGATCCACCGGGACGAACGACGCACCCGACTTCGCCACCGCCCACACCGACACCACCAGTTCCACCGACCGGACGAGCCCGATCGCCACGTGGTCCTCCGGTCCGATTCCGCGGCGGATCAATACCCAGGCCAGGCGGTTCGACCAGTCGTCGAGTTCGCGATACGACATCACCGCATTGCCGTACGACAGCGCGACGGCGTGCGGGTCCCGGGCGGCCGCGGCGGAGAGGATCTCCGGCAGCAGCCGGGTCGTTCCGGTGGGCCGCCCGCGCACCGGGACGAGTGCCTCGCGTTCGCCGGGGGACAGCAGATCGAATCGGGCCAGTGGAACGTCCGGGTCGGCGACCACCGCGTCGAGGAGCCGCACGTATCGTTCGGCGAACTTCCGGACGGTCGCCGTGTCGAAGATGTCGGTGGCATAGGTGAATCCCGCACTGATCCCGGCGGGCGCCCCGTCCTCTCCGAATCGTTCGGCCAGGGTCAGCTGCAGGTCGAACGTGGAGACGGAGACACCGAGGTCGATCTCCTCCACCTCCAGTTCCGGCAGGCTCGGAGTGGGCCGCACGACGTCCTGGAATTCGAACAGCACCTGGAACAACGGCGCGTGGGCCGTGGTGCGCGGGAGAGCGAGCGCCTCGACCACCCGCTCGAACGGGACCTCCGCGTGCGCGAACGCCTCCAGATCGCAGTCCCGCACGGCTGCGAGCAGCGTGGTGAACGAATCGGCGCCGTGGACGGGGGTGCGCAGTGCCAGGGTGTTGACGAACATCCCCACGACGTCGTCGAGGACGGCCTCACCGCGGCCCGCCACCGCGGATCCGATCACCACGTCGGGGGTGCTTCCCAAGCGGGACACCAGGACCGCGAACGCCGCGTGCGTCACCATGAACACGGTCGCATCGTGTTCGCGTGCAAGGGCTACCACCTTCCGGTGCAGGCGGTCCCCGATCTCGAACGACTCCCGCGCGCCGGCGAGCGACCGGTGTTCGGGACGTGCGCGATCCATCGGCAGGTCCGTCACGACCGGCGCATCGGCGAGCGCGGAACGCCAGTACCCGAGCTGACGGGACATCAAGGAACCGGGATCGTCCTCCGATCCGAGCAGCGCCCGCTGCCAGATGCTGTAGTCGGCGTACTGCACCGGAAGCGGCACCCCGTCCGGCGCGTGTCCCCGTGCCCGTGCGGTGTACGCGGATGTGATGTCCCGGGCGAGCGGGCCCAGCGACAGCGCGTCCGCCGCGATGTGATGGACCACCAGGGCAAGGGCGTGATCGCGCGGACCGACCTCGAACAGGTGCGCCCGCAACGGAACCTGCGCGGTCACCTCGAAACCCGCCGACAGCGCCGCCGCGAGCCGGTCCCGGAGGGCACTCTCCCCCGACACCGTGACCGCGCGGAGGCCGGGCACCGCGTCCGCCGCGGGTATCACCGACTGCACGGGCGTGTCGCCCCGCATCGGGAAGATCGTCCGCAAGGCCTCGTGCCGGTCCACGACGTCCGTCAGCGCCGCGTGCAGCGCCGCGACGTCGAGGGGCCCGCGCAATCGGAAGGCCGCCGCGATGTTGTAGGCGGGCGACGTCGTGTCGAACTGGTCGAGGAACCACATCCGCGTCTGTGCGAGGGACACCGGCGCCGCCGCGGACCGGTCCGTCGCCACCAGCGCCGGCCGGTCTGCCGAGGCCGCCCGGCTCACCCGGGTCGCCAGCGACCGCACCGTCCGCGCCTCGAAGACGTCGCGCACTCCCACACCCGCACCGAGCACACCCTGAACCCGCGCCACGACCTTCGCCGCGATCAGCGAGTTGCCGCCGAGCGCGAAGAAGTCGTCGTCGACCCCGACCGCGGGAACGCCGAGCAGCGCGGCGAAGATGACCGCGAGCGACTCCTCGACGGGAGTGCCCGGTGCCACGAATTCGGCGGGGGAAGCCGTGACGGGCACCGGAAGTGCCGCCCGGTCCAGTTTCCCGTTGACGGTGAGCGGCAGCCGCGCGAGGACCGTCACCGAGGCCGGGACCATGTACGACGGCAGCGCGCCTCCGGCGAATTCCAGCACGGCCTCCGTGTCGACGATCGCACCCGCCTCGGGCACCACGTACGCCGCCGGTGCCGGGCCGGTCACCGGGTCCTCGTGCAGGGTCACCACTGCCTGCGCGACCCCGTCGCACCGGCCCAGCACCCATTCCACTTCGCCGAGTTCGACTCGGAATCCACGGATCTCGACCTGGAGATCGTCGCGTCCGAGGTAGTCGAGACTCCCGTCGCGTCGCCACCGCACCACGTCCCCGGTCCGGTACATCCGGGCGCCCGACGCATCCGCCACGAAGCGGGACGCCGTGAGCCCGGCGCGGCCCAGATAGCCGCGCGCGACCTGCGGTCCCGCCACGTACAGTTCGCCCGCCACACCGACCGGCACCGGATGCAGCCGCGCGTCCAGCACCGACACCCGGAATCCGGGAATCGGCCGCCCGATCTTGCTCGTCCACGCGGCGGCGGCGAGCCCGCGGCCGAGCGGGAGGTGCGTGACGTGCACCGTCGTCTCGGTGATGCCGTACATGTTCACGAGCACGGGCGCGTCCTCGCCGCGGCGGGAGTACCAGCGTTCGAGCTGCCCGAAGTCGAGCGCCTCGCCGCCGAGTACAACGTAGCGCAGCGGCGGTGGGCCCACGCCGTCCTCCACCTCGGCGGCCTCGATCAGTTGCGAGAACGCCGTCGGGGTCTGGCTCAGCACCGTCACCCGCTCGCGGCGCAGCAGGGCGAGGAACGCGTCGGGCGACCGGGTGGTGTCGAAGTCGACGACGACGAGGGTCCCGCCGTGCAGCAGCGCGCCCCACAGCTCCCAGACCGAGAAGTCGAATGCCGGGGAGTGGAACATCGTCCACACGTCGGTGTCCCCGAACCGGAACAGGTCCCGGGTGCTCGTGAAGAGAGAGACCACGTTGCGGTGCGACACCGCGACGCCCTTCGGCCGTCCCGTCGATCCCGACGTGTAGACGACGTAGGCCGACGAGTCCGGATCGACCGGTGCCCGTTCCGCATCGGTCAGCGGGTCCGCGGAGCTGCCGCCGAGATCCGTGTCCGTCGGATCGAGGAGCAGGACAGGGACGTCCGATGTCGGCAGGGCGTGTGCGGTGTCCCGGGTGGCCAGAATGCACACCGGGTGGGCGTCGTCGAGGACGAGCGCCGAGCGCTCACCGGGATGGTCCGCATCGATGGGGAGGTAGGCGGCCCCGGCCTTGACGACCGCCACGAGCGCGACGACGAGCGCCGCCGATCGCGGCATCGCGACCGCGACCGACGACTCCGGACCCACACCCAGGGAGAGCAGTTGCCGTGCAAGACGGTTCGACCGGGCATCGAGGTCGCCGTAGCTCAGGCGCTCGCCACCCGACACCACGGCGGTGGCGTCGGGGCTTCGCGCTGCCCGGGCGGCGAACAGCTCACCGAGTGTCGTCTCGTCGGCGGCCTCAGCCGGCCGGGTCGACCAGTCCTGCAGCAGAGCATGTTCGGCAGGTTCGACCAGGTCGATGTCCCCGATCACGGCGGACGGATCCGCGGCGGCGGTCTCGGCGGTCCGCACGAACCGCCGAGCGATTCCCTCCACGGTGGCGGCGTCGAACAGGTCTGTCGCGTAGGTGAATCGGACCGTCGTGCCCGACACCGTCACCCGCAGATCGAGGTCGCCGAGTTCCCCGCCGGGGTCCGAGAATTCGAGCAGCACCTGGAAGAGTGGTGCGTGCGACCCGGAGCGCGGCGGGTCGAGCGCGTCCACGATTCGCAGGGCGGGCACACCGTGGTGGGCGAACGCCTGCGCGTCGGCGTCCCGCACGGTGTCGACGTACTCGCCGAGACGATCCGAGCCGCGCACGTGGGTCCGCAACACCACCGGGTCGGTGTCCGTCCGCCTACCGATGACGACGTCGTCGGTACGCGCCGAGCGTGCCAGCACCAGCGCCAGCACCGCATGGGTCACGGTGGCGGCGTCCGTGCGGTGTGCGACCGCGAACGCGTCCAGCCGACGCCGCCGATCCGGGTCGAGTGCGACGTCGACGGCGGCACTGCGGTGGGACGGCCGTGCGGGCCGAGGACGGTCGGTGGGCAGGTCCAGCACCGGGGGCGCGTCCGCCAGTGTGCGCGTCCAGAAGTCGAGCCGGGCCGTCTCCTCGTGGACGGTGGTGAGCGCGGCGCCCGCGGCGGCCGCGACGAAGTCGCCGAGCAGCTCCAGGAACTGCCGGTGGTGCGCGCCGACCTCGTCGGCGTCGTACCGGTTGGGGTTGGCCAGGAAGTGGACGAAGGTCCGGACCGGCGTGCCGCTCCGGTACACGTTGACGAGCAGGTCCTCGACCGGCCCGGACGTGACGATGTGGTATTCGCCGACGAGCGGCCCCAGAGCGAGTTCCTGGTGGAAGAGCATGACGTTGACCATCGGACCCGACAGTGACTCCGCCGCAGCCGCGCCCGAGTCGCGCCGGATGTCGCCGAGCCCGAAACGCTGGTGTCGCAGCGCGCCCATCAGGTCGAGTTGCACCCGCTCCACCAGCTGCCCCACCGTGTCCTCGGGGCGGATCTGCACGGGAAGCGGCACGACACCCGCCACCATTCCGCCGGACCGTCGCAGGGTCGCGGTGGTGCGCGCCGACACCGGGATCTTCACGAGCACGTCCCGGCGTCCCGTCGTCCTCGACAGGTAGCAGGCGAACGCGGCGATGATCTTCGCTGTCCCGTGGGCGCCGGCGTCGCCGAGCGCCCGCTCCGCCGCGTCCGGCAGGGGCGCGGTGACATCGGTGCTCGTGGCGACCGCGGGGCCGGTCCGTCGGGCCAGGCTCGATCCGGGTCCGAGGCCGCCGACCTGTTCGACCCAGAACTGCCGGTCCGCGGCGAAGCGGCTCGACGACCGGTACCGCTGATCGGCGTCGTACAGATGCCGGGGATCTACGGCCTCGTTGGGCGGCAGTTCCCGGTCGAGCACCTCCGCGGTGTACCGGGCCGCGATGCGGTTGAGCATCGTCATCGCACCGTAGCCGTCCAGGGCGACGTGATGAATCTTGCTGTACCACAGGTAGTGCGCGTCACCGACGCGAAGAATCGACGATTCGACGAGGCGGTCGCGAGTCGGATCCAGAGGGGTCTCGCAGTCGGCGCGCATCCATCGGCGGGCGGCCTCCACCGGTTCGGCGTCCCCGCGGAAGTCCATCCGGCCGATCGACCGGTCCGCCGACGGATCGACCAGTTGGAACGGCTGACCGTCCCTGTCGATCAACCGGAGAAAGGGCGATCCGAATTCGTCGGCGGTCGCGAGGGTGGCCTCGCGCAGGAGGTCGACGTCCAGGTCGCCGTGCACTTCGACGTATTGGGCGATGCACAACGGCACCTCCGGGGCCAGTTGCTGGGCCAGCCACGCCTCGTATTGGGCCGACGACAGCGGGAACGGTGCTTCCGGGCTGCCGGCGGCCTCGGTATGGTGCTCACGCAACGCCACCACCTCCGCTGGGCAACAGCCGGCGCAACGCCACCTCGTCCACCTTGCTGCTCGGTGCGAGCGGAAGGGCCCCGAGCGCGAGGAAGCGGTCGGGCACCGCCTGCGCGACGAGCCTTTCGACACAGTGCGCGATCAGGTCTCGCGGCGTGGGCAGTACGGTCGCCGCGGCCGCGGGCACCCAGAACGCGGTCAATGCCGCCTCCCCGTGTTCGTCGGCGGTCGCGAGGACCACGGCCTGGTGTATCGCGGGGTGACTCTCCAGAACGGCCTCCACCGCGTGTCTCTCGACCCGGGCGCCACGCACTTTCACCTGTCCGTCGAACCGACCGCAGAATTCGATGTCGCCGTGCGGATCGACGCGCGCGAGGTCACCCGTGTGATACATCCGCGCACCCGGCCGCTCCGCGAAGGGGTCCGCGACGAAGCGGGCCGCGGTCGCGGCCGGGCGGGACGCGTAACCCTCGGAGATCTGCGGACCGCCGACGTACAGGTCCCCGACCGTTCCGTACGGCACCTCGACCAGTTTCGCGTCGAGGACGTAGGCCGTGCTCGCCCCCAGTGGTCTGCCGATCGGCGCGATCGAGGCGGGCACGTCGCGCACCGGATGAGCCAGGCAGCTGACGGTCGTCTCGGTCGGACCGTACTCGTTGCTCAGCGGGACCCCGGGCAGCACCGCGCGATGTTGTTCGACGAGCGTGCCCGGAAGTGCCTCTCCCGCAAGCGTCACCAACCGCAGGCGTTCGCGCAGCGGGGCGAGATGCGGCAGCAGCAGCCGGTAGAAGGAGGGGGACGCGACCAGGTGAGTGGTCTGCCACGTCCGGGCGAGCGCGGCGACGGCCTCGGCGTCCATCAGTTCGCGAGCGTCCGGCAGCACGCTGGTGCCGCCGGTGCACAACGCCCACAGGGTCTTCAGCAGGGAACCGTCCCACGTGAGGCGGAACGCGGAGAACGTGACGAGGTCGCCGTCGTCGTAGTCGTAGTTGCGGCCGTCGACCATGCTCGCGAGGTTGGCGCGGCTCGCGACGACGGCCTTGGGGATGCCGGTCGACCCGGACGTGGTGATCACGTAGGCGGCGGCGCCCGCGGGCACGTCCTCCGGAAGGTCCGCCGGTTCGGCCACGGGCGGGTGGACGGCGTCCCGGTCGTGCAGAGCCGGAACACGTCCGCCCGCACTCCGGGCCAGGTCCCGGACCCACTCCGGCGACGTCTTCGGATCCGCGGAACCGAAGACGATGGCGCCGCAGTCGACGTCGCCGAGGAGTGCCCGGAGCTGACCCACCGGATGTCCGGGCTCGATCACGCACCACGCCGCACCCAGCCGCAGCGTGGCGATCATCCCCACCACCGTCTCGACGCTCTGCCGCTGGTGGATCAGCACCACCTGGCCCGGCCGCACGCCCAGCGCAGCGAGTTGCCGCGCCAGGGCCTCGCTGGCCGAATCGAGTTCGCGATACGTCAGCGACCGGTCGCCCACCACGATCGCGATCCGGCCGGGAACCCGCGCGCACTCTCGTAGGATCCCGGACATCACCCCACCGTTCGCGACCACGTCCGTCATGGCGCCACGTCTCCTGAGAGGACCGCGACGTGATCGGCGTTCGGCGCCGCCGCACTGCGAACGTCACTGCACAGCAGCAGCATCCGATCGGGATCCTGGTCGACGACGTCGAAGCCCGCGAATCGCAGGGTCACGAGCATGACCCGGTTGACGTCCGTCGGCACGAACTCGGCGAGCGCCCGCCTGCCGTGGGCGCGTGCCCGCTCGACGACGTGCCGGATCAGCGCCGTCCCGACCCCGCGGGACATCACCCGGCACGACATCAACAGCAGTTGCAGGACGGAATCCCCGCCCCGGATCTCCGAGACCGCGAGACCGATCGTGCCGTACCCGCCGAATCGGTCGCCGAGCGACGCGACGAGCACCTCGTGGTCGTCCGAGGCGCACAGCTTGCGCAGTTCGTCGATGCCGAAAGTCCGGCCCGTGGTGTTGAGTTGATGAGACCGGACGGTCAGTTCGTGGGCGCGTTCGAGGTCGCCCTCGGTCGCTCTGCGGACCGTCATGACCAGTTCGAGCGAGGCCAGGAACTCGGAGTTGGACCCGTGGAACTCCTGTTCGCTCACCTGACGGATCCGTTCGGCGCGGTACAGCGACCGCCGCTGCCTCGCCTCCTCGGTGACGGCGAGCGGGGTCAGCTCGGGAAGGTCGGGGAACGACGCGATCTGCTCGGCGGGATAACAACGCACCGGGGGAAGTGCCTCGGCCACCTCGGCCCGCTCGACGGGATCGTTATCGACGAAGGCGATGGTGTCGAGACCCAGATTCAGTGTCTCCGCGATGCGCCGCACGGCCTCCGACTTCGGGCCCCAGCCGACGTCGATGGCGCAGAACAGCTCCTCGATGCCGTGCAGGCGCAGGTGCGCGGCGGCGGGTTCGTATTCGCCGCGGCTCGCGACGGCGTGCAGGATGCCGCGGCGGTCGAGCACATCCAGGGCGCGGAGGGCGTCCGCTTTCGGCACCGGGGCATCCTGTTCGAGGACGACGCCGTCCCAGATGGTGTCGTCGAGATCCCAGACCACGCACTTGACCGTCTGCTCCATCGCGATCACTTCCCGCGCCCGGGCTGATCCGGCAGGCGTCGGAGCAGCGCGCTGCTCCAGGCCGCGACCGGGCTGCTGTTCATGATCACGCAGTAGTCGCCGGGCGCCTGTGCGGACGCCGCGTGCTCGAGGTTCGCCGCGATGTCGACGGATCCGAGGTGGCCGAACCGGGCCAGGTTGTCGCGGCAGACGGGATCGATGGTGACGTCGAGTGCCTCCTGCCAGAACGTGAACGCACCGAGCGACAGGTTCTGCATGAGGAAAATGCCGATCGCGTCCTGCTGCAGCCCGTTCCGGGCCAGCAGTTCCGCGTTGATCTCCGTGAACCGCTTCCGGCTCTCGACCGCGAGGCGGAACGAATACGTGGGTTCGTCGGCGCACTTCTCGACCCAGTCTGCTTCGCGGACGTCGCGGTAGTCGATGTGGAACAGGTCGGCGTATTTTCCGTCGCTGCGGATCATCTGGTCGACGAGTTCGTACCGCCCGATCCCCGACGTCGTCAGCAGGACCGCGGCGGCGCCATCGCCCAGGAGCGTCATCGGCGATCGGTACCGCGACCGGGTCGGTGTCTTCGCCGCCGCGGCGACGAGGACGTTCTGGCAACGGGGGTCGCCGCGGAGCAACGCCGACGCGAGCGCGAACGCCGCCGAGACGGACACGCACCCGAGGTCGCCCACACCGGTGGTGAACGCCTGGGTCGCGCCGAGCCGGTGCTGCAGGCGGGTCGCCTCGGACGCGAGCAGATACTGCGGAACCCGGCCCTGCACGAGCAGCAGCGCATCGAGCTGGGTGGCGTCGAGGCCCGCCTTCCGGAGCACCTCGTCCGCCGCGGCGTGCGCCAGATCCACCTCGGAGAGCCCGATTCCGATCCGCACCGTGTCGATGCCCAGCGACAATGCGTGCTCGCGCTGAGCGATCGGCAGTTCGTCGAGCTCGGGCAGGCCCGCCACGGTCACCTCGTCGTCCGGGAACCAGAGCGCGACCGAATCGATCGCGACCGGTCGGTCAGCCGTCATCGCGCACCTCCCCCGAGCACGTAGTCACCGATCTGGAGTTCGGCGACCTCCGTCGCGCCCTCGATGATCTGCATGACCTTGGCGTCGCGGAAGAAGCGACCCACCCTGCTGCCGGGGGCGCACCCCGCGGCCCCGAGCACCTGGACCGCCTGCTGGCTCACCGACGCGGCGGCGCGGGCAGCGGCGTACTTCGCGGCGATCGTCGTGAAGAGCGCGCTCGGCTCGTGGGCATCGCGTTGTTCGGCGGCCCGTTCGCACAGTGCGCGAGCGCCGGCGGCATCGACCCAGCTACGACCGAGGATCGCGCGGACCGAGTCGTGCTCGGACAACACGGCGCTGCCCTGCACCCGGGTGGACGCGTGCGCGACAGCGTCGGCGAGGCACCCGCGCGCCATCCCTGCGCACCCCCACGCGATGGTGTACCGGCCGTGGTCCAGGGCGGTGCCGACGACGTGGGACAGTCCGAATCCCGGCGGTGCGATCAGGTGGTCGGCGGGGACGACGACGCCGTCCAGCGCGATGTGCGCGATCCGGGCGCCGCGCATGCCCAACTGCCCGTGGATCGGTTCGACGGTCACTCCGGGTGAGTCCGTTTCGACCAGCGCAGTCGCCAACCCGGCCGGCGACCGGCCGAGGACGAGCAGTACGTCCGCGACCTCGCCGAACGTCACCCACAGTTTCCGCCCCGAGATCCGGTGATCCGAGCCGTGCGCCTCGAAACTGGTAGTCACAGAGGAGAGGTCGCTGCCGGCCCCGGACTCGGTGGCGGCGAATCCGGCGAGGAGTTCGCCGGTCGCCAGGGCCGGCACCCACTGTGCCCGCTGTTCGGCGGTGCCCCACCGATCGAGGGAGGCGTTCACCATCCCCTGCACGGTCAGCAGCGAACGCAACGACGTGCAGACCGCCCCGAGTCTTTCTGCGACCGAGCCGAGTTCGGCCGCGTTCAGGCCGAGTCCCCGGCAGTCCGTCGTCCGGTCCAGCCCGAGGACTCCCGCCCGCGCGGCGGCCTCGATGACGTCGACCGGCAGTCCGGTCTCGTCCCAGGTGCCGGCGTCGGTCTCGGCGGAGGCGACAAGTGTGTCGATACCGATCACGGCGACGCCCCGTCCGTCGCACGAAGCTGCTCGCCCCGCTTTCTCCGAATGAAGCCCGCTACCCGCGCTGCGGTGCGGAAGTTGTCGAGATCGAGATCCTCCACCTCGACCACGACGTCGTGGGAGCCTTCGATGTACGTGACGATCTCCAGGGCCCGCAACGAACTCACCAATCCCAGGGTGAAGTAGTCGTCGTCGGGACCGAGTTCCGTCGATGTGATCGAGCTCAGGTACTGCCGTAGCTGCTCGACCAGCTCGTCACGGGACTCGGGCACAGGGGCATTTGCTGTGTCCATGGGCGTGGGATTCCCATTTGGACCAGCGTTCAATCATCGTGCTGTCAGGCGGCCAGCAGGCCCGGCAGTCCCCACTCCGCTGCGAGCAGCTCGTAGGAGCGCAACCGGTCGCCGTGATCGTGGGTGACGCTGGTGATCACCAGTTCGTCGGCGTCGGTGAGCCTTCGCAGGCTGTCGAGTCGGTCTGCGACGGTGGCCGGTGCCCCCACGAACTGGGTGATGAGCCGGTCCTCGACCGCCGCGCGTTCCGTCTCGCCGAGCGGTGCCGTGTGCGCCGGGTCGGGATACGGGATCGCCCCGTGCCCGCTGCGGATGCTGTGCGTCCAGTGCGCGAACGTCGACGCCAGTTCCGTCGCGGTCGCGTCATCCTCCGCCACGACGGCGTCGGCGGAGACGACGACGTACGGCTTCTGCAGGTTCGGCGACGGGCGGAACGCGGCGCGGTAGGCCTCGACCGCTTCGAGGGTCGTCGACGGGCTCACGTGGTAGTTCGCGCCGAAAGGCAGCCCCAGCCGGCCGGCCAGTTCGGCGCTCGGTCCCGCGCTGCTGCCGAACACCCACACGCCGACGTCCGCGCCCTCGCCGGGGCTGGCGTGGAGCTCGATCCCGTCCGGGGTGCGGTACGTGCCGCCGAGCAGTGCCAGGATGTCGTCGACCTGCTGGTCGAATGCCGGCGACAGCGCGCCCGGCTGCTGCAGTGCCGACTGCGCCGCCGTGAGCCGGGGAGACAGCAAGAGCCCGGACGGATCGAACGGTGCCGGGATCACGACGCCGTCGCGGATCTCCGTCTCCCGGTGGGGCGGGGCCGACTGGTTGTTGCGTTCCGCAACCGCTTTCAACGCCTCGGCCCGGCGCTGACCCGACCGTCCGAGCCCGAGGTCCACGCGACCCGGGTACAGCGCGTCGACGGTGCCGAATGCCTCGACCACGGCCGCTGCGGTGGTGTGGCCCAACTGCACCGCGGCGGCGCCGACCCGGAGCGTGCTGGTCGCGGCGGCCAGGATCCCGACGAGCACGGCCGGCGAGGAACTGGCGACCCCCACGAAGTGGTGTTCGGCAACCCAGTAGCGCTTGTATCCCCACGCTTCGGCGTGCCGGGCGAGGTCGACGGTGTTCCGCAGCGCGGTGCGGGCGGTGGTGCCCTCGCTGACGGGCGACAGGTCGAGGACGGACAACGGAGTGGTCATGAGGGCACTTTCTGGAGAGAGCGGGGATTGACAGCGCGATGGCTGCGCGGGGCACCGAGTCCGAGGTGCTGCCGCAGCGTGGCGGTGGTGTAGTCGGTGCGCAGAACACCACGGTCCTGCAACAACGGCACCACCGTGTCGACGAACAGGGCGAGTTCGTCCGGGGTGAGGTGGGAGGGCAGGACGAACCCGTCCGCTGCGTCCTCGCGGACCCACCGGACGATCCGGTCCGCGACGGACGTGGCGGTACCCACGAACGTCGTGGTGACCAGAACCTTCACCGCGCCGGCGGGCCTGCCGGCCTCGACCGTGCGGCGCGCGAGGTCGTCGTAGAACGCGCGACCGGCGTCGAACGTGCCGAGCGGGGCGATGATCACATCGCCGTGCCGGGCGGCGAGATTCCGGGCCTCCGGGCCGTCCCCCGACACGATCACCACCGGTTGCGCTTGCGGGCTCCGCGGGACGGTGAAGCGTCCACCGATGTCGAAGTGCCTGCCCCGGTGGTAGAACGCGCCGGCGGTGGGGTCCGAGACGAATCGCCCCGCGCCGCGGTCGACGGTCACGACCCCCTCGGCCCAGGAATCCCACAGCGTGCGTGCGGTGTCGACGAACTCCGCGGCCCGCTCGTCGCCGGGAGCCACGGTGTTCCACGCTGCACGCCCGCCGGACAGGTGATCGAGTGAGGCCAGCCGGCGGGCCACGTCGTACGGTTCGGCGGAGGTCGTGTCCAGCGTCGCCGCGAGCCCCACTGTGTCGGTGAACCCGGCCAGCGCGTTCGCCGCGGTGACGCCTTCGGCGAGGAAGAGGTCGAATCTCCCCCGCTCCGCGGTGCGGGCGGCCTGCGCGAGGAAGGCGAAGTCCGTCCGCCCCGCGGGTGCCGCCGCCCCGAGCACGACCTGCTTCTCGGCCATGTCTACCGCGGGTTCTTCTCGCCGGCCTCGACCGCGAGCGTCAGCCGGTTCTCGGCGGGCGCGACCGGGCAGGTGGCGTAGTCGGTGAACGCGCACGGCAGGTTGGCCGCCCGGTTGAAATCGAGGATCACCCGGCCGTCGGCGGCGGGGGCGTCCACGGCCAGCGACCGCGCCGCGGGGTACGTGCTGACCCCGCTGGTGGCGTCGGTGAACAGAACGTGCAGGCCACCGTCCTTTCCTGCGAACGCGACGAGTTCGTGTGCGGCGCCGCCGTACTCGAATGCGAGCGTCCCCAGCGCCGTGTGGTGGTGCTCGAGTCCCTCGACGACCGCACCCGTCGTCACGACGCGGGACTGCGGGAACGGGGTGAACGTCGCCGGCACAGCCCACTGCTGCGCGGGCAGGAACGTCGGGATGCCGGTGAACGCGGCGAGGGTGCCTGCCTCGGGGTCGTGGATCCGCAGGGCGACATCACCGGTTCTCCGGATCACCTCGACGTTGCGGCTCCCGTTCCGCACGAGCAGACCGGGTGCACCCTCCAGGGGTGCGAGCGTCGCCGTGCCGTCGACCGCTTCGCCATCGACCTCGAGCCCGGCGTCGGCGGTGGCCGTGATCACCACCCCGTCCGCGTCGGCCCGCCACTTCCCGGGCAGGTCGGGGAACGTGGTGTCGGTCTCGACGAGCCAGTGCAGGGCCGTCAGACTCAGCCATCCCAGCGGGTCGCGGAAAGACTCCTCTCGCGCCGAATGCCAGTCCTGCCAGTCCTGCTCGAATGTCGCGCCTGCCGTGACTGCGGTCATGATGCCCGAACTCCTTCTGTCTGGTGATGCGGATGGCGCAGTCCGAGATGACTGCGCAGGGTCGTGCCCGAGTACTCGGAACGGAAAGTGCCGCGGTTCTGCAACTCCGGGACCACCTTCTCGACGAACTCGTCGAGCCCGGCCGGAGTGAGGTGCGGTACCAGGATGAAGCCGTCGCACGCGTCCGCCTGCACGTAGCGGTCGATCTCCTCGGCCACCTGAGCGGCGGTGCCGACGAACTGCTGGCGAGTCGTGACCGCGATGATCAGTTCACGGATGCTGAGCTTCTCCGCTTCCGCCTTCGCCCGCCACGCGGCAGCGATCTCGCACGGATCCTTCGCGTGCCGGACCCGGCCGCGGGTGATGTTCGTGTCCTCGGCCGGTTCGACGTCCGGCAGCGGACCGTCCGGGTCGTACGCGGAAAGGTCGCGGCCCCAGACCTGTTCGAGAAACGCGATCGCCGTCTGCGGGCCCACCTGCTGGTGGCGGATGTGGTCGGCGCGGTCGGCCGCGTCCGCCGCGGAGTCGCCCAGCACGAAGGTCGCCGCGGGCAGCACCTTGAGATCGTCGTGGCTGCGCCCGTACTTCGCCAGCCTGCCCTTGACGTCCGCGTAGAACGTTTGCCCGTCCTCGAGCGACCCGTGGATGGTGAAGATGGCGTCCGCCTGCGCGGCACCGAATTCGCGGCCCTGATCGGAGTCGCCGGCCTGCAGCAGCACCGGGTGCCCCTGCGGGCTCCGTGGAATCGTGAACCGTCCCCGGATGTCGAACTGGGAGCCGGAGTGGGTGACGTCGCGGATCGAGTTGTCCGCGGCGAACACTCCCCGGGCGCGGTCGATCTGCAGCGCATCCTGATCCCAGCTGTCCCAGAACTTGCGGGCGCCCTCGATCAGTTCGCCTGCGCGGGTGTACCGGTCGGCCTTGTCGAGGTATCCCCCGCGCCGGAAGTTCTCGCCCGTGAACGCGTCCGAGGACGTCACCATGTTCCACGCGGACCGGCCGTCGGACAGATGGTCGAGCGAGGCGAATTGCCGTGCCAGCTCGTACGGTTCGTTGAACGTGGTGTTGATCGTCCCCGCCAGGCCCAGATGGGTGGTGACTCCGGCGAGCGCGCCGAGCACCGTCAACGTGTCGGGGCGGCCCACCACGTCGAGGTCGTGGATCAGGCCCCGGTGCTCACGCAGGCGCAGGCCCTCGGCGAGAAAGAAGAAGTCGAACAATCCGCGTTCGGCGGTCTCCGCGAGGTGCACGAACGAGTCGAAGTCGATCTGGCTCTTCGACTCGGGGTCGCTCCACACGGTGGTGTTGTTGACGCCGGGAAAGTGGGCGGCGAGATGAATCTGCTTGCGCTGGTTGCTCATGATGTCAGTCCTGTCCCGCGAAGTGATTGACGGGACGGGTGAACCCGAGCCGCTCCCGGAGCACTCCGCTGCCGGACGCTCGGTCGCCCGGCCGCAGCAGTGGCAGGACGTGCTCGGTGATCTCGTTCAGGCCGGACGTCAGCGCCAGCGGCCGGAGAGTGACACCGTCGACGCCCCCGGTGTCCACCACGTCGGTGATCAGGCGGGAGAGCCCCGGCGCGTCGCCGCGGTGGAGAATCGACGCCGGCTCGTACCGGCTGCCGGACCAGTTCTCGAGCTGGGCGAGGTCGCGTGCCGCCGCGTCGACGGTCTCGGCGGTCACCACCTCGATATCGAGCAGGATCCGGAGCGCAGCGGGGTCCCGGCCGGCCTCGGCCGCAGCACGTCGCACCCGGTCGGCGACGTCACGGGCTGCGTCCACGGTGGGTGCGCCGATGCGGATCACGTCGGCGCGCGCGGCGGCGACCCGGGTGGAGTGCTCGTCCCGCGCACCGATCACGATCAGCGACTGCCCCTGCGGCGACCGCGGCGTGATCGAGGGACCCTTCACGGAGAAGTGCGTGCCCTCGAAATCGATGTAGTGCAGCTTGTCCCGGTCGATGAATCGGCCGGTGGCCACGTCGCGGATCTCGGCGTCGTCCTCCCAGCTGTCCCACAGCAGACTCACGACCTCGATCGCGTCGGCAGCCTCCGACCACAGATTCTCGGAATCCTGTGCATCCTTGCGCCCGAACAGATTCGCCTGCGCCTGACCGTCCGACACGTCCACCTGCCACCCGGCGCGGCCGAGCGACGCGTGGTCGAGGCTCGCGATGGCCTTGGACACATGGAACGGTTCGGTGTGAGTGACGGTCACCGTGGGAACGAGGCCGATCCGCTCGGTGGATGCGACGGCCCTCGCGGCGATCGCCACGGCGTCCAGCTCTCCACGCTGATCGGCGTGTCCCGTCGTGGCGATCGCGAAGGTATCGCCGACGAAGGCGAGGTCCACTCCGGCCGAGTCGGCCTGCCCGAGCAGGCCGGTCCAGTAGCCGGCGGTGAAGAGGTCCTCGGCGCGCGAGTCCTGACGACGCCAGGACTGCGGATGGATCCCCGTGCCGTACAGATCGACGGCGACGAGCGGGTCGTGTGACTCAGGCATGAATCGATTCCTCCAGCTGTGCAGAACGTGGGCGCCCGACGGATCGTCCCGGGATGGCGTCGAGCAACTGCCGGGTGTAGTCGTGGCGGGGGTTGTCGAATATTTCTGCCGCGGTGCCCGATTCGACGATGCGGCCGGACCGCATCACCGCGACCGTGTCGCTGATCTGCCGGACCACGGCAAGGTCGTGTGAGATGAAGAGGTAGCTGAGCCCGAGTTCCCGCTGCAGGCTCTCGAGTAGCCCGAGGATCTGCGATTGCACCGAGACGTCCAGGGCCGACACCGGTTCGTCGAGCACGACGAGTTCGGGGTGCAGCGCGAGCGCGCGGGCGATGGCGACCCGCTGTCGTTGTCCGCCGGACAGCTCGGCCGGTCTGCGTTCGAGGTAGGTGCGCGGCAACGCGACCTGTTCGAGCAGTTCGGCGACTCGTGCCGCCCGTTCCGCCCTGGTGCCGACACCGAACGCACCGAGCGGTTCCGCCACGATGTCCGCAACGGCCAGCTTCGGATCGAGGGACGCGTACGGGTTCTGGTACACGATCTGCACCCGTCGGCGCAGGGCGCGCAGCGCGCCGCCGCGCAGGGTGGTGATGTCCCGGCCGTCGAAGTCGATGCGGCCAGAGGTGGGAGATTCCAACCGGATCGCGATCCGGGCCACCGTGGACTTGCCCGAGCCGGACTCCCCCACCAGCGACAGCGTGCGCCCGCGCGGGACCTCGAACGACACGTCCTGGACGGCGTCGATGGCCGTGCGCCGATCGATCCGGAACGTCTTGGCCACCCCGGACACGCGCAGCAGGACATCGGGGTCGGCTCCGCCCGCCTCCGCGGCGCGGTTGGGCCCCCGCCCCACCGAGAGACTCGGCGCCGCGGCCAGCAGGGTGCGGGTGTACTCGTGCTGGGGGTTCTCGAGGATCTCGCGGGTGGGACCCGCCTCCACCACCTCACCCTGACTCATCACCACGATCCGGTCGGCGCGGTCGGCTGCGACACCCAGATCGTGCGTGATCAGCAGGACCGCGGTGCCGGACTCGGCTATCCGCGCGTCGAGATGATCGAGAATCCGGCGCTGCACCGTGACGTCGAGCGCGCTGGTCGGTTCGTCCGCGATCACAAGTTCGGGGCTGCATGCCAGCGCGATCCCGATCAGGACGCGCTGCCGTTGCCCGCCCGACAGGTCCTGCGGGTACTGCCTCGCCCGCACCTCGGGCTTGTCGATCCCGGCCTCGGCGAGAATGCGCACCGCCTCGATGCCGGCCGTCCGCCGGTCGGCGAGACCGTGGATCCGGAGCACCTCCGCCACCTGGGTGCCGACCCGCAGGACGGGGTTGAGCGACGTCGTCGGGTCCTGGGGAGCGAGGCCGATCCGGGCGCCGCGGATGCGGTCGAGGGCGCGCTCCGACTTGGTGTCGAGACGCTCACCGTCGAACGTGACGGTGCCGGCCACGGCACGTCCGGACCCGCTGAGCAGTCCGAGGATGGCGTGCGCCGTGGTGGATTTTCCCGAGCCGGACTCGCCGACCACGGCCACCACTTCCCCGAGCGAGACCGTGAGGTCGACGCCCTTCACGGCCACGACGGGATCGCTCACGCTCCCGTACGCCACCCGGAGTCCGGAGACCTGCAGGATCGGGGTGTCGTTCGCGCTCATCGCACTTCCCTCTGTTCGAGTGCATGCCCGAATCGGTGCGCCGACAGCACGACGGCCACAATCACCAGTCCGGGCAGGGTTGTCATCCACCATGCGGTGGCGAGATAGTTCCGGCCCTCGGCGATCAGCGAGCCCCATTCCGGGGTGGGCGGCACCGCGCCGAACCCGAGGAAGCTCAGCGACGACACCGCGAGCACCGCCATCCCGAACTCGACGGCGGCGAGTGCCACGACGGGCGCGTACGAATTCCGCAGCACGTGGCGGCGCAGCACCGTGTGCCAGCGGACACCCGATGCGAACGCCGCCTCGACGTACAGCGACCGGCGCACCCGCAGCACCTCCGAACGCATCACGCGGGCGAAGTTCGCGATCAGTGACACTCCCACCGCGATGGCCACGTTGACCGTCCCGAATCCCAGGGCGGTCACCAGTGCGAGCGAGAGCAGCAGCGCGGGGATCGACAGGAGAACGTCGACGATCCGCATCAGGACAGCGTCCAGCGCACCTCCGAGGGCACCGGACAGCAGTCCGATCAGCGAACCGACGACCAGTGCGATGCCCACGGCCAGCAGTGTTGCGGTCAGCGACAATCCGGCGCCGTGGACCACGCGGGTGTACACGTCACGTCCGATGTTGTCGGTGCCGAACCAGTGCGCGGCACTCGGCGCCTGCAGCTTCTGGGCGGGCACCCCGACCAGTGGGTCGCCGCTCGCGAACACCGACGGCGCCACCGCGAATCCGACCGCGACGAGGAGCACGGCGGCCGAGGCCACCAGCACCAGATTGCGACGCCACCACGCCACCACGCGGCGTCCGCGGCTGTGCGACCTGGACGCGATCGCGCGCGGCGGTTCGTTCGGCGGAGTGCCGAAACCCTCGGCCTCGTCGATCAGTTCCCTGGTGAGGATGTCAGACATGAACCTTCTCCTCCACATCCGCGGAGTCGTCGTTGCGGTCGGAACCGCGCCTGCCCTCGACGATCCTGGGATCGATCAGCGGGTAGAGCAGATCGACGGCGAGATTGACGAGTACATAGACGACGGAGCTCAGTACCACGATTCCCTGGACCACCGGAATATCCTGTGCCATCACGGAAGTCTGGGTGAGCCGCCCGACTCCGGCGCGCGAGAACACCGTCTCGACGACGACCGATCCGGCCAGCAGATTACCCACGAGCACGCCGGCGATGGTGAATGCGGGAATGCTCGACAGGCGCAGCGCGTGCCGCGTCTGGATCTGCCAGCGGGACGCGCCCTTCGCCCGCGCGGCTTCGATGAACGGCTGCCGCCACGTGGTCTGCAGACTCGCCGCGAGCACCTGGGCGATCACGGCGCCGGTCGGCAGCGCGAGCGTCACCGCGGGGAGCACCAGCGTCGCGATCCCCTGGTCGCCGAACGCCGGAAAGGCCTGCAACCGGAACGAGAACAGCTGCAGCAGAATCAGTCCCACCCAGAACGTGGGTACCGCGACACCGAGCGGAGGCAGGGAGAACAGCAGATTCCGCACCCAGTGGACCCTCGTGTAGGTGGCGAGGAACGCGACCGATGCCCCGAACACGACCGCGAGAACCAGCGCCGCGGACGCCAGCGCGAGCGTGCTGGGGACCGCGTTCCCGATGGCCTCGGTCACCGATTGCCCGGTGGCGATCGAGTACCCGAAGTCACCGCGGACAGCGTGGCTCAGGGAGTTCCAGTACTGCACCCACACGGGCTGGTCGAGGCCGTACCGTGCCTGCAGCTCCGCGACGGCGGCCGCGTCGACCGTCGTTCCGGTGGTCGCCGAGTCGACGGCGATGCTCACCGGATCGGACGGCAGCAGGAACAGCACGGCGAACGACACGGTGAACGTTGCCCACAGGACGGCGATCGCCTGCAGCACCCGTAGTCCGAGGTAGCGAATCATGGCTCAGCGTCCGCTGATCCAGGTGTCGAAGAACTGGAGCCGGGCCGAGGCCTCGAACTTCAGATCCTGCACGTTGGGGCCGGCGCCGATCGCCTGCGACAACTCCACCGTGGGGATCCACAGACCGTTGTCGAGCACCTGCTGCTGGGCGTCGGCGACGAGCGCGCTCCGCTCGGCGGTGTCGGTGGTGGCGAGCTGCTTCGCGAGCACGTCGTCGAGCGCGGGAATCGGTCCGCGGCTGTTCAGGTTGCGGCCCTCGAGGCCGAACTGGGTGCGGAGGATGTCACCGTCTGCGCGGGTGCTGTTGTAGTAGGTGGCGTCGAAGTCCTTGGAATTCTGGCGGGCGGTGGCCTCGGGGGTGGACACGAGATTCAGCTGCAGATCCACTCCCACCTCTTTGAGCTGCTGCTGCACCAGCTCGAGGATGGCCTGGTTGCCGGCGAACACGGAGCTGAACAGAACGGGGAAGCTCAGCTTCTGACCGCCCTTCTCCCGGATGCCGTCGGCACCGGGAACCCAGCCCGCCTGATCGAGGATCGACTTCGCCTTCTCCGGGTCATATGTCACGTCCGGCAGCGCCACGTAGCCCGGGGTCCGGCTGGCCAGCGTACTGGTGGCCGGCTTGAAGTTGGGGCCGAGCACGGTGTCGACCAGTTCCTGCCGGTTGATCGCGGGGACCAGCGCACTGCGCACGACGGGATCGACGAGCGGTCCACGGGTCACGTTGGGCTGGAAGCCGAACGGGGTTCCGGGATTCGACGTGGTGAGCACCTGCCCGCCCGCACCTTCGATCTGCGGGGCGTCCTGCGGCAACGCGTCACTGATCGCGTCCAGCTGCCCGGAGGACAGGCTGCCCGTGCGGACACCTGATTCGGGGACGACACTGAACTCGATGGTGTCGAGGTAGGCCTCGCCGTCGTGGCCGAACACGTCGGAACCCCAGTTGTACCCGGCGCGCTTGGCGAGGGTCACCGACTTGTCCTGCTGGTAGTCGGCGTACGTGAACGGCCCGGTGCCCGAGATCTTGCCGGTGCACCGCTCTTCGGCGGACTTCGCGACGGACGCATCGGACAGGATGCCGAGCTGCGGGGTGGACGACGCCTGCAGGAACTGCGCGTTGGGTGCGGCGAAGTCGACCTGCGCGGTCAGCGGGTCGATCACGGTGGTGCCGGTGTAGCCGGTGAGGTAGCTGGCACCGAGCGCTGCCTTGGCCCCGGTGAGGGTGTTCACGATGGCGTCGAGATTCTTCTTCACCGACTCCGCGGTGAAAGGTGTTCCGTCACTGAACGTCACCCCCTCCTTCAGGTGGAACGTGAAGGAGGACGCGTCGGCGTCCGTTTCCCAACTCTCGGCCAGCCACGGCTTCAGTTCGCCCGTTGCCGGGTCCTGATCGGTGAGCGAGTCCACCACCTGACGAGCGACGTAGATCGTCTGGTTCGTGCCCGACTGTGCGGGGTCGGCGCACGTGGGTGCCTGCGAGAGGCCGTAACGGAGAGTGCCGCCGGGCTGTGCGGGGCCCGCATCCGCGGAGGAATTGCTGGAACCCCCACCGCAGGCGGTGAGCGCCGTGGCCAGCGCGGCGGCGACTCCGATACCTGCTGCGATCCGGTAGGGCGAGGACAAAGGCACTGATGGCACCGAGAACTCCGTGATCTCGAAGAAGTGCCGTGCGCGCTGCCCGTCGTATCGGCAGCGCTCACGCGCACAGAAAGGTGAGTGACACCGGATCCGACGCGGATGCGGTGTGTAGAGCAGGAACCCCGGATGTCTGTCGGGGTGTCAGGTCAGCTGTGACAGATGGAGGTGGACAGCCGGCAGAGATCGACGTGCAGACGCCCCCAGGCGCTCACGAAGCCTTCGGTCAACATGGTTCCTCCATCGATCCCGGCGGTAGCACCCGCACCCGCAGGGCGGGGGGTTGCTGCGACGTCAACGAGCCAGGTCTCTCGGTCGCTCTGGATGGTCGTTACCGAGTGTAAGAGATCCCCGGTCGCGGCGCCACATGGACCCTCGCTACCCGACCGCCTGCCGGGACTCGACCTCCCGCCACGACAGGGCGGGCCGGAGCCCGAGGTGCTCACGCAGGGTGGAACCGTCGTATTCCGTTCGGTACGAACCGCGCTCCTGCAATTCGGGTACGAGCAGGTCGACGATCTCGTCGAGTCCGGTGGGCACCAGGTACGGCGAGATATTAAAGCCGTCCGTGGCCCCACTGCGTACCCACCGGGTGAGCTCGTCGGCGACCTGTCCGGGAGTACCGGCGAAGCCGGAGCGCTGAGTGGTCGCGATCGCGACCTGCCGCAGCGACAGGTTCTGCGCCTCGGCCAGGGCCCGCCATTCCCTGGCGATGGCCAGCGGATC
Source organism: Rhodococcus sp. NPDC127593 (assembly GCF_042671975.1). Taxonomy (NCBI): domain Bacteria; kingdom Bacillati; phylum Actinomycetota; class Actinomycetes; order Mycobacteriales; family Nocardiaceae; genus Rhodococcus; species Rhodococcus sp. NPDC127593. The sequence continues at coordinate 50,091 of NZ_JBHXWI010000008.1, read as the reverse complement.
CTTTCCGTCGCGCGCGGCCCCGCGGGTGACGGAGATCGGCGCGGGCACCGGATCGAATTCGGGCAGCGGACCGTCCGGGTCGCGATCGGACAGATCGCGGCCCCACACCTGGCCGACCAGAGACAACGCCGTCTGCCCGGTGTACTGGCCCTCGCGGACCCAGCGCACCTTCTCCTCCACCTCGGACGCGTTCTCCGCGAGCACGATCTGCGTCCCCGGCAGGATCTTCACATCGTCCTCGGGGCGCCCCGCACGACGCAGTCTGCCCCTGATGTCGTCGGCGAAGGCGAGCGCCTCGTCGAAATGCGTTCCGTGCCGGGAGAAGATCACGTCGGTGTGCGCGGCCGCGAAGTCCCGGCCCGCCGGTGAGTCGCCGGCCTGGAAGATGACGGGATGCCCCTGCGCGCTGCGCGGCAGCGTGGGGGTGATCGTGACGCCGAACTGCGACGTGCGCCGGGACACCTCCTGCACACCGTCCGGGGTCGACCACGACGGCGCGTCGGTGCGCGTCGCGACCGCATCGTCGGCCCACGCATCCCAGATCGCCCGGGCGGTGTCGAGGAACTGCCCGGCCCGCTCGTACCTGTCCGCGTGATCGAGGAAGCCACCGGGCCGGAAGTTCTCTCCGGTCCACGCGTTGTCCGTGGTGACGGCGTTCCAGCCGGCACGGCCGCCGGACAGCAGGTCCAGCCCGGACAGCCGGCGGGCGAGGTCGGCCGGTTCGTTGTATGTGGTGTTCTGGGTGGCCACCAGCCCGATGTGCCGGGTGATGCCGGCCAGCGCCGAGAGTTGGGTGATCGCGTCCGGCCTGCCCACGATGTCGAGATCGAGAATCTTGCCTTCCTGTTCCCGCAGGCGCAGGCCCTCGCCGAGGAAGAAGGCGTCGAACAGGCCGCGCTCGGCGGTCAGAGCCACCCGCCGGAACGTTTCGAAGTCGATCTGCGATCCGCTCGACGGGTCCGACCAGATCGTCGTGTGGTTGACGCCCTGGAAGAAGACACCGAAGTGCACCTGGGCGCCGGGGCGCGCGTACGAGTTATCGGTCATGTTCTCCACAACCTTTCAGCGAGAAGAGTCTTCGAGGCGCTCGGCCTGGAATCGGGTGACGGGACGGTCGAGGCCGAGCGTGCTGCGCAGGGTCGAACCGGGGACGGGACGGTGGGCGATGCCGGCGCGAAGGAGTGCCGGGACCACGTACCGCGCAAGCACCGGAAGATCCTCGTCGACGACGGCGGGATGCAGGCGCACACCGTCGACGTACGTATCCAGGGCGCGCAGCAGTTCCAGCAGCCCGGCGGCATCGCCGGCGAACGACAGCCGTCCGCTCGGCGGGGCAGGTGGGGACGAACCGAGTGCGACATCCAGTTCGGCGAACACCAGCACCGCCCCGCCCGCCTTCGCGCGCCCGGCGGCCTCGACGGTGTCCTCGAGTGTCGGTCCGGACACCAGCACGACGTCGACCAGCGACGGATCGGTGTCCCCCTCGAGGCCGAAGACCACCAGCCGCCCCTGCGGCGGCCGGGGCACGATGGCCGGACCCTTCACCGAGTACGTCTCGCCCTGGAAGTCGATGTAGTGCAATCGGTCGCGGTCGACGAAACGGCCGGTGGCGTAGTCGCGGATCACCGCGTCGTCGTCCCACGAATCCCACAGTTCCCGGACCACGGTGATCGCGTCGCGTTCCTCCCGCTCGAGGTCGGCGGGTGCGGTGACCTCGGCCCGGCCCAGTGCGCTCGCGACTCGCGGGTCGGTGTCGCGTGCTGCGATCCAGCCGCCGCGACCGCGCGACGCGTAGTCGAGCGTCGCGAGCTGGGAGGAGGTGTGGAACGGCTCGGCGTACGTGGTGCCGACGACCGGTACGAGTCCGATCGTGCTGGTGGTCGCGGCGACGAATGCCGCGCGGTTCACCGCGTCGATCCGGCCGACGGGTCCCCCGTCGACGCCGGGTGGCAGGAGCGAATCGTCGAAGGAGGCGAACGCGAAACCGGCGTTCTCGGCTGCCGCGACGCGGTCCGCCACCGTTCGCCCGGTCAGCAACCGGTCGGGTGTGTGCGCGGCTCGCCGCCAGGCTTCGGGATGCGCACCCTCGCCGTCGAGTTCGATGCCCAATACCAGGCTCATGCGACTTCCTCCTCGGTGCCGGCCGCGAGGTGGCGGCTCGGAATGGTCTCGCGCAGCGCGGGCGCCACCTCGGCCTGGAACAGTTCGAGGCTTTCGCGGTGCTGCTTGTCGCTGCCGACACGGTCGGCGCTCAGGTGGATCGCCTCGTGGCCGAACTGCTCGTGATAGCGCTGCACCTTGTCGATCACCTGCTGCGCGCTGCCGATCAGTGCGGAGCTGCGTTCGACAAAGTCCTCGACGGTCTCGAACACCACCGGAAGTCCTGCCCTGCGGGCGAAGTCGAGGCGAGCGGCGTGAATCGGACGCCACACGTCGAGCGCATCCTGCGAGTTCGGCGTCACGTAGAACCCGGCGGTTCCGGCGCCGACGAGGGCGTCGGCGGGATCGTGACCGTAGTGTGCCCACCGTTCGCGGTAGTGCCGGACGAGTTCGGCATACGAGTCGATGGGATACGTGACGTTCGCCGAGAAGATCGGATCACCGTAGCGGGCCGCGAGATCCACCGATTCCTTGCTCGTCGCGCTGCCGTGCCAGATCCGGATCCGCCGCTGCAGCGGGCGCGGCAGGGCGACAGCATGCTCGAGAGACGGCCGGAATGCGCCTTCCCAGGTGACGTCCTCGCTCTCCCACAACTGCCGGAACAGTTCGTAGCCCTCGCGGTTGCGGTCCCACTGGTCGTCCGGGGTGACGTGGAACAGGTCCGCCTGCGCGGTGCCGTTGCCCTTCCCGATGATGAGCTGCAGCCGGCCGCCCGACAGGTTGTCCAGCGTCGAGTAGTCCTCGAACGCGCGGACCGGGTCGAGCAGGCTCAGCGTGGTCACCGCGGTCCACAACTGCAGCGTCCTGGTGCGCGCCGCGATGGCGCTGAGCACCACGGGCGGGGACGAGGACAGGAAGGGATGTTCGTGGCGCTCGCCCACCGCGAACCCGTCGTACCCGAGTTGCTCGGCGAGGACGGCGGACTCCACGACCTCCTGCAGCCTGGCCGCAGTGCCGATCGTCTCCCCGGTGACAGGATCCGGTTGGTGAGTGATCAGGCTCATCAGCAGAAACTTCATACGGATTCGTACTCCTTTGCGGCCCAGGCGGAAGGCAGAGCGGTAGGGGTGTGCAGGATCTTCTCGAATCCGTGGATTCCGACGTCCTGCGGTGGGAGGGAGCGGTCGAACAGCGCCGTGTAGCCCGCGGCCAGGTACAGTGCCACCGCCTCGGGCTGCCTCGGCCCCGTGGTGAGGAAGATGCGGGAATAGCCGGCCCTCGTGATCGCGGCCTCGAGCTCCCGCAGCACGATTCGTCCGAGGCCGCGGCGGCGGTGCGCCGACGAGGTCCAGATCCGTTTGAGTTCGGCCGTCGTGTCGTCATAGTGGCGGAAGGCCCCGCCCGCCACGGACGTCCCGTCCTCGACCAGAACGAGCAACGCGCCACCCGGTGCGGCGAACTCCTCCGCCGGATACGTGCTGAGATCGTCGTAGATCTCGTCGCGGGTGCGCCCGTACCGCGTGCTGTATTCGATTGCCAGTTCTTCGAGCAGCGGTGCGGCCAGTGGGTCCGCCTGGTCGACGAACACGGTCTTCACGGATTCGGTCCTCTCGGTCACTGGTCCTCCTGTCAGCTGGTCTTCGGGAGTCCGGGCGGGTTGACGACCGACGTGTCCACGGCCTCGCTCGCGATGTTCCAGCGGTCGAGAACCTGTGCGTACGTGCCGTTCTCGATGACGTGGTTGATGGCCTCGTTGACGGCGGTCACCAGTCCGTTGTCCTTCTTGGTGAGCACGGCGATCTCACCCTGCAGCGCGTCGCCCGCACCCGAGAAGGCTCCGGCGATCTCGGTCTCCCCTGCCTGCGCCACGTGGAACGACGAGGACGGGTTGGGCCCGAAGTAGGCGTCGATCCGGCCCGATGCGAGGGGCAGGTAGTAGTCGGTGGCGTTCTGGTAGTAGGTGATGTCGGTGGGTTCGAGCCCCGCCGCGACGTTCTGCTCGCTCCACTTCACCAGCAGCGCTTCCTGATTGGTGCCGGAGGAGACCGCGATCTTCAGGCCCGCGACGTCCTTGGGCTCCTTGATCTGGATGCCGCTGTCCTTCTTCGTCTCGAACGCGACCGTGTCGAGGCGGTACGTCGAGAAGTCGTACTTCTCCTTCCGCTCCTCGGTCACCGTGACGTTGGAGATGAACGCGTCGGCCTCACCCGAATCGATGCGGACGAAGTTCTGCGCCCAGTCCGCGGCCTGGAGATCGACCTTCAACCCGAGGACGTCGCCGATCAGGTACGCGAAGTCGGTCTCCGAGCCGATGAGCGTCTTGTCGTCGTCGGCGTAGAAGCGCAGCGGCGGGGCGGAACCGGCGCTGCCCGTCACGAGGAGCGTGCCGCGGTCGCGGATCTGCTGGGGAACCTTCACGGCGATCGACTCGACCTCGTCGGTGGTGATGCGATTCTGGTCGGCGGTGAGGTTGTATCCGGCGGCCGAGGTCGGCCCCGATCCCTCGTCCTCGACGTCGCCGCCCCCGCACGCGGCGGCGAGCAGCGCGACGGTGGTGAGGGCCGAGGCCAGAATCTTCGTACGGAACCGTGCGGTGGACATGTGTGCCTTTCGGGGATCCACACCGAGGTGTGGAGAATCAGAGAACTCGGGAGAGGAATGCTGCGGTCCGGTCGTGCTGCGGGTTGTCGATGACCTGCGAGGGCGGGCCCTGTTCCACCACGACGCCGGCGTCCATGAAGACCGCCGTGTCGGCGACCTCCCGCGCGAAGCCCACCTCGTGGGTGACAATCACGAGGGTCGCGCCGTCCCGTGCCAGTTGCTTGATCACGGCGAGGACCTCGCCGACCAGTTCGGGGTCGAGGGCCGACGTGGGCTCGTCGAACAGGATCACGGCCGGGCGCAGTGCGAGGGCCCGGGCGATCGCGACCCGCTGTTGCTGGCCGCCGGACAGTTGTCGCGGGTACTGGTGGGCCTTGTCGCCCACGCCGACCCGTTCCAGGAGCGCGATCGCCTCGGCCTCGACCTCGGCGCGGTCGCGGCCCTGCGCCGACACCGGCGCCTCGATCACGTTCTCCAGCACCGTGAGGTGGGGGAACAGATTGAAGTTCTGGAACACGAATCCGATCCGGGAACGCTGCTTCAGGATCTCGCGTTCACGCAGTTCGTGCAGTTTGTTGCCCTTGCGCCGGTAACCGATGAGGTCGCCGTCGATGCGGATGGTGCCCCGGTCCACCTTCTCCAGGTGGTTGAGGGTGCGCAGCAGCGTGGACTTGCCGGAACCCGAAGGACCCAGGATCACCGTCACCTCGCCCTTGCGGACCAGCAGGTCCACGCCCTGCAGGACTTCGAGCGTGCCGAAGGACTTGTGGACGCCGCGGACTTCCACCGCGAACTCCGCCGGATGGGCTGCGGTTGTCATTTCGTGGCACCTCTCGGTACGGAGACACCGGCGTCACGGATCTCGGCGAACTTCCGGGTGAGCTTCTGCCACGGAGTCGGCGGCAGTGCCCGAGCCGATCCGCGCGCGTAGTGCCGCTCGACGTAGTACTGGCCGATCGACAACAGCGTGGTGAGGATGATGTACCAGATCGTCGCGACCATGAGCAGTGGCACGACGCGGCCGTTGCGGCCGAAGATCACCTGAACCTGGTAGAACAGTTCGGCGATCGCCATCGTCGACACGATCGAGGTGCCCTTGAACAGGCTGATCACCTCGTTCGCGGCGTTCGGCAGGATGCCGCGCATCGCCTGGGGCAGAACGATCTTGAAGAACTGGCGGCGGCGCGGGATGCCCAGCGACTGCGCCGCCTCGATCTGCCCGTGGTCCACCGAGATGATGCCGGAGCGGATGATCTCGGCGGAGTACGCGGCCTGGTGCAGGGCCAGACCGATGACGGCGGCGGTGAAGCCGCTGATGACGCCGTTTACCTCGAACGTGAGGAAGCCCGGACCGAACGGAATGCCCAGCGACAGAGTCTGATACAGGTACGTGATGTTGAACCAGAACAGGAGCTGCACGATCAGCGGAATCGACCGGAACGCCCAGATGTACACCCAGGCGATCACCTGCAGCACCGGGTTGTGCGACAAGCGGCTGACCGCGAGCACCACACCGAGTGCGAATCCCAGGATCGTCCCCCACAATGTCAACTTCACCGTCATCCACAGGGCCTGCAGCACGGAGCCGGCGGTGAAGTACTTGGCGAACGTCGCCCAGTCCCATCCCGGGTTGGTCGCGAGGCCGTGGACGAACTGGGCGAGCAGTACCAGCACTGCGGCGCTGACGACCCACCGCCACGGATGCCACCTCCGCGCCACTTCCAGCGCAGCGTCCCCGTCGCCGGAGGCTCCTGAATCGAGGGGCGCGGCCGAACGCGCCCGTACGGGGGCGCTCACGCTCGCTCACCACTTAGGACAGACATCACTGAGGCGGCCTTTCACCTGGAATCGGGACTGGAGGAGGGCGCGTCTTCCGCGGGGTGCGGGCGCGCATCAGTCGCTCACCGGGCGAAATGCCCGGCGAGCGTGCTGTGAGACCTCGTCAACAGTGGCAGGAGGTGGTCCGGCACAGGTCGATGTGCCGTCTGCGCCACGCAGGGCGCGCGAGGTAGTTCATGTGCTGCCTTCCATCGATCCCGGCGGTAGCACCCGCACCCGAAGAATTCGGAAGGGTTGCTGCGACGTCAACGAGCCAGGTCTCTCGGTCGCTCTGGATGGTTGAAGCGAACACTAGCTGCATTCCCGAACCCCGTCAACACGAGGTATTTCCCTGCAACACAGGGGAAATGGCGCCGAGCGGATTCAAGAATCACGGCGCGCAGAAGTGCTGACAGGTGGCGATCCATGCGGTTGAATAGAGCGCGCAGCTCTGCATCTCCGCGGTCGTGCGACCCGGCTGCCGGGCCTTCCGAGGCCCTTGTAACGTCGCCTCGGTGACACCACTCGAAGTCATCGCGATCCTGGTAGCCGGTGTAGGCGCGGGCGCGATCAACGCCATCGTCGGCAGCGGCACGCTCATCACTTTCCCCACCCTGGTGGCTTTCGGGTTCCCTCCGGTGACCGCCACGATGTCGAACGCGATCGGCCTGGTCGCCGGTGGCGTATCCGGCACGTGGGGGTACCGGCGGGAACTGGCCGGACAGGGACCGCGGCTCCGGTGGCAGATCCCGGCGTCACTGTGCGGTGCGCTTCTCGGCTCGTGGCTACTGCTGCACCTGCCCGAAACTGTGTTCGAACTCGTCGTCCCGGTGCTGCTCATCCTCGCCCTGATCCTGGTGGTGCTGCAGCCGAAGATCCAGGCCTGGGCGAAGCAGCGCGGCAGCCACGAGGCGGGCCTGAGTCCGGCGCGCCTCACCCTGCTGACCGTCGGGACGTTCGCCGTGGGCGTGTACGGCGGATACTTCACCGCCGCGCAGGGCATTCTGCTGATGGGTGTGATGGGCGCGATCCTGCCGGAGAGCCTTCAACGGATGAACGGCGCGAAGAACCTGCTCTCGCTCATCGTCAACATCGTCGCCGCGACCGCCTACACGCTCGTGGCCTTCGACCGAATCAGCTGGGCGGCGGCCGGCCTCATCGCGGTGGGCTCGCTGTTCGGGGGCGTCCTCGGCGCCCGCTACGGCCGCCGTCTGTCGCCCACCGCGTTGCGGGGAACCATCGTCGTCGTCGGCCTCATCGGTCTGTTCCGGCTGCTCGCATAGTCGCGCATGCACCCTTCCGCTCCCTCATACTGAGTCGGTGAGCAACGATGTAGAGCACCCGGGCTGGACCTATCTCATGGACATGGACGGCGTTCTCGTCCACGAAGAACATCTGGTCCCCGGGGCCGATCTGTTCCTGGCGGAACTCCGGGAATCCGGTACCCCGTTCATCGTCCTGACCAACAATTCGATCAGGACTCCGCGCGACCTTCGCGCCCGCCTGCTCCGCACCGGCCTGGACATTCCCGAGGAATCGATCTGGACGTCCGCCCTCGCCACCGCGACGTTCCTGGCGAACCAGCGACCGGGCGGCAGCGCGTACGTCGTCGGCGAATCCGGGCTCACCACCGCACTGCACGACATCGGGTACGTCCTCACCGAGAACGATCCCGACTACGTGGTCCTCGGCGAGACCCGCACCTACTCCTTCGAGGCCATCACCACCGCAATTCGTTTGGTGGAGAGAGGATCTCGCTTCATCGCGACCAACCCCGACCCCACCGGCCCGTCCCGGGAAGGTTCCCTTCCGGCAACGGGATCCGTTGCGGCACTGATCAGTAGAGCCACCGGACGCGACCCGTACTACGTGGGCAAGCCGAACGCGCTGATGATGCGCTCGGCGCTGCGGGCCATCGGCGCGCACTCCGCGAACACACTGATGATCGGCGACCGCATGGACACCGACATCGTCTGCGGGCTCGAGGCCGGGCTGCAGACCATCCTCGTCCTCACCGGAATTTCGACGCGGGATTCGGTGGAACTGTTCCCCTACCGTCCCACGACGGTGCTCAAATCGGTCGCCGATCTCGTCGGCCGTACGTCTGATCCGTTCGGCGATGCGGCTCCGCCGCCCGTGAGTACTTCTTAACCGCGGGACGTTAACAAGTACTCACGGGTGGCGGCAGCCGGTGACGCCCCTGATGGTCGCTGCCTTGTAGGTCCCGAACGTAATCCGGTTCCCGTCCCCACCGGCGAACGTCACGTCGTGGCGTCCGGGTCGGTCGGCCAGCACGTCGAGCCGGTCCATTCCGGCGTCGGTGGCGATCGCACGGGCCACGGCCAGCACGGCGGGCCAGTCCGCGTCGCCGATCGGGGTGTCGGACAGCAATACCTGCGTGGTGACGGAAAGCCCCGCCGTATACGCATACGGTCCCGGGCATCCGCCGCCCTGGCTGCGTTCGCGATGCCACCGCCACCCGACATCGGGTGCAATCGCAGCGACGGCCTCGCTGATCCGCACCAGCGCATCGGTGACCTGCCGCTCGGTGACCGCGAGTGTCGGCCGGTCGCTCAGGCTCGCTGCCGCCGCCGCAATTTCTTCGTCGCTGAAGTTGTAAGGGTTGTCCGTCACGTCACCACATCCGCTCGTCAGGATCGCCGCGCCGATCACAGCGACCGCCTTCATTGCCCACCCGCCGCGGACTGTCACCGGATCGCGAGTTCCGGCATTCCCGCGACGATCACCGCCATGTTGTAGCCGGACGTCCGCAGCTCGCCGTTGCCGCTCGGCCGTGGATACTCGCTGTGCCCGTTGGCATCTTCCCGCTGCACACCGTCGGGGGTCGTCGCTTCGCGCACCGACATTTGTTCGAGGTCCGTCCGCACCGGATCGGGGCCGAGCCTGCCGAACCCGTCGGCCACGGTGATGGGGTCGTCGTACGCGCGCATCACGAACCCGTGCCGGGGCGCCAACCCGAGATCCGATTCGTCGTTCGCGTCGAACCCCGGCGACCCGTAGAACACGGCGTCGTCGACCGGTTGTCGCGGACCCGCGTCCTGAAGGGCCAGACCCTGGGTGTACGAACCATACGAATGGCCGAGCGCCGTGATGTGCGGATCGGGCCTCTGCGAGGCGACGTCGAGGCCCTCGTAGAACGACGCAAGCTTCGGGGCACCCGCGGTCGCGCGGTCGGACTGCCAGGAATCGAGGAGCCATCCGCGCCCGAGGTCCTGGTCGATGAAGGGCACGTCGTAATTGCCCGGACCGGTGGTGGTCGGCGGCTGATACCCCAGCCACGCGATCGTCGACACCGTGTCGCTCGTACGGCCGGCCAGGTCCAATTGACGTTCGGTCTCGGCCTTCAGCGCCGCCGCCTCGTCGGTCATCCCGCGCAGCGAAGCGACGGCCGTGTCGATGCCCGGTGTGGTGACGGAGATGTGGTCGGCGGTGTCCGGATCGCCGAGCGCGAATGCGGCCATCGCCCGTTCGCCCGACTGCAGGTCGAGCAGCATCAGCCTGCCGTCCGGGTGATCGCGCACGAGCTTCTCGAGGTCGTCGACGTCCCGCAACTTCTGCTCGGCATACCACAACTCGGCGTCGTCGTCGGTGAACGCTCCACCGAACATGTTGTGGCCCAGCCTTTCCCGGAGGCGCTCTCGTTCCGTCTCCCACCGCGACCGCTCGTCGGCGAACCGGCTCACGTTCGCCTCGTGCCGCACCGCGGACGGGATGCCGTCGCGATTGCCAACCCACTCGGGATGCTGCTCGATGACCTCGCGGCGCTGTGCTGCCGGCAGGGCGTCCCAGTACTCGCGGTTGTCGAGCGGGGAGCCGTCCGGCGGGGGCGCCGGGGCGGACAGTCCGGTGCCCGGGCGATCCGCCTCACCGGGTTCGGCCTCGCCATCCGCGGCCCGCGTCAGGACGGCGGCCGCGTCGGCGACGAGATCTTCCGCCTGCAGAATCAGCGCCCGGGCCGCGGCCCGGAGTTCGTCACGCCGCGCTGCCGCCGAGGAGTCGACAGGCGCATCGGCGATGTCCCCGTTGTCCGACAGGGCCATTCCGTGGACGGCAGCCGCTTCCCGGAGGCCGTCGAGCTCGGACTTCAGGTGCGTGACCGCGTCGACCAGCTCGCGGGCCAACTTCTCGACGACGGCGATCGCTGCGGCCTCGCCGCTCAGATCATCCGCGGCGATCCGGAACCGCCGCCGTGCGGCGTCCGCGGCGTCGTCCTGCCACGCCGGCAACCGGCCGATGTCGGCGAGCCTGTCCTGCACGAAGCCGATCGTGGCCAGTCGGGCGGACAGCGACCGTTGCACGGCCTGCAGCGCACTGGTGTCCCACCGGGCAATGTCCCTCAGATTCACGATCCCCCCCAGGATGCATAATGCCCGTACCCTAACGGATCGATCGCGTCCGCGGGAGTCCGATCTCGTCTCGACCGACACGAAGGATCGAAAATGAGCGGTTCCATCCACGTCGACACAGCGTCCCTACGCGCGGCGGCCGGTCAGCTCGACGTCCTGTTCGACGAGGCGTCCTCACAGCTGAACACCACCGACGCGGCCCTCGCCGACTCGGGTGCGGCGTGGCCGGAGGCAGCCCGCGACGCGTTCGGCCGGTTCACGTCCTATCTGGACGATCGGCGGGAGTTGTTGCAGCGGACTGTGGCCGAGATGTCGACGAACCTCGCCGAGTGCGCGCGGCTGTACGACACCCAGGACGGGGCCACCGCCGAGCGCCTCGACGCAGTCGCGCCGGCCACGACCTCGACCTGTAGGCGCTTCGCGCCCGTGCGCCTTTCTGGTTGCGGGAACAACCAGAAAGGCGCACGAGCGGCGGAGCCGCCTATGCCAGCGCCTGCTCCAGGTCCGTCAGCAGGTCGGCGGTGTCTTCGAGACCCACGGACAGCCGGACGACGCCGTCGGTGATGCCCACGGCTGCACGACCTTCCGGGCCCATCGCCCGGTGGGTGGTGGTGGCCGGGTGGGTGATGAGCGACTTGGAGTCGCCGAGGTTGTTGGAGATGTTGACCAGCCGCAGGGCGTCGAGGAGTTCGAATGCCCGCTTCTTCGCTTCGCCCTCGGATGCGTTCAGCGCGAAGGTGACGACGGTGCCGCCGCCGCTCATCTGCTTCTTCGCGAGTTCGTATTGGGGGTGCGATTCGAGGTACGGGTACTTGACCCAGTCGACCGCGGAGTGGCCTTCGAGGAACTGTGCGATCTCGAGTGCCGAGCCGACGGAGTGGCGCACCCGGATCGGCATCGTCTCGAGCCCCTTGAGGAGCGTCCAGGCGTTGAACGGGCTCAGCGCCGGACCGGTGTGGCGCATGAGGTTCTGAACGGGACCCTCGATGTAGTCCTTCGGACCGAGGATCGCTCCGCCGAGCACGCGGCCCTGGCCGTCGATGTGCTTGGTGCCGGAGTAGACGACGATGTCGGCACCCAGTTCCAGGCTGCGCTGCAGCAGCGGTGTCGCGAACACGTTGTCCAGCACGACCTTTGCGCCGGCGGCGTGCGCGAGCTCCGCCACCCGGGGCACGTCGACGAGCGTCTGCATCGGGTTCGACGGCGTCTCGAAGAATACGGCGGTGGTCGGCTCGGACAAAGCCTTCTCCCACTGGTCGAGGTCTTCACCGTCGACGAACACCGTCTCCACACCCCAGCGGGGCAGGATCTCGTTGCACACCACGAAGCAGGAGCCGAACAGGCTGCGTGCCGCGACCAGCCGGTCGCCGGCCTTCAGCAACGCGCCGAGTGCGGTGAACACCGCGGACATGCCGCTGGCGGTGCCGAAGCACGCCTCCGCGCCCTCGATCAGGCGCAGCCGCTCCTCGAACATCTTCACGGTCGGGTTGCCGTACCGGGAGTAGACGAAGTGGTCGATATCGCCGGTGAACGACGCCTCGGCCGCGCCCGCGCTCTCGAACACGAAACCGGAATTCAGGAAGATCGCTTCGGACGTCTCCTCGAACCCGGAACGGAGGGTTCCTCCGCGCACGCTGATCGTGCCCTGACCGATGCCGTCCGGCAGCGCCTTCTGAAACGCACCGCCTTGAGGAATTGCACTCACCACTGCCTCCACGGCAGGCCCAGAGCCCGCCAGCCGACCGCCCCACGATGACCTTCGGCGTCCAGGCCGCCTTCGAAACCGTCGAGCACGTTGTACGACGGGCCGATGCCCGCCGCTGTCGCGGCCTCCGCCGCACCGATGGACCGCTGGCCGGAGCGACACAGGAAGATCACCGGGGCGTTCTCGCCACCCGCGATCCCGGCCTCCTTCAGCTGGTCCACGAAGTTGTCGTTACGAGTGCCCGTCGGGTAGCTGACCCATTCGATCAGCACGGTCTTACGCCCGAGCGAGGTGGTGTCGGGAACTCCGACGTACTTCCACTCGGCGTCCGTCCGCACATCCACGAGCACAGCGTCGGGATTCTCGCGGAGCAGCTCCCAGGCATGCTCCGGCGTTATGTCGCCTGCGTAACTCACCATGTCAGCTTTTCACAACCCTGTTCGGTCTGCCCTTCCGGGCGACGGTCAGTTGCAGACGACCCATGCCTCGCCGTCCCGCGTCAATTGCCACGTATCCGTCGTCTCGCCCTTGCCGTCGTCGGCGCTGACCCGGACCTCCGCCCGGGCACGGTCTCCGTTGACCTCGGACGACTCGACGCCCTTCAGTGTGACCTCACCTTCCCGGTCCCGAATCACCGACCGGTCGTCGGACCACGACGAGCAGACCAGCGTTTTCTGCAGATCGGCGTCGTCGTGGTTGTGGGCCTGGATGAAGTCGGCGACCGAGCGGTTGATGCGGTCCGCTTCCGTGACGTTCTCGTCGGCGGGCGAGAGCCGGCTGGACACGACGATGGCCACCAGGATGACGACGATGACGGTGACGGCGGCGATGAACGGCACCGCCGTGGTGCGCCGGGGATCCACCGGATCTTCGGTGCCTCCCGCGTCGCGCTGGGGCGATTCGCTCGAACCGGACATGACTTCCCTTCGATCTCGGCGTGGCCACGAGTGTATCGAGCAGCCCCTACAAATCGTGTTTGTGACCCCCCAACACGAAGGCGACTACCCTCTACAGGCGTGAGTCCCGAGAATGGGCTTTGCCCTGTCTGCTGCACCTCGGCCACCCGTTTAGGCTGGGCTTAATTTAAGCTGAGGTTTCGTTGTCCGCCCATCAGAAGGTAGTTCGCTCCAGATGACTGATCAGACACGTCCGTTGCGCGTTGCGATCGTGGGTGCCGGCCCCGCCGGTATCTACGCAGCCGACGCTCTCATGAAATCCGATGCCGCGTCTGACGGCGGGATCAGCATCGACCTCTTCGAGCGGATGCCTGCCCCCTTCGGTCTGATCCGGTACGGCGTCGCACCCGACCACCCGCGCATCAAGGGCATCATCACCGCCCTGCACAAGGTGCTCGACAAGCCGTCGGTGCGCCTGCTGGGCAACATCGACTACGGCAGCGACATCACCCTCGAAGACCTGCACAACTTCTACGACGCGGTGATCTTCTCCACCGGCGCCAACGCCGACCGCGCCCTCAAGATCCCCGGCATCGAACTCGACGGCAGCTACGGCGCCGCCGACTTCGTCTCCTGGTACGACGGCCACCCCGACGTTCCGCGCACCTGGCCGCTCGAGGCCGAGAAGGTCGCCGTCCTCGGTGTCGGCAACGTCGCCCTCGACATCGCCCGGGTCCTCGCCAAGACCGGTGACGAGCTGCTGCCGACCGAGATCCCCGCCAACGTCTACGAGGGACTCAAGGGCAACAAGGCCGTCGAGGTCCACGTGTTCGGTCGCCGCGGACCGGCGCAGGCCAAGTTCACCCCCCTCGAGCTGCGTGAACTCGACCACTCGCCGACGATCGAGGTCATCGTCGATCCCGAGGACATCGACTACGACGAGGGCTCCGAGCAGGCGCGCCGCAACTCCAAGCAGGTCGACATGGTCGCCAACACCCTGCAGGACTGGGCCATCCGCGACGTGGGCAACCGCCCGCACAAGCTGTTCCTGCACTTCTTCGAATCGCCCACCGAGGTGCTCGGCGAGGACGGCAAGGTCGTCGGTCTGCGCACCGAGCGCACCCAGCTCGACGGCACCGGCAACGTCAAGGGCACCGGCAAGTTCAACGACTGGGACGTGCAGGCCGTGTACCGGGCCGTGGGCTACCTGTCGCAGAACATCGCGAAGCTCCCGTTCGACGAGCAGGCAGGCACCGTCCCGAACGAGGCCGGACGCGTCATCGCCGACGACTCCGCCGAGGGCAACGACCGGTTCATGCCCGCCACCTACGTCACCGGCTGGATCAAGCGCGGCCCCGTCGGTCTGATCGGCCACACCAAGGGTGACGCGAACGAGACCGTCGCGAACCTGCTCGAGGACCGGACCGGCTTCGCCGAGCCCGCCAACCCGGGCGAGGACGCGATCATCGACTTCCTCGAGGGCAAGCAGGTCCCGTACACCACCTGGCAGGGCTGGTACCGCCTCGACGCGCACGAGCGCAGCCTGGGCGAGCCCGAGGGCCGCGAGCGGATCAAGGTCGTCGAGCGCGAAGACATGCTCAAGGCCAGCGAGCCCGACAAGGCCTGATCTTCCGAAACCGGTGCGAAGGGAACCTCCTGCGGGAGGTTCCCTTCCGTCGTCTCAGACCAGGTGTGACGACAGCGCCCGCAACGCCGTGAGCAGTTCCTCGGCCGACATCGCGTGGTCGGGATCCACCAGGTACTGCTCCGCGACGCCGAGCAGCAGCGCCTGGTAGAGAGCGCCCAGCGTGTGTGCCCGGCCCGGTTCGATGCCCGCGTCACCGAAGAGTTCGACCAGCCCCTCGCGGGCATCGGCGGTCGACGCCACCAGGTTCTTTCTCAATTCCGGCAGGGAGTCCAGGTGCCCGAGCAGTTCGAACTGCAGCATCCACAACCGACGATGGGCGGTGAACGACTCGATGACACCGGTCCAGATGGCCTCGAACCGTTCCGTCGGATTCATACCGGGTTCGATCTTCTTCGCGGCGGCCGTCGCGAGGTCGTCGCCCCAGCGCTCCATTTCCCGGTACAGGGCGGCGTGGAGCAGCGCCTCCTTGGTGCCGAAGTGATAGCCGATCGCCGCGAGGCTCACCCCGGAGGCCGAGGCGATGTCCCGGGCCGTCGTCCGCGAGTATCCCTTTTCGTACAGGCTGCGCGTGGCGCCGTCGATCAGGTCTTCGCGATTTCCCATGACCTCACCCTAAGGAGTCTGAGACGTATGTGTAGGACGCTTGTACCAGCACTCGCGGACGGCTCCGCCACGCAGCGTGTCCCCCGCACAAGGCAGGATATAAGTCGTGTTTGACGCCCATGTTCACATCATCGACCCCCGGTTCCCGGTGGTCGAGAACCACGGCTACCTCCCGGAGCCGTTCACCATCGCCGATTACCGGGCACGCACGGAGGGCTTCGGTGTGGACGGTGGCGCCGTCGTCACGGCCTCGTATCAGGGCACCGATCAGAACTACCTCAAGGCGGCGCTCGAGGAGCTCGGCCCCAGCTGGGTGGGCGTCACCCAGATGGAGCCCGACGCCACCGACGAGAGCATCCTCGAACTCGACCGTGCCGGTGTCCGGGCCGTCCGATTCAACCTCCGGCGCAGCGCGACCGACGTGAAGCTCCTCACCAAGCAGGCGCTCCGGGCGTACGAGCTGGCCGGCTGGCACGCCGAGTTCTATGTGGACGCCACGCTGCTGCTGTCACTCGAGCCGGTGTTCGCCAAGCTGCCCGCCGTGTGCATCGACCACCTGGGGATGTCGACACGGGGCCTGCCGTACCTGCTGGATCTGGTCGATCGAGGAGTTCGGGTGAAGGCCACCGGGTTCGGGCGGACGACCATCGAGAACGTCGGCGACGTGCTGCGCAAGATCCACGCCGTCAACCCGGAGGCGCTGATGTTCGGCACCGACCTTCCGGGCAGCCGTTCCCGAAGAGTGTTCCAGGACAGCGACATCGACATCGTCGCGGAGGCGGTGGGTGACGACTTCGACGCCGTCATGGGCGGCAACGCCCGCGCCTGGTATCGCTGCGACACTCCCGCAGGACCCTGCTAGCACGCAGGACCGTCAGCAGCCTTCCATCTGTACGCCGTTCATCGACACCATCTCGGCCACCGGCGGCGTCTGCGGCTGCGCCACCAGCCACATGTTGTAGTTGTTCATCTGATCGCAGTCCAGCTGTTCGCGTCGTTCAGCCCGCCGCTCGCGCTGCCGATCGTCCATCTGGTCTTCATTCCGGTCGACGGCGATGTTACCGGTGGTCGACCCGTTGGCCTGCCGTTCGAGCCCCCGGACACCGTCGCTGGTCATGATCCAGCCAAGGGTGTAGTCGGCACCGTCACGGTTGGTGGTTGCCCGGAACATGCCCTCGTCGGCGGCGGCCGGGTGGGCCACGAACGCCTTGTCGGGCATGCCCGGCGCGCTGACCTGCCCCGTCACGGTGCCGTCACTCATCGACGCGGTGAGTGTCGCTCCGTCCGGCGAAGACAACGTCGCCTTGTCGCCGTCCATCGTCCCGGTCATCCACGTCCACATCTGGTCTCCGTCGCACAGGAAGGCGATCATGTCGTTCCCGGACCTGGCCAGCGCGATGTACGCGTCGGAACCGTCGACCGAACCGACGTAGGTCGGCTCCATCTGTGGGGTCATCACGAAGGGTGACGGAATCTTCTCCATCATGTTCGACGCGGGCGCCGCTTCGCCGCTGCTCGTGGCGGCGGCGCTGGTCGTGCTCGGCGCGGCCGAGTCGGACGAGTCGTCGCCGCAGCCGCTCAGCGAGAGGGCCACGGCAGCGAGGGGCGCCAGGATCCAGGTCGTCTTCTTGTTCACGGCGAATTCCTCCGCTAGCCGGGAAGATCAACATCCGCATTTCATCATCGCAGGTGGAGGACGCTTCTGGATACCCCTCGGCGACGATTTCGAACGCCCTACGTCGCGACCACCGCAGCCAGCCACACACCCGAGGCGATCAGGGCGCCGAGCAGTTCGATCAGCATCGACAGTCCGACGGCCTTGCAGGCGTGCCACGTCGACGCCCACGCCCGGTTGTGCGCACGCAACCGGTAGAGCTCGGCCACATACGTTCCCGCGATGAAACCGAGGAACAACCCCACCACGGGAACGACGAAGAATCCCACGATCCCGGCCAGTCCGCCGACGATCAGCGACATGTTGGGAACCCCGGCCGTGCGCATCCGCCTGCCGGGCCAGGTGTATTTGACGACGCCGCTGATCACGAGGAACAGCGTTGCGACCGCGAACACCGTCCACGCCGTCGCTCCGCCGGTCATGATGGCCCACACCAGGATTGCCGCGAAGATGAGGATCGTGCCGGGCAGGATCGGGATGACGATTCCGACGAGCCCGATGACGACGGCCAGGCCGACGAGGAGTTCCGCGACCGGACTCACGCGACGGGCTCGACGCGGGACGCCGCCTCACGCGCGCGGCTCCGCGCGGTCTCGACGTCCGGTCCCGTGGACACGGCGACACCCATCCGCCTGCGCACGAAGCTCTCGGGCTTGCCGAACAGCCGCAGGTCCGTCTCGGGGACCGCCATCGCGTCGGCGACGCCCTCGAAGCCGATACCGGTGGCGTCGACACCGCCGTAGATCACCGCGGACGCACCGGGGGTCGTGAGGGTGGTGTCGACGGGCAGGCCGAGGATGGCGCGGGCATGCAGTTCGAATTCCGAGAGTCGTTGTGTCCGAAGGGTGACCAGCCCCGTGTCGTGCGGGCGCGGGCTGACCTCCGAGAAGTAGACGTCGTCGCCCCACACGAACAGTTCCACACCGAAGATCCCGCGGCCGCCGAGCGCCGTGGTCACCCTCTCGGCCACCTCCCGCGACCGGGCGAGTGCCGTGTCGCTCATCGGTTGCGGCTGCCACGACTCCACGTAATCGCCCGAGTCCTGCAGGTGCCCGATGGGCTCGCAGAAGAAGGTGCCCACCTCGCCGTCGGCACCGATCGCCCGGACAGTGAGCTGGGTGATCTCGTAGTCGAAGTCGACGAACCCTTCCACGATGACACGGCCGTGATTGATGCGGCCGCCCGCGAGCGCGTAGTCCCAGGCCGTCTCGACGTCGCCGGCGTCGCGCACCGTGGACTGTCCCTTGCCGGACGACGACATCACCGGCTTGATCACGCAGGGAAAGCCGATGCGTTCGGTGGCCGCCCGGACCTCCTCGAGCGATTCGGCGAACTCGTACGGCGACGTCGGCAGCCCCAGTTCCTCCGCCGCGAGGCGCCGGATCCCCTCGCGGTTCATGGTCAGCTGCGTCGCCCGCGCGGTGGGGATGACCACCGCGGTGCCGCGCTCCTCGACCGTGGCCAGCGCATCGGTGGCGATCGCCTCGATCTCGGGGACCACGAAGTGGGGTCGTTCCTCCTCGACGAGACGCAGCAGCGCCTCCGGGTCGCTCATGTCGATCGTGTGCGCGCGGTGCGCCACCTGGTGGCCCGGCGCGTTGTCGTAGCGGTCGACGGCGATCACCTCGACCCCCAGCCGTTGGAGGGCGATGATCACTTCCTTGCCCAGCTCACCCGACCCGAGCAGCATCACGCGTGTCGCGCCTGCCGTCAGAGGTGTACCGAACCGTACGGGTGCCTGTTCACGCATGGTCACAACTATATGCGGGCACGGTTTCGCGCCGGCGGCTACTTCAGCAGCCGCGACATCCGACGGTCGGCGAGCACCTTGCCTCCGGTCTGACACGTCGCGCAGTACTGAAAAGACTTCTCCGCGAACGACACTTCCCGGACGGTGTCGCCGCAGACGGGACAGGGGAGGCCGGTCCGGGCGTGCACTCGCATCCCGGATCGCTTCTCCCCCTTCAGCCGCGCCGCATCCTGGCCGAGAGACCTCTGGACGGCGTCGCTGAGCACGGACCGCATCGCGTCGTACAGCACGTGCACCTGGTCTTCCGGCAGGGTGCGCGACGTGGCGAACGGGGAAACCTTTGCGGTGTGCAGGATTTCGTCGGAATAGGCGTTGCCGACGCCGGCGAGCAGCGACTGGTCGACGAGCGCATTCTTGATGCGCGCCGACGTGGTGGACAGCAGCGCGGCGAACTCGGGTTCCGTGACGGCGAGGGCGTCGGGCCCGAGCCGGGCAACCCCCTCCACCTCCTGAGGGTCGTGCACCACCCACACCGCGAGCCGCTTCTTGGTGCCCGCTTCGGTCAGGTCGAACGCCGGTGTCGCGCCCTCGGGGGTGAAGAAGTGCACCCGCAACGCCAGCGGGCCCTTCCCCGGTTTCGGCGGCGCCGCCGACGGGTTGTCGGTCCAGCGCAACCAGCCCCCACGCGAGAGGTGGGTGACGAGCCACAACCCGGAGCAGTCGAGTGCGAGGTGCTTGCCGAACCGGGCCGCACCCGTCACGTCGCGACCCTGCAGGTCGGTGATCGGGGGGTCGAACGTCTTCAGCACGCTCAGGGCCGCCACGTCCACTCGGCCGACGACCGCTCCCACGGCGTGTTTCCGCAGGAACTCGGCTAACGCCTCCACCTCGGGCAGCTCGGGCATGGTCCCAGGCTAACGGTACGTGAGCGCCGAAGTGTGCTCCTCCACGCTTTCTCACTCACCTGCGGAGGAGATAGGTGTCCATGATCCAACCCTTGCGTTCGCGCAATTCGGCGCGCACCCGCTGGATCTCGTCCTCGACGTCGCGCAGTCGACCGGAGATCAGCACTTCGTCGGGTGTGCCGAGGTAGGCGCCCCACCAGATCTGGACGTCGTCGCCGACGACCTGGGTGAACGTGCAATGGGCGTCGAGCATGACCACCGCGTTGTCGACGCCGTCCGGCAGACCCTCGGCCAGTCGCCTGCCGGTGGTGATGTGCACGGGTTCGCCGATCCGGTTGAGCACGATCCGGTGCTGCGCGGCCAGCGACTGCACGCTGGTGACGCCCGGGATCACCGAGTAGTCGAACGACACGTTGCCCCGGGCAAGCACCCGCTCGACGATCCGCAGCGTGCTGTCGTAGAGGGACGGGTCACCCCACACGAGGATCGCCCCGACCCCCGGCTCGGACGCGAACTCGGCCTCGAACAGTGCCGCCCGGCGCTCGTGCCAGTCGTCCACCACGCCCTCGTAGTCGGACGGGGTGCGGTCGCGGGGCGGATCGACGATGTCCACGACGCGGTACGGGCCGGCGACGTGCTCCTCGAGGATCGTGGTGCGGAGATCGACGAGGTCCTGCTTCTCGTCGCCCTTGCCGATGACGAAGAACACATCTGCCTTGTTCATCGCCTTGATCGCCTGGACCGTCACCTGGTCGGGGTCGCCGGCGCCGATGCCGATCACGAAGAGTTCACGCATGGCGGCAGGCTATCGCTCGTGCGCCTTTCTGGTTGCTCCAGCTACCAGAAAGGCGCACGGGCGGCGGAGCCGCCTAAACTGGACGCCGTGACTGTGCCGACCCCGTACGAAGACCTGCTCCGACTCGTCATGGACACGGGCACCCCGAAGGCAGACCGCACCGGGACGGGCACGAAGAGCGTCTTCGGTCACCAGATGCGCTGGAACCTCGCGGACGGGTTTCCGCTGATCACCACGAAGAGGGTGCACCTCAAGTCGATCGTCTACGAACTGCTGTGGTTCCTGCGCGGCGATTCCAACGTGAAGTGGCTCCAGGACAACGGCGTCACCATCTGGGACGAGTGGGCGGACGCGGACGGCGAACTGGGCCCGGTGTACGGCGTGCAGTGGCGCAGCTGGCCGACCCCGTCGGGCGAGCACATCGACCAGATCACCCAGACCATCGAGACGCTGAAGTCGAATCCGGACTCGCGTCGCATCATCGTGTCGGCGTGGAACGTCGGTGACATCCCGCAGATGGCGCTGGCACCGTGCCACGCGTTCTTCCAGTTCTACGTCGCGGACGGCAAGCTGTCGTGCCAGCTGTACCAGCGCAGCGCCGACCTGTTCCTGGGCGTGCCGTTCAACATCGCGAGCTACGCGCTCCTCACGCATATGGTGGCGCAGCAGGCCGGGCTCGAACCGGGCGACTTCATCTGGACGGGCGGCGACTGCCACATCTATGACAATCACGTCGACCAGGTCACCGAGCAGTTGAGCCGGGAGCCGTTGCCGTACCCCACGCTGAAACTGAACAAGCGGGAGTCGATCTTCGACTACACCTTCGAGGACGTGGAGATCGTCGACTACCGGCACCATCCCGCCATCAAGGCGCCGGTGGCCGTCTAGTGGTGGCGCGGCAGGTCAAACTGGTCTGGGCCCAGGGCGTGGGCGGCGTCATCGGCCTCGACAACACGATCCCGTGGCACGTCCCCGAGGACATGGCGTACTTCAAGAAGGTGACGCAGGGCCACCCGGTGATCATGGGCCGCAGGACGTGGGACTCGCTGCCCCCGAGGTTCCGGCCCCTGCCCGGGCGGCGCAACATCGTGATCAGCCGTCAGCCCGACTGGACTGCGGAGGGCGCCGACTCCGCCGACGGGCTCGACTCCGCGCTCGCGCTCACCGACGAGGACGTCTGTGTCATCGGCGGCGCCCAGATCTACACGGCGGCAATGCCGTTCGCCACACACCTGCTGGTCTCCGAGATCGACGTCACGATCGACGGCGACGCCTGGGCACCCCCGATCGACGACTCCTGGCACGCGCAGGACACCAGTGAGTGGCTCACGTCGGCGAAGAACGGCACCCGGTATCGGTGGATCACCTACACGCGGGCATTACCTGCGAGGTAATTGAGAGCATTCGGCTTCGGCGCGAGTCTGAGTGACGTACCCGTTCACTCGTCTCACGTGAGGACCGCCGACATGATCGCCGCACTCGAAACCCGCACCGCTCTCTCCCCACTGCGCCTCGCGCTCCGCATCGACGCCGTCGTCACCGGCGCCAACGGCGTCGCCTACCTCGCCGCCGCCACCGTGCTCGACGACGTCCTCGGCCCGACAGCCGGATTCCTTCGTGCCATCGGAGTCTTCCTGCTCGTCTTCACCGCCGGGGTGTGGGCGGTGAGCGTGCCGGACCGTCCCGCACCGGCCGCGGTGGACGGCGTCGTCCTCGCGAACGTCGTCTGGGTGGGCGCGAGCGTGGCCCTGGTTCTGACGGAGTGGCAGCACCTCACCACCGTCGGGGTCGTCTGGGTGCTGCTGCAGGCCGTGGTGGTCGGCGCGTTCGCCGCAGCCCAGGGTTGGGCCCTCACCCGGCGCTGATCGCGACCCCCTTTGCCGCCGCACCGTTACCCCATTCGACGGGTGACGGTGCGCGCAGTGGTTCATACTCACCTCATGGACAAGAAGTCACTGACCGCCCTTGCCCGTCAGCAACTGAAGTTGGCAGGCGGGACGTCCAGCGGCCGCAGTTCGCAGACCGTGTACGGCGGGCATCGGCGCAGCCTCCGACAGACCGTCATCGCCTTGGCCGCGGGTCAGAAGATGGCCGAACACGAGAGCCCCGGCGAGGCCACCCTGTTCATTCTCAGCGGCAAACTGAACCTCGTGTCCGGCGAGGACTCCTGGAAGGGTTCCACCGGCGATCTGCTGGTCCTCCCGACCCATCGGCACAGCGTCGAGGCGATCGAGGACGTCGCGTTCCTGCTCACCGTCGCTATGTGACGGTGGTGCTCGATCGTGTCGAAGCTTCCGTTCGGAGCCTGAACCCGGGCTATTTCGCGATCGTCATCCGCGGTTCATCTGGGTGGTCGCCGCCCAGTCGGTGGCCGTCGCCGCAGCGACCCTCGAACCCGTCTACGACAGCGCTCGCCGGTTGCTGGCCGTCGTCGAGATGGAGGATGCGCCGATGATGAATGCCACGCGCGGACTCATCGGCGGACTCGCGGTGGTCTTCTGGGCGTTCGCGACGTGGGTATCGTCGGTGGTGCCGAACTGTGGTGTGCATTCACCGTGTGGTGCGTGGCGTTCGTCGCCATGGTGGTGAATCTCTGGCGGTCGGTGGTGCATGTCGGACCGGCAACAGTGGAGACGCAGGAGAACGCATGACCGAATCCCAGCCCGTGATCGAGGTGTCCGTCGCTGCCGCGCCCTCGGTGGTGTGGTCGGCCCTGCGCGACCCGGAGCTGATCCGGCGCTGGCACGGCTGGGACTACGCCGGCCTGGCCGACGAGATCAGGGAAATCTACTTCGACGACGTGACCGAGGACGCCGCCGCCTTCACCCTCGCCCTGAACGGCGCCGATCGTTTCAGCCTTCACGAGCACGAGGGCACTACGCTGGTGCGGATCACCCGTCCGCCCCGCAGCGGCGACCCCGCAGCGGACGACTGGTACGACGACGTCACCGAGGGCTGGACCACGTTCCTGCAGTTCCTCAAGTTCGGCATCGAGCGGCACGCACTCGACGAGCGTCGCACTCTGTTCCTCGAAGGTCCGGTCGCGGACGGTGATTCGGCGCGGCACCTGCTCGGCCTCGACAAGCTCGAGGGCATGACGGTCGGCGATCATTTCACCGTCGTCGCCGAGACGGGCGATCTGTTGCACGGGGTGGTGTGTTTCGTCGGCGAGCACCAGACCGCGGTGAGCGTCGACGACCTCGGCCCGGGACTGTTGCAGTTCGGCGAGCAGCCCGTCAACGCGGCACGCCCGAACGGCGGTGCGCAGATCCTGCTGGCGGCCTACGACCTCGACGATGAGGAGTGGGCCGAACTCGAAGAGCGCTGGACACAGTGGTGGCAGGCCCGCCCGGGAGCCGAACCTGCCACCTGAGTTCTCGAACGGTCAGGCGAGCACGGTGCCCAGCGTGGGCCACCAGATCGTGCTCTTGACGACGTCCGGTCCCACCTGGTGGTTCAGCGAGCCGTACACGGCCGCCACGACCAGACCGCTGCCGAGCCCGGCGACCGGCGGCGTGGAGACGACCGTGGGAACCGCGACGTTGTTCTGATCGAGCTTCACGATGCCGCTGGCACCGGTGGCGAAGCTGTAGTAGACGACGTCCAGTTCGGCGCCGGTCTGGTCGGTCGCGATGACGCCCGGTCCGCCGAAGAATCCGAAGCGGAACTGATTGCTCATGTTGGTCGCCACGCCCGCTCCGTACAGTTGTCCGAGGACCGGACCGCCCTGCCCGGTGTCGGAGTACGCGGGGACCTGGAAGATCTGGCCCGGGAGGGCGATGTTCGTTGCCGCGGTGTCGGTCGGCGACGCGGCGAGTCGCTCGATGGCGGCCTCGGCCTCGGGGTTTCCGGCGGCGACGGTGCGCAGCTTCGCGATCGCGGTCGCGGGATCGACGACGGGAGCGGAATCTGCTGGCTGCGCCGACACGACACCGGTGAACATCATCGTCGCTGCCACTGCAGCGGTCAGACCTGCCGCGACCCGTCGTCCGAAGTGCCGTCGATTCATTCTTCTTCTCCCTCGTCACATCAAATGGGTAAGCATTAGTTTGAATGAGTAAACACTCGAGCCCTTATCGACGCCGCGGTTCACGGCGTTACGCCGCCCCCGGACCTATGCTGCAGACATGGGATCGAACGGTGGGCACGAGGCGAGGATCAGCGAGTTTCGGGAGGGGCTCGCCGACGTGGTCCCCACCCGCCGAAGTCTGCAACGCCTGTTCGAGGCGGTCCTCGTGGTCGGGTCGGGGCTGGAGCTGGATTCCACCCTGCAGCGCATCGTCGCTTCGGCCACGTCCCTCCTCGGCGCCCGATACGGCGCACTCGGTGTCCACGCACCCGACGGGGGCCTGTCGGAGTTCGTCTACGAGGGCATCACGCCCGAAGAGCGTGCGCACATGGGCCATCTGCCCGAAGGCCTAGGGCTGCTGGGACTGCTGATCCACGACCCCCGCCCGGTCCGCCTCGCCAACCTGGCCGATCACCCGGGGTCGATCGGCTTCCCGCCCAATCATCCGCCGATGAAGAGCTTTCTGGGCATGCCGATCATGATGCGGGGCAAAGTTTTCGGAAGCATCTATCTCACCGAGAAACTCAGCGGACCCGAGTTCACCGACGAGGACGAGGTGATCCTGCGCGCGCTCGCGACGTCTGCAGGCGTGGCGGTGGAGAATTCCCGGTTGTTCGAGGAATCGCGGACGCGGGAGCGGTGGTTGACGGCCGTCGCGACGATCACGTCCCGGCTGATGGTCGGCGGATCACTCGACGAAACGCTCCACACGCTCGCCGCCGAGGTACGCGAACTGTCCAGCGGCGACGAGGTCTTCATCGTCGTCACGCTCGGCGAGGGCGCCGTGGTCGGGGCGGACAGCACGCTGCGGCCGCTGCGCAACACTTTCCGAGTCGCCACCCAGGCCGAGCCGTTCGCCGAAGTGCTGCGCTCCCGCACTCCCGCACTGCTGACGGGTCTCGACGGTCTCGCACCGTTCTCCGCCGAAGCAGGCCGGGCCGCGGTGCTGCCGTTGTCGACGGCGTCGGGGGTCGGCGGGGTCCTGGTGGTCACGGCGCGTGGCAACACTGCGTGGGATCCGGACGAGGTCGCCCGACTCGAATCGGTGGCCGACTTGGCTGCCGTCGCGGTGGAATTCTCCGATCAGCAGAGCAAGCAGCGTCTTCTGTCGGTGCTCGCCGACCGCGACCGGATCGCGCGCGACCTGCACGACAACGTCATTCAGCGATTGTTCGCCACCGGCATGAGCCTGCAGAGCACCCACGCGGTCGGGGACATTCCGGACGGCGTGCGCTCCATCGTGGCCACCGCGGTCGAACAACTCGATCGTACGGTGCGCGAGATCCGCACCACCATCTTCGATCTGCAGGCCACCGGCATCGCGTCCGCGACCAGTCTGCGCCGTCGCCTCCTCGACGTGATCGGCGACCTCACCTCCCAGTCACCGATCGCGCCGAACGTCCAGTTCTCCGGCGCCATCGACACTCTCGTGCCCACCCGCATCCACCAGCACGCGGAGGCGGTGCTGCGGGAAGCCCTGAGCAATGCGCTGCGGCACGCGCGGGCTACCACCATCGACATCTCGGTGGCCGCCGGGGACGACCTCACCGTGACGGTCGCGGACGACGGCATCGGGATCGCCGACGGCGCCCGGCGCAGCGGTCTGGACAACCTCGATCGGCGCGCCGAGCACTGTGGCGGCACCTGCAGCGTCGACGCCGCCGGCGGCGGCGGTGGAACCGTCGTCACCTGGCGGGTTCCGTTGACGTGAAGAAAAATTCAGCGCTGGTTGCGTAGTTCAGTGGCCAGCACGGCCGCTTGCGTGCGTCGCTGCATCCCGAGTTTGGACAACAGCCGCGACACGTAGTTCTTGATCGTCTTCTCGGCGAGGAAGAGCCGCTCGGCGATCTCCCGGTTGGTGAGCCCCTCGCCGATCAACTCGAACACGGCGCGTTCCTGCTCGGACAGTTCCGCCAGCGGGTCTTCCCGGCGCGCGGACCTGATCCGGTTCATCAGCGCCGACGTCGCCCTGCTGTCGAGCAGCGAACCGCCCTCCCCCACCGTCCTCACGGCCGCGACCAGGTCGGTGCCGAGGATTTGTTTGAGGACGAATCCGGACGCGCCGGCCATGATGGCGTCGAACAGCGCCTCGTCGTCGGAGTACGACGTGAGCATCAGGCACCGCAGTTCGGGCAGGGCCGCGCGCAGGTCCCGGCACAGTTCGACGCCGTTGCCGTCGGGCAACCGGACGTCGAGCACGGCGACGTCCGCGCCGCTGCCCGGTATCCGCGCCAGCGCCTCGCCGACAGACGAGGCCTCCCCAACCACCTCGAGGTCGGGAACGCTGCCGAGTAGATCGACCAGGCCTCGTCGCACGATCTCGTGGTCGTCGACCAGGAACACCCGCGTGGTCATGTCTGCACCTCCACCGTCTACTCCTCGCACCGTACCGCGCCGGCGAACTCTGCCCACCCCTCCGGGACCTCTCCCTCACGCATTCGGGACCTTCGACCCAAGCGCACCCGCCGCGGTGCGCGGAAAGCTGTGGTTGCGGGTGAACACCCGGACACCACAAGTGGAGGTCGCGATGAACAGCTGGTCGCTCAGTGACATCGAGGTGGTCTCCCGCGCCATCGTCTCGGCTCCGTCGGTCCACGACACGCAGCCGTGGGATCTGCAGCTCGACGGCATGTGCGCGGAGATCAGCGAGCGTCGCGGTTTCACGGACACGCCGCGCGCCGACCGCGTGATCTCGTGCGGTGCAGGTGTCGCGAACGTGGAGCTCGCGTTGCGGGCGCTCGGCAAGAAGATCGAGACCGACCTGTTGCCCGATCCGCGTCGACCCGACCTCGTCGCGACCGTTCGGGCCGTGGGCACCGCGCCCCCGTCGAGCACCGATCTGAGACTCTTCTCCGCCATGGCCCGCCGCCGGAGTCATCGAGAAGCGTTCGCCGACATACTGGTTCCCGCGGCAATGATCGCCGACATCGCCTCCGCGGCGGAGACGGAGGGCGTCCGTGCTCGGCTGCTCACCGCGGACGAGGCGCCTGCGCTCGCCGACGTGCTCCTCTATTCCGCCGACCGGGTCCGGCAGGATCCCGGCCACCAGTGCGACCTCTTCCCGTGGACGTCGCACTGGCTCCCGCAGGGCGGTCACGAGTCGCTCGACGCGATCCGTACCGTCGTCACCCGTGGCGTCCCCGATTCGGCACGACTCGCCGCGGCCATCGAGAGCGAGACCGTCCTCGTGTTCGTATCGGACACGGAGGAGTCGATCGACCTGGTCCGCACCGGAATCGCGGTCGAACGTGCGTGGCTGACCGCCGTCGACGCCCGGCTGGGCGCCTCCATCCTCTCCCACCCGCTT
The DNA here is from genome assembly GCF_042671975.1 of Rhodococcus sp. NPDC127593. NCBI lineage: Bacteria > Bacillati > Actinomycetota > Actinomycetes > Mycobacteriales > Nocardiaceae > Rhodococcus > Rhodococcus sp. NPDC127593. The sequence goes on along the minus strand of NZ_JBHXWI010000008.1, from coordinate 21,851 downwards.
CGCGTCGACGATTCGGCGCGTCGGCTCGCATATCGACTCGACGTGCCGGGCCATCCACAGCTGATCCTGCGAATCGGTTACTGATAGAACAGAAACGGAGTGCTGTGAGCCGCGTACTCACGGACCGCGAACTGCTGCACTATCTGGTCGTGACGCGAGGGGTCGACCCGGTAGCGCTCGAGCACGCTCGGATGGACCGGCGCCGCATGCACAACTTCGGCCGCAACGCGGTCCTGATCGCGAAGGGCGGCATCTACGACCTGCGGCAGCACCTCGACGACGTCGTCCTGCCCGTACTCCGGAAGTGGAACATGTTCGAAGGTAACGATTTCGGACCGGACGGTGAACGCTGCCGCGAGGAACTGGCGGTGTTCCTGCAGAGCCTCGAAGTCAAGGCCGTCCGGTTCGAAGAGTCCCGGGATCGGGCGCTCGCCCGCGAAGCCCGCCGCGGCGAAACTGTCGCGGCCCGCTGACGCCGGCCGATCCCGTCGGGGCGTCTAGCTTTCCGGCCTGACGATCATCACCGGGCAGTCCGCGGTGTGGAGCAACGCATTGCTGGTGGAGCCCAGCAGCATTCCCTTGAAGCCACCCCGGCCGCGGCTGCCCACGACGATCAGCTGCGCCTTCTCGGCGAACTCGCTGAGCACCCGCACCGGACGGTCCCGCGCGACGACGCGTTCGACCGTCACGTCGGGATACCGCTCCTGGTATCCTGCCAGGCGCTCCGACAGCACCACTTCTTCACCCGTCTGGATGCTGCTCCACAGCGGGTCCTCCGGACTTGCGCCGAGCGACGGCTGCACACTGACATCGCTCCACACATTGACCGTGACCAGGCTCGCACCGCGGGCGGCGGCCTGCTCGAACGCCACTTCCACCGCCGCCTTGCTGCTTTCCGAACCGTCGACGCCGACCACGATCGGCCCCTCCGTCGGCGGCTGCCCGTCCATGGTCCGCCCCCGGACGACCACCAGCGGGCAATGGCCGTGCGCGGCGACCGCGGAGGTGGTGGAACCGACCAGCAGACCGGTGAACTCACCGTGCCCGCGCGAACCGAGCACCACCGTGTGCGCGTTCGCGGAGAGCTCGATGAGTGTCTGGCTCACCTTGCCCTCGTGCTGTTCGGTGGTGATGTCGAGCGACTCGTCCACCGTCTGCTTGGCGTGCACCCGCGCACTGCCCAGGCGGGCCTTCGCCGTGTCCTCGAGTTCTTCCTTGAAGCTCTCGGCCAGATAGGGCTCGGTGTAATAGAAGGCAGGAATGTGCACCACTGTCACGATGTGCAGCGGGAGCGACAGTGCGGCGGCGGCGCGAGCGGCCCACGCCACCGCGGCCGAGGCCGACTCGGATCCGTCCACACCCACGACGATCGGCTTGATTCCGGTCATGGTCACCTTCCTGATTCTTCCGGCTGGGCACTGCTTGGGTTTGCGGGGCTACCCGCAGATCTTGCGGAGCTTCTCGACCAACGCGACGCGTCCCGCACGATCCGCGGCGAGCGGAGTGACGGTGAGTGTGGTGACCCCGGACTCGGCGAAGGCGGCCACCCGCTCCGCGACGTAGCTCTCCGGACCGATCAGCGACACGGCCCGCACCAGCTCGTCCGGCACCGCGGCGGCGGCCTCGTCCTTCTTGCCCGACAGGTAGAGATCCTGGATGGTCTCGGCTTCCTTCTCGTAGCCGTACCGGACCGCGAGGTCGTTGTAGAAATTCTTGCCCTTCGCGCCCATGCCGCCGATGTACAGCGCCAGTCCGGGGCGGACCCAGTCGAGCATGTGCTCGACGTCGTCGCCGATGGCGAGGGCTGGCGACGCGAAGACCTGCAGTTCGCCGAGGCTCGGATCGCGCTTCGCCTTACCCTTGGCCAGGGGCTCGCCCCACACGCTCGCGGCCTTCTCCGGGTGGTAGAAGATGGGTTCCCAGCCTTCGGCGATCTCGGCGGTCAGCTCCACGTTCTTCGGCCCCAGCGAGGCGATGACGATCGGGATGCGATCACGCACAGGGTGGTTGATGATCTTCAGCGGCTTGCCCAGCCCGGTGCCCTTCTCGGCGGGCAGCGGAATCTGGTAGTACTTGCCCTGGAACTCGACCTTCTCGCGGCGCCACACCTTGCGGCAGATCTCGACGACCTCGCGGGTGCGCCCGAGCGGGGCGTCGTACTTGACGCCGTGAAAGCCCTCGATCACCTGCGGGCCGGAGGCGCCGAGACCCATCACGAAGCGTCCGTCGGACACGAAGTCGAGGCCGGCGGCCGTCATGGCGGTCAGGCTGGGCGTGCGGGTGTAGATCTGGAAGATGCCCGACGCGAGTTCGAGTGTCGTGGTCTTGGCGGCGAGGTAGCCGATCTGGCTCACCGCGTCGAACGAGTAGGCCTCGGGCACGAACGCGATGTCGAGCCCGGCTTTCTCCAGGTCGGCGACCTCGTCGACCGTCTCGGCGAAACCGCCGCTGTAGTTCAAGCCCATACCTATGCGCACGTCGTTCCCCAATCCTGGCGTTATCTGCAACCTGTTCCTGCTTCAACCCAGACACTACTGCGAGCAATCGCGTCACGGGCGTGCAGGCCTCACGACGACAACCGGGCAATGTGCACCACCGACCAGGCTGTTACTGGTAGATCCGAGCAGCATCCCCTTGAATCCTCCGCGCCCCCGGCTGCCGACCACCAGCAGTTGCGCCTTCTTCGACCACTCGAGCAATCGCGCCCGCGGATTGTCGATGTACACCTCCCGGGTGACCTGCACGTCGGGGTACTTCTCCTGCCAGCCGGCGAGGCTCTCGGCGAGAACGGCGTGTTCGTCCTCCTCGAGTCCCTGCGGCACCAGGGCCGCGGCCCGCGGGTCCTCGAACGCTTTCGGTCCGAGGTCGCTCCAGACGTGGACGGCCACCAACGGCGCGTTTCGCAGCGACGCCTCCTGGAAGGCCACCGAGATCGCCCGCTCACTGGTGGGGCTGCCGTCGACGCCGACCACGACGGGCCCGCCGGCGTGGGCGTCACCGCGAACCACGACGACCGGGCAGTGCGCGTGGCTGGTGACGTTGATCGCCGTGTTCCCGAGCAGTGCGGTGGCGGCCGCCCCGGATCCGGACGCGCCGACCACTACGATCCGGGCGTTCTCGGACAGGTCGACGAGCCACTGAGCGCTGCTGCCGATCGACAGTTCGGTGTAGACGTCGATGATGGGATTGACCGCGAACGCCTGCTCCTGCGCCTCGTGGAGAATCGCCTTGCCGCTCGCTTCGACCCACTCGTACACGCCGCCCGAATCCATGTAGGGGCCGCCGAACCCGTACGGAGCGAAGTCGAGTGCGTGGATGATCTTCAGGTTCAGTCCACGTTCGGTGGCCAGTTCTGCAGCCACCCGAACAGCGGACTTCGAGGTGTCCGATCCGTCGACACCGACGACGACGCTGTTGCGGTCCCGTGTGCTCATGGCTTCACACTATCCCCGGCCTCCGCTTCGCGTCTGCCGCCCTTCGTCTTTCGACGAGGGACTTAAGTCCTCATGAACTCGGGCTCTCCGCCCGTAGCCGCGACGGCCGGTTTCGGCGATGATGAGAAGATGGGGTCGCGTGCCCAAATCGAATACAACTGGGACACTGCACTTTCCGCTCCAACTTCACCCGAGCGACGTCCGTCACAAATTTGGAATCCGAGATGAGAATTAAAGTACGTTCGGGTCATGCAACTCACACAGTTCACCGACCTCGGACTGCGGGTGGTCATGCGACTGGCCGTCGCCGGGGACGGCGAACGACCGGGGAGCCGGGCGATCGCCGAGGAACTGTCGGTGTCGTACACCCACGCCGCCAAGGTGATTACCCGGCTGGGTGAGCTCGGCATCGTCGACGCTCGCCGGGGACGCGCGGGCGGTCTGGCCATCACCGAACTCGGGCGCACCGCGTCCGTCGGCTGGCTCGCCCGCCGACTCGAAGGCAATTCGGAGGTCGTCGACTGCGACGGCGCCCAACCGTGCCCGCTGCGAACGGGTTGCCTGCTGCGGTCGGCGCTGCGACGCGCGCAGAATGCGTTCTTCGAGTCGCTGGACGCCCTCACCATCGAAGACCTCATTCGGTCCCCCACCGGAACCGTGCTGCTCGCCCTCCCGAGGGTCGCCACCACAACTTCCCAGATTTCTCGAACGATCGGAGAATGACATGCTCTCGCCCACCTCGACGGACGTCATCCGCGCCACCCTGCCCGTGGTCGGCGCCGCGATCTCGGACATCACGACGCTGTTCTACCGCAGGATGTTCGACGCGCACCCCGAACTCGAACGAGACCTGTTCAACCGCGGAAATCAGAAGCAGGGCGAACAGCAGAAAGCGCTGGCCGGGGCCATCGCCGCGTTCGCCGCCCTCCAACTCGAGCCCGATCAGGCGCGCGTCGACCTCATCCTGTCGAGGATCGCGAACAAGCACGCCTCACTGGGGATCGAGCCCTCGCAGTACGCGATCGTGCACACGCACCTGTTCGCGGCCATCGTCGAGGTCCTCGGTGACGCCGTCACTCCCGACGTCGCTGCGGCCTGGGACGAGGTGTACTGGCTGATGGCGGAGACCCTGATCGCAATGGAGGCCGGCCTGTACGCCTCGGCGGGAGTGGCGGTCGGCGACGTGTGGCGGGACGTGCGGGTCCGCGAGCGCCGCCACGAGTCCGCCGACACGGTGTCGTTCGTGCTCACTTCACTCGACGGCTCGCCGCTTCCGGCGTTCGCTCCGGGGCAGTACCTGTCCGTGGCGGTTCACCTGCCGGACGGCGCGCGCCAGATCCGCCAGTACAGCCTGTCGTCGGCCCCGTCGCTCGGCGACTGGAGGATCTCGGTGAAACGAGCGGGCGAGGTGTCGAACTTTTTGTACCACAACACCTTCGAAGACGACGTCCTGACGGTGTCGACGCCGTTCGGCGATCTCGTCCTGCAGGACGACGACGCACCGCTGCTTCTCGTGTCCGCGGGCATCGGGTGCACGCCGATGATCGGGATGCTCAGCCATCTCGCCGACACCGAGGACAGCCGACCGGTCTCGGTGCTCCACGCCGACCGGTCCGCCAGCAGTCACGCGCACCGCGCGGAGCTGACCGAACTCGTGGAGCGCCTGCCGTTCGCCGTGATGCACCGTTGGTACGAAGACCTGGGCGCCCGGCGGCCCGAGAGCAGCCTGCAGGAGGGACGCGCCGACCTCGGCGAGGTCACGATCGCGCCCGGCACCCGCGCCTACCTGTGCGGTCCGTTGCCGTTCATGCTCGGAATGCGGGAGGCGCTCCTCGCGAAGGACGTGCCCGCCGAGAACATCCACTACGAGGTGTTCGGCCCCGACAGCTGGTCGGCCACGGTGTGAGAGCCGCCGCGGCGCCGTTCACACCGGCCAGGTGTGGACGGGGCTGCCCTCACGCATGTTCTCCACGTACTGACGCAACATGGCGGCGAGGGCTTCCGGGCGGCTCAGACCGGCGTTCTCGTGCCGGACCACCTGCGCGCGCTGCCACGACGCCCCCGTCTGCCGGGTGACGCACCGGCCCTCGATGACGCTGAGGTAGCGGTCGCGGGCCTTCGCGGACAGCCCGAACGCGGCGAGCCCCTCGTCGGCGATCGGCAGCAGCCGCCGCAGGACGAGCTCGTCGGCGCCCGCGAACCCGACACCGGGCCAGTACAACTCGGCGTCCATGCCGTACTTCGCGCCCGCGTGCAGGTTCTCCTCGGCCGCGTTGAACGACATCTGCGACCAGACCGGCCGATCGGATTCGACGAGCCCGCGCAGCCCGCCGTAATAGAACGCGGCGTTCGCCATCGTGTCGAGCACGGTCGGGCCCGCGGGCAGCACCCGGTTCTCGATCCGCAGGTGCGGCTTGCCGTCGTCGCTGTCGTACACCGGGCGGTTCCACCGGTAGATGGTGCCGTTGTGCATCTGCAGTTCGCTGAGGTCCGGCACCCGGCCCGCGTCGAGTTCGGCCGACGGGTCGACGTCGGACACCTCCGGCAGCAGCGCCGGGAAGTATCGGGAATTCTCCTCGAACAGGTCGAAGACCGACGTGATCCACCGCTCGCCGAACCACACGCGGGGCCGCACACCCTGGTTCTTCAGTTCCAGCGGACGCGTGTCGGTGGCCTGCTCGAAGATCGGGATGCGGGATTCGTGCCACAACGCCTTGCCGGCCATGAACGGCGCGTTCGCGGCGAGCGCCACCTGGGCACCGGCGAGGCACTGCGCGGCGTTCCAGTGTGCGGCGAATTCGTCCGGCGCGACGCGCAGGTGCAGCTGCAGCGACGTGCACGCAGCTTCCGGGAGCACCGAATTGGCGTCCACCTTCAGCTGTTCGGCGAGCCGACCCTCGAGCGGCACACCCTCGAGGTCGAGTTCGATGTCCTCCCCGCGCGCGGCGAAGATCTGATCGTTGAGCTGCTCGTAGCGGGGATTCGCGGTGATCCACTCCCGGCCGAGGTGCTCGAGTTGCAGCGTCGGCAGCATGCCCACCATCACCAGCTGGGCGTCGTGCCCGTGGATCCGCGCGTCGGCGACGTGCAGCGACGCCCGCAGGGTGCGTTCGAGCTCGAACGTCCCCTCACCGGTCAGGGGACCCGGCCGGACATTCATCTCGACGTTGAACTGACCGAGTTCGGTCTGGAACACGGCGTCGTCGTCGATCGACTCGAGGACGGCGAGATTGGACATCGCGGGCGTCATGTCGGCGTGGACGAGATTGAACTCGATCTCCATGCCCAGCATGGGACTCGGCGGGTCGACGTCGTCGGCGAACGCTCCCTCCCGCAGCATCCTCTCGAGCGCGTCGACGCACATGAGCACCTTCTGCCGGAACAGGCGCCGGTCTGCTCGGGTGAATGTCCGAGACGTCACTTCGCGACCCATACCACTCCCCAACTGCGCGTCGAACTGCGCTCACGGGGGAGCATATCCGTTCATCCCACGCGAATGCGGGATGGCGGGCTAACCTCGAACCAGACGCTGGTGAGCGGAAGGATCTGAGATGACGCCTGATACCGACTCCAAGAAGAAGCCAGAGTTCTCAGTGGGCACGCGCGTGAAAACGCGGCATTCGGCCGATCACGAACTGGCCGAGAAGAAGTGGCCCCTGGAGGCCGGCGTCATCGTCGACGATTTCGCCGGCGTCCAGGACATCAGCAACGATTCGTACGGCCGGGACTGGGCCGTCTCACGACGCTGGGCGATCGCCCTCGACAGCGGACCACTCGTGTTCCGCAACGACGACGATCTCGAGCCGGAATAGGCCCTTACGCGTTGGCGCCTGCGTTGCCCCAGGTGACGGCCACGCCGCGGTCCTGCAGCCAGCGTCCCGGATCGATCTTGTTTCCGCTCGCGTCGTGTACCTCGAAGTGCAGGTGCGGTCCGGTGGACTCGCCGCGGTTACCGACGTGGGCGATTTCCTGCCCGGCGGTGACGCGCTGCCCCACGCTCACGGTGTAGTCGTTGACGTGTCCGTAGACGGTGACGGTGCCGTCGTCGTGCAGCAGACGGACCCACAGTCCGAAACCGGACGCCGCGCCGGCGTCGATGACCTGGCCGTCGGCCGCCGCGAGCACCGAGGTGCCGATGGGCGCCGCGATGTCGATGCCGCCGTGGTGTGCTCCCCAGCGGGAACCGAAGTTCGAGGTCAGCTTGCCCGACACCGGCTGAACCGCGTGGGGCTTGACCGGGTTGACGGACGACAGCCACTGCTGCGCCTGAGCGCCGAGGTCCGGGCCGCCGAGGTTCTGGGCGGCGGCACCGAGGTCTGCGGGCAGTTCGAAGCCGGCGGGAAGGACACCGGCCGGGATCTCGAACGGCAGACCCGGCAGGGTCTGAGCGCCGCTCGTCTCGTGGGAGTCGACGGGGGCGGCAGCAGCGTTCCCGGCGCCCAGCTGGGCTGCACCGACCACGATGGCTCCGGTGGCGGCCGCAATAGTCGCGGCCTTGATGCCCACGCCCGCTCCGGCCTGCTGGTTGCGATGGCGTCCGCGCGCCGCGTCCGGATCGATCTCGAAGCGAATGGAAGACCCGTTCGCCCGGTGGTGGGAACCCACAGTAAATACCTCGTCAGTCGTCGGATTGCAGCTCTCCCCATCCGGGGTGGGCTCCTCTGTCTGGCGAAGAATGTAACAAAACGATATAGGTCCGCGCCACCGTTACCGAACGTTTATGTTCGGCGCTCCTCGAGCTCGGCCTTGAACGCGGCGTACCGAGCGCGGTGCGGGGCGCGCCGGCGAATCACCGCCCATGCGATCCCGAGCACGACGAACCATACCGGTGTGACGAGGAGAGCCTCGAGGGTGTCGGCCTCCTGGGTCAACGCCCAGATGAGGAACACGAAGAACGCCAGGACGACCCAGCACATCACCACACCACCGGGCATCTTGAACTTCGACGCCTCGTGCAATTCGGGCCGACGCTTCCGATACACGATGTAGCTGGCCAGGATCATCGTCCACACGAACATGAACAGCACCGATGAGATTGTCGTCACAGTCGTGAAGGCCTCGATGACGGAGTCACCGGAGAACAGCAGCGCGATCGCCGACAGCAGGAAGGCGCACGAGAACATCAGCGCGTTGGCCGGGACCTTGCGGGAGGAGAGCCTGCCGAGCCCGGCCGGTGCGTCACCCTCCTGCGCGAGGCCGTAGACCATCCGGGACGTCGAATAGATTCCCGAGTTCGCCGAGGACGCCGCCGACGTCAGCACCACGAACTGGATGACTCCCGCCGCGATCCCCAGACCGGCGAGGGTGAACATCGCCGTGAACGGGCTCTCGCCGGGAACGACCTCACGCCACGGCGTGACCGAGATGATCACGATCAGCGAGACCACGTAGAACAACAGGATGCGGATCGGGATGGAGTTGATGGCCTTGGGCAGGTTCTTCTCCGGGTCCTTCGCCTCGGCCGCCGTGGTGCCGACGAGCTCGATACCGACGAACGCGAAGACCGCGATCTGGAATCCGGCCACGAAGCCCATCGCCCCGGTCGGGAACATGCCGCCGTCGTTCCACAGGTTGTCGAAGCCGGCCTCCGACCCGTTGGGCGACGTGAAGTGGGCGAACACCATCACGAGTCCGACGACGATGAGGCTGACGATGGCGATGATCTTGATCAGCGCGAACCAGAACTCGGTCTCACCGAACGCCCGCACGGTCGGCAGGTTCAGCAGCAGCAGCGCCGCGATGGCGACTACCGCCGGGATCCACAACTGGAGGTCGGGCCACCAGTACTGCACGTAACCGGAGATCGCGATGATGTCGGCGATGCCGGTGACGATCCAGCAGAACCAGTACGTCCACCCTGTGAAGAACCCGGCCCAGGGGCCGAGCAGGTCGGCGGTGAAGTCGGAGAACGACTTGTAATGCAGGTTGGAGAGCAGCAGCTCACCCATCGCCCGCATCACGAAGAACAGCATGAAACCGATGATCATGTAGACGAAGATCACCGACGGTCCGGCCAGCGAGATCGTCTTCCCGGACCCCATGAAGAGGCCCGTGCCGATTGCTCCGCCGATCGCGATCAGCTGGATGTGCCGGTTGGCGAGCTGCCTGGAGAGATGCGGCTCGCCGGCCGGTCCCGCCCCTGAGCCATCACCCGGTTCCGATCCGATCGAGCCCGTCGAGGAAGTGCGGTCAGCCATGGAACACCTGCAACCCTTCTCAGTCCTTGCTGTCACCGTCCGAAAGCGTGGGTCACGTTACGCCGGGACCGCTCGCGGACGGCGGTCGAGGACGGTATTCCGCGTCGCGGAACTTGACAGGAGCCGAGTAGCTAAGGCTAACCTCAGTTCGTTACTTCGAGGCGAGGAGCCTGCACATGATCGAGGACCTGATCGAGATCGCGTACGCCCAGGGCGCAGTCACCTGCGTGGCTCAGGCCGCCGACGGCGTCGACGAGTACGAGCTCGCCCGGGTCGATTCGGTCGCGTCCAGCGTCACGGTCACGGTGCGGGCCGACGGCAAATTCGCGAAAGCCACCAGCATCGAGGGCTACCTCAGTCTCGGGCAGGTCGTCCGGGCATGCGGACTCGACTACCGACGCGCCACCTCGAGCGCCCGCCAGTACATCAATTGATCAACGCAGGTGCTCCCCGAAGAAACCGTCGATCCGCTTCCACGCGTCGGCGGCGGCTTCCGGGTCGGGCACCATCCCCGTGACCTTCACCAGGGGGCGCAGCACCTTCGGTCCGGCCAGTTCGTCGTTCAAGAACGCGTGACCCGCGGTGGGGTACTCCTTCACATCGTGAGCCACGCCGGCCTTCGTCAGCGCCGCCTCCAACTTGGCCGCCGCGTTCCGCAGAGCGAAGTCCTTCCCGCCGTAACTGGCGACCACCGGGCACGCACCCGCCACCGCCGCCTCGAGGTCGCGCGGCAGGACCCCGTAGTTCGGGGCCGCCGCGTCGAACCCCGTGCGCAGGGCCATCAGCGCGAACCCGCCGCCCATGCAGAACCCGATGACACCGAGCTTCCCCGTGCAGTCCGACGAACCGGACAACCACTGACGGGCCGCCTCGATGTCGCCGTACGCCCGCCCCTTCCCCGAGAGCATCGCCCGGATCGTCGACACCAGACAGCGTCGCGCACCGCCCGCACTGAACAAATCCGGCGCCAGAGTCAGAAACCCTGCCGTCGCCAGCCTGTCGGCCTGCCGACGCATTACATCGTCCAAGCCGAACGCTTCGTGCACCATCACCACACCCGGCCACGGACCCTCACCGGACGGCCTCGCCAGATAACCGTGCAAGTTCAGCGAACCGTCGTGCCGCGCAGCGAGGTCGGTCAAGTCGATCTCGGACATGTGCGTCTCCCGTTCCGTCGTCACTTCCAGAACATCTGCGACAACCATGCCCTCCCCATCGCGAGCGCACCACCATTCCCGCTACACTCACCTCGGTGTGCGCCCCGCGCGTGCACCGCGCCTTCGTAGCTCAGGGGATAGAGCAACCCTCTCCTAAAGGGTAGGTCGCAGGTTCGAATCCTGCCGAGGGCACACACGGCACGGGGCGCGATATGTCAAAGATGCCGATTACCAGCAAATTCCGGATTCGTTGCAAGTCCACTCGAACTGTTGTTCCCGATGATCTCCACGTGCGTACAGCGAAGTGGAGCCCGGACCGCCGCTACGGGCGACTGTCGCCCAGATGAAGGGACACGATCTCGGCGAGGTGTACGCCGACCTGGTCGAGCGGGCGCACCGACCGCGACGAGATGGCGAGGATGGCGGCGCCCTCGATCGCGCACACTGCGGTGGTAGCAAGCGACCTGGCGGCAGACTCACCAACCCCCGCGCGCTCGAGTTGCTCGGCGAGCAGATTCGCCCAGTTGTCGAATACCTGGGCAGCAACGGCGGGCGCCAACGGCGCCTCGGGGCCGCCGAGGGCCGCAGCGACGATCGGGCATCCGGCGGTGAAGTCGCTGGCCTCCAGCGTGTCTTTCCACATGTGGATGAAGGCAACGAGGCTGTCGGTGGGACTGTCGGACGCGGTGAACTCGGCGATGATCGAACTCATCAGCTGGCCGGCCACCCGGGTGGATTCCTCGATGAGTTCCGCCTTCCCGCGGGGGAAGTTCTGATAGATGGACCGCCGCGCCGTGTCGCTACGCGCCAGCAGATCGGTGATTCCGGTGCCGGCGACGCCGCGCTCCCGCACGAGCGCGATCGTGCCGGCGATGAGGCGTTCGCGTGGACTCGGCGTCATGGGCATCCATCCTTGCGTTGAGCGAACAATCCTTGCAGTAGCACGATCATTCTACTATGGTTACCTGAAACACGTAACTAGGATTCACACCTACTTTCCGACGGTGCACTCGCCCACCCGGCGCCGTGTCGTGAGGCGTCATGCAATCCGTAGGCAGTCATGAACTGGGCCGGATGAATTCTGGATGGCCCGACTGCTCCGAACTCGCGGATCTCCCACAGGTCCGGCCAAGACATGCCCGACTCGGCAAAGCGAACAGAGAGAACAGGTTGTATCAATGAATAACCCAACGGTACAAGGACATTCGACTGGTTCGACGACGAGCGCGAATCTCAGACTATGGAACACGATGCGGCAGCTGCCTCTGGGCAAGCAGCTCTTCACCGCGGGTGTCTGCTTCAAGGCCCCCTACTTCGGGACGATTCATCCCGAAATCGCAATCCTCGAGCCGGCGCGCTGCGAAGTGCGGGCCCCGAATCGACGCGGCTCACGCAACCATCTCGGAACATTCCATGCCATCGCTTCGTGCAACATGGCCGAACTGGCGGCGGGCATGATGACTGACGTCACTGTTCCGGCGACGCACCGATGGATCCCTGTGGGCATGACCGTCGAATATCTGGCGAAAGCGGTCACCGACATGCGCGCCGTCGCGGTGATAGATGCGGTTCCCGCATTCGGTGACGATCCGGTCGACCTGGAAGTCCCGGTGGAGGTACTCACGACCGACGGCACCGTCGCAGTACGCACGTGCATCACCATGCGCGTCTCCCGCAAAAAACACGGCTGACTCCCGGAAACTTCGAGAGGAAGACACGATGACGCCACCCCCCGAGGAGCGGGCCCGCCGCAAGTTCCGTGTCGAGCGCCTGGTGGGACGCTACGTCGCCAACCCCACCGTGCGTGCGCTCAATCGCATCGGGATCGGCACCACGCTCGCCACCGAACTCGAAACGATCGGACGCAAGACCGGCCAATTCCGTCGTGTCCCGGTCGCCGCAGCCTTTGACGACACCGGTGCCTGGTTGATCTCGCAACACGGCACGCGATCCGGATGGGCGGCAAACATCACCGCCGACCCGAATGTGTGGATCCGGCACGGCGCCCGCTGGCGCACCGGTACCGCGCGATTGGAGCCCGGCGACGATATCGAAGCCCGCACACGCACCTTCGCGTCCCATCCCGCTTTCGCCGCGTTGACTGCCGCTACCTTCCGCGCGTTGCAGAGCGCACCGATTTCTGTCCGAATCACGTTCAATCGCAACCTCGCCGACGAACGACAAGGATCCCGATGACCGACACCGCGCAACCCGACACGATCACGCTCGAACGCGACGGACACGTCCTGCTGATCGGATTGGACCGGCCCAACAAACGCAACGCGTTCAACCGCGCCATGCTCGGCGATCTGTCCCGTGCGTATGCCCTGCTCGAATCCGACCCCGAACTGCGCTGCGGCGTCCTGTTCGCCCACGGTGAGCACTTCACCGGCGGGCTCGACCTCGTCGACGTCGCCCCTGCCATCGCGGCCGGTGAAACTCCGTACCCCGCCGATGGACGCGACCCCTGGCGACTGGACGGCGACTGGACGACACCGATCGTCGCTGCAGCCCACGGCTGGGTCATGACCCTGGGCATCGAACTACTGCTCGCCGCTGACATTCGTGTCGCTGCGGCCGGTACCCGGTTCAGTCAACTCGAGGTCCGCCGTGGCATCTACCCGTTCGGCGGCGCCACCCTGCGCTTCCCCCGCGAAACCGGCTGGGGCAACGCCATGCGCTGGATGCTCACCGGCGACGAATTCGACGCCGCCGAAGCCCACCGCATCGGCCTCATCCAAGAGATCGCCGACAACCCCGTCGACCGGGCACGCCAGATCGCGCACACCATCGCCGGCAAGGCCGCGCCTCTCGGAGTAGGCGCCGTCCTCGCCAGCGCGCACCGCGCCCGCCGGCTCGGCGACGACGCCGCTATCTCCCAACTCGGACCCGACGTCGCCCGCCTGTTCGGTTCCGCCGACGGTGCCGAAGGCATCCAATCGTTGATCGACCGACGCGACGCCGTCTTCACCGGCCGCTGACCACACGGACCGATGCTCACCCGGGTCCACCGCCGCCACATCCATGAAGGGCTTCGCATGACACCATTGAATCGGTCGTCTCATCGCGCCGTGCACCCTACGAAACCTCGGCTGTCGAGAGGAACACCCGCGGGTGACGGCGAGGGCGTCCTGACGACCCGGTTCGTCGACGCCTCGGACGGGGTGCAGCTGGCGGTACACGAGCGGGGGAACCCGGACGCGCCGACGGTGTTGTGCGTGCACGGGTTTCCCGATGATCACCGGGTCTGGGACGGGGTGGCGGGCGAACTCGCGTCGACGTTGCGCGTGGTGACATTCGACGTGCGGGGTTCGGGAGCGTCCGGGCGCCCGAGACGAATCAGCGACTATCGCCTCGACCAGCTGGCAGACGACATCGGCCGGGTCGTCGACGCGGTCTCGCCGGGGCGGCCGGTGCATCTTGCCGGGCACGATTGGGGCTCGGTGCAGGCCTGGCATGCCGCCACCGATCCGGCGCAGCGCCATCGCATCGCGTCGCTGACCTCGATCTCCGGGCCGTGTCTCGATCACGTGCCCTACTGGATTCGGTCCCGGCTTGCAGCGGGCCCCCGGGGCTGGAAAGACCTTTTGGGGCAGTGGAAGTCGCCGCTGTACATGGGGTTCTTCCAGATCCCCTGGGTCGCACCGCTGGCGTGCCGGCTGGGCTTGGTCGACAGCACGATTGCTCTGGCCTCGCACTTCGAAACCGGAGTCCGTCCCGCTGATGTCTCGGCACACCGCGCCCACGACAATCGCGGCGCGCTGAGGATTTACACCGCAAACTTGCTGCCGCGCCTGTTACGCCCGCAAGAGCGCACTACCGATGTGCCCGTTCAGGTTCTGGCTCCACGGCGGGACATCTTCATCACCCCGGCGAGCCAAGTCGACATCGGTCGCTGGGCAGTTGATTCACGAGTTCATTCAGTCGACGGCGGGCACTGGATACCCCTGTTCAACCCGACTGCGATCGCCGATCTCGTGCGGTCCTTCGTCGGCGAGCACGAACCGGAGACCACCAACTCGAACGGAGAACCACGATGACCGCACACACCGACTCCGACAAGGTCGCCATCGCCGCCCGAAACGTGTCCTGGGACTGGACCGGGCTGCCGATGCACTACCTCGACGCCGACCCCGTCGCCACGCACGTCGTGAACGGGATGAACATGCTCCTGCCCGAAGGCGAGGTGTTCTTCGTCGACGTCTTCCAGCAGGCACTGCCGCTGATCAAGGACGACGCCGTCCGTGCGGACGTGATCGGGTTCATCGGCCAGGAAGCCACTCACTCGTCGTCGCACCAGTCGCTGCTCGATCATCTGAATACCCAAGGACTGCACACAGATTCGTACGTAGCGCAGATCCGGTGGATGTTCCGCCGCCTCCTCAGCGACCGTGACCTTACCGGGCGCAAAGCCCATTCCTGGCTCCTCGAACGGGTTGCCATCGTCGCCGCCCTCGAACACTTCACCTCCTACCTCGGGGACTGGGGACTCAACGCCCATGCCTGGGACGATGCCCTCGACCCGCGGGTGCTCGACCTGCTCCGCTGGCACCTGGCCGAGGAGGTCGAACATCGCCATGTCGCGTTCGACCTCTTCACCCACCTCGACGGCGGCTACCTGCGCAGGGCACGTACGTGGCTGATCGCCGCGCCGACATTTGCGATCCTGTTGGGCCGGGGCCTCCGATTCCTGATGTCCGTTGATCCCGACCTCGACGAGGGCGACCGGCGTATCCGGTTTCGTGATGTTCGGCGGGCCTGGCGGAAGGGTCTGTTTCCGAGCCCTTGGAGCCTGGCACGGATGTTCGTCGAGTACTTCCGACCCGGCTACCACCCGTCCCGGTACGGCTCGACCAGCCAGGCAGTCGCCTACCTCGCCTCCTCACCTGCGGCCCGTGCCGCAGCCTGATCAGCACCTCGCCCGATCTGGAGTCCGCTCATGACCCAATTCCGTCCCCCACCGGTCCCCCCGTCGCTGCGCCGACCGAACAAACCCGACCGGCTGATGTCCGGCCTACGGTTCGTGGTCCGTGGTTACGCCGCCGTGTCCAGCCGAGTGCGGATCATCGAACCCACTCCGGTCGATCGGGTGCTGCGCCTCGTCGTGGCTGACACGCGCCTCGAGGCCGACGGGGTGCTCAGCCTGCGTCTGGAATCCGCGGACGGGTCGGCACTTCCGCAGTGGCATCCGGGCGCACATATCGACCTGACACTGCCCTCGGGGAAGGTCCGTCAGTACTCGCTGTGCGGCGATCACATCGATCGGCGAAGCTACCGGATCGCGATCCGTCGCATCCCCGACGGTGGCGGCGCATCGATCGAGATCCACGACCGGCTCCCCATCAGCGCCCAGGTCACCGCGGGTGGTCCCCGTAACGCCTTCCCCTTCGCATACCCGCACCTGGCCCGAGCCGACATCTCCCGTGTGGTGTTCGTCGCCGCAGGCATTGGTATCACCGCGATTCTGCCGATGATGCGCGCGGCGGCGGCATCGGGTGTCGATTGGCACCTGACCTATCTCGGCCGTGACACCGCGACCATGGCATTTCTCGACGAGATCGGCGAACTCGACTCCGATCGGGTCCGGATCCTTACCGGTCCACGCCGCACGGCTGCCGAGCTGCTGGCACAGGCCGGTCCGCGCACGTCGGTCTATTTCTGCGGACCGCCCGGGCTCCTTGCCGATATTCGGACCGAGTTCGACCACACTGGTGCGGCCGGACTGCATTTCGAGAGGTTCAGCCCCGAACCGGTCGTCGGTGGTCAGCCGTTCGAGATTCGTCTGGCGCGCACCGCAGAATCTGTCCACGTCTCCGCGGACACATCGGCCCTCGCCGCCGTGCGAGATGCGATGCCCGATGTGCCGTACTCGTGCCGGCAAGGATTCTGCGGCACATGCCGAGTGCGGGTCGTCTCCGGTGACGTCGACCGCCGCGGACGATCGGCGTTCCTCGATGAACCAGACACAATGCTCATCTGCACCGACCGCGCGAACTCCGCCCAACTCACCATCGACCTGTGACCGTTCACTGTCGACTCATGCCCAGCGCGAGAGAAGGATCATCTATGGCCACTACCGATTCCATCACCCCGCGGTGCCCTCCGGAGTTGGCTTCCGGGGCAAAGAGATTCGCGGTTCGGCCCGGCTTTACGGGCCTACTCTGGACGAACGTGGCTCAGCGTCTGTCGCCGGGCGGCCGGGAATTCCTTCGCAGAAACTTCGTCCCGGTAGCGGTCGAAACCTACACCGGAACCACCCCGGAGTTCTGGAACGACTGGCTCTCCGATGCGAAGCTCGACGACCTACATGGACTGGTCGTCGTGCTCGACTCGAATGGAACCCCCGCGGCCTGGGTCGCGTCCAATCAACGACAGTTCGGTGGCCGGGATTGCCTCTATGCCAACTCGGCGGGAGTACACCCGGACTACCAGGGGTCCGGGCTCTCGAGCGCAATCTGGCGGGAACTGTTGCGGAGCGCCATCGTGGAATCGGCGCCGCGGAGGCTGTACGCGGTCATGCGGACCGCCAATCCGCTCGTTTACGGCGCGTGGTCGGCGGGCGCGGGTGGACCCGGTAAGGCCTTTCCCTCGCCCACCTCCTCCGTGATCCCACACCGTGTCCTGCGCATCGCGACGGACACAGCGGGATATCTTGGCCAGCTCGATCGACTCGACCCGGCCACTCTGATCATCAAGAATGCCTACGAACACACGAAGAACGGGCTTTGGGCCGAACGGCCCACATCACATCAAGACTCCGTCGACGACTGGATGCGAGCCACCCTCGGTCCGAAAGACGCGATCGTGCTCGTCGTAACATTCGACCCGATCCCCATGCTGCTCAATGAGATAGTGCGAACGGTGCGAATCCGTCTGGGAATCGGAACGGTTGGCTCGTCGAGGAGCTCATGCAACGCCCATAACGCGTGAGCGGGAAACCGTAGGCGACGAAGCCTCAAGAGATCGTGACACTCGCCTGGCTGCAAGGACCTCTACCGCCCACTGTCCGTGCGGCACGACTGAGGTAACGCAAATCACGCCGCGGTCGATACGCCAGGCAGGTCGGGACGAACCGAGGAGACGTCTCATGAACTGGGTGGACATCGATATTCTCCCACCACCGATTGCCAACCTGCTGCACCTGTTGGCCGCCCTGACGAACAACGGGACGGGATCATGATCGGCATACTGCCCGACCTGCCGCACATGGGGTTGGACTGGGAGTTCTTCTTCCCGACCAATCTGTACATCGCGTTCATCAACTGGTGGAATCCTTTCTAGCGCAAGGTAGCTCGGTCAGCGGGGTCTGCGCCGACCGACATTCCGGGGCTACGGACATTGCGGACCGTGGCTGACCTCGATAGTTCGTATCGTCGCCCCATGACCGCTACAGAGAACCGCCCGGCCGGTGCTCCGGGGCGAGACCGTCGGGCACGGCACGTATCTCAGCGTCAGCACCGACAGCGAGGTCGACGAGGTCTACGCCGCAGCCGTCGAGGCCGGCGCGACCTCGGTCTGGGAGCCCTCGAGCACCGAATGGGGTAATTACCGCTGCCGGGTCCTCGACCTGGAGGGCTTCGAGTGGACGTTCGGCACCCTGCGTCCGGGCGAGAGCGGCGCCGACTGGTCGGCGGGCGAATGACGGTGACACGGAACCGGATCGACGCGACACCGTACCCGGTCGTCAGTCGATCGCGAAGAGCCGCGCCGCGTTGTCGTGGCACACCGCTCGCAGCCACGGCTCGCCCAGGTCGAATCGGGTGAGTCCCTCGAGTGCGTCGAGGTAGGGATACGGGATGTTGGGGAAGTCGCTGCCGAACACGATGCGTTCCTGCAGATCCGACAACCGGTGCACCTGGTCGCGCGGAAACGGTGTGGCCGCTTCGGTGTAGTCCGTGAACGTCATCGTGGTGTCGAGATACACGTTGCTGTACTGATCGGCCAAGTCCAGGAATTCCCGGTATTCCGGCAGACCCATGTGGGCGATGATCAGGTGCAGCCTCGGGTATCGCGACAGCAACTCGGCGATCGGGCCGGGGCCCGTGTAGGTGCCGGGCGCCGGCCCCGACCCACAATGGATGACCACCGGGACACCGGACTCCTGCAGCACACCCCACACGGGGTCGAGGAGCGGATCGTTCGGCGAGTAATCGCCCACCTGAATGTGGGACTTGAAGACGCGCGTGCCCGACTCGACCGCCTCCGCGACATACGTGGCCGCGGACTCCTCCGGGTAGAACGTGGACGTCCGCAGACAGTCGGGGGTCTGTTCGGCGAACTCGACCGACCACTGGTTCAGCCACGCGGCCATCTCCGGCTTGTGCGGATAGATCATCGACGTGAACCGCCTGACACCGAACCCGCGGAGGTGTTCGACGCGGACATCCTCTTCGTGCCGGTAGTGGATGGGCCACTCACGTCCGGTGAGGGGACCGACTGCGTCGAAGTATCCCCACACCTTCTCCATCACGTTTGCGGGCATGAAGTGGGTGTGGACGTCGATGATGCCGGGCAGCCCCAGCGCACGCCAGAACTCCTGCACCCGCAGATCCTCGGACAACAGTCTTCTCCTCGACGCAGTGCCGGACGCAGAACCCCGGCTGATCAGAACAGGGGCCGCTCAGAACAGCGTGAACGCGTCCTCGGCCTCGGGGGTGGACGGCGCGACTGCTGCCGGTGCAGGCGCGGGGGCAGGGGCAGAGACCGGCGCCGGCGCGAGCGCACCGGAGGCGACGGCACGAGCCGCTTCGCCGGCGAGGACGTCGGCCATCTCGTTGTAGTGGTTGCCGACGTGGCCACGAACCCAGCGGAAACGCACGGGCCCGGGGCGTTCGCTGATGGCCCGGTCGATGGACTGCACCAGCGCGAGGTTCTTGACGGGAGCGCCACCCGCCGTCTTCCAGCCCTTGCGCTTCCAACCGGGCAGCCACTCCGACGCGCACTTGATGGCGTACTGGGAATCGGACTCGATCAGCAGCGGATCGGCCCCGGGATGCGCGGTGATCGCTTCGAGCAGGGCCCGCAGCTCAGCGATCTGATTTGTCCCGGAGGGTTCGCCACCCGATTGGCTGGGACCCTCGTGATTGACCCATGCCCAGCCGATCGCCCCACCGGGGTTGCGGAGGCAGGATCCGTCGGTGCTCACGATGATCATGGCTGGGACTTTACGTGCGCGCTCCGACAGCCGCCGGTAGCGGTCGCCTTCGGAGTGGATACGCTGCATTCGATGACGGTTTCGCTGGAGGTGGTCGAGACCACCGTGACCGCGCGGCGTCCCCTGGACGTCGCCATGTCGTTGCAGCCGCTGCAACGCGGTAAGGGCGACCCCTGCCACCGCCGGACGGCCGACGGCTCGATCTGGCGGACGTCGGTGCAGAGGTCGGGCCCGGTCACGTATCGCCTCACCCAGATCGACCGCCACTCGGTGCGCTGTCAGGCGTGGGGTGCGGGTGCCCACGAGCTTTCCGCCGGACTGGGCCGCCTCGTCGGCGACCACGACGACTGCGTGGACTTCGCTCCCGACCATCCGATCCTCGTCGAGGCCCACCGCCGATTCCCGCACCTGCGCCTCGGCCGCACCGACCGGGTGATGGAGGCCCTCGTTCCCGCGATCCTCGAGCAGCGTGTGCACGGCCTCGCCGCGTTCGCGGCGTGGCGGCGTCTCGTGTGGAAGTTCGGCGATCCCGCGCCCGGTCCCGCCCCGGACGGGATGCGGCTGCCCCCGACCGCGGACGTGTGGCGGCGAGTTCCGTCCTGGGAATTCCACCGGGCCAATGTCGACCCCAACCGGTCCCGCACGATCGTCCGCTGCGCGCAGGTCGCCGACCGGCTCGAGAAGATCGTCGACCTCCCCCGCGAGGAGGCGAATCGACGGCTGATGTCCGTCCCCGGCGTCGGGATCTGGACGGCGGCCGAGGTATCGCAGCGTGCGCTCGGCGACCCCGACGCCCTGTCGGTCGGCGACTATCACCTGGCCGCGATGGTGGGGTGGTCGCTGCTCGGCAAGCCCCTCGACGACGCCGAGATGGTGGAGTATCTGGCCCCGCTCCAGCCACACCGCCATCGCGCCGTGCGACTGCTGGAGGTGAGCGGACAGGCGGTCAAACCCAAGTTCGGGCCCCGCACGGCGCTCGTCGACCACACCTGGCACTGACCCGGGATCCGCGGAGACACCGCACGCTTTCCAGTACCCATGAACACCTGTTCAAGTGTTCATACGAGAAACTAGACTTCGAAGGATCAGCTGCCGGCCGGAGGAGACGCCGTGGAACCCGTGGCAATGCACATGAGCGACGGCCTGATCAATGCGCCGACCTCACTGCTGTTCGTCGTCGTCGCGGTGGTGGGACTGTCGATCGCCGTATGGCGCGCGCGCTCGGAACTCGACGAACGCACCGCCCCGATGGCCGGTCTCGTGGCGGCCTTCATCTTCGCGGTCCAGATGGTCAACTTCCCGATCCTTCCCGGGGTGAGCGGGCACCTCCTCGGTGGCGCGCTGGCCGCCATCCTCGTCGGCCCCTACACCGGCATGCTCTGCGTCTCGATCGTGCTGATCGTGCAGGCCCTGCTGTTCGCCGACGGTGGGCTGACAGCGCTGGGAGCGAACATCACCAACATGGCGATCATCGGGGTGGTGGTCGGCTACGGCGTCGCGGTGACCCTGCGTCCGCTCGTCGTGCGGCCCGAGCGACTGCGTTTTCGCGGCCTCGGCGGGCTCGCGTTCACCGCGGCCCTGTGCGGAACGGTGGCGGCGTCGACGGGCTTCGTGCTCGAGTACGCGATCGGCGGTCATGCGACATCCGGAGACTCGACTTCGCTGGGCGCGGTGGCGGCCTACATGCTCGGGGCGCACGTGCTGATCGGCATCGGCGAGGGCCTCATCATCGCCGTCACCGTGACGGCCGTGGCAAAGGCGCGCCCCGACCTCGTGTACCTGCTGCGGACGGCACCCCGACGAGTCGAGGTGCGGGCATGAGTTGCCCTGTGTCAAGCCGCCGGTTGTTGGTGGGCGATCAGTCGTTGGAGGGCGCCGTGTTTGTCCGGGTCGTAGGCGAGGTTGTCCT
>NZ_JBHXWI010000007.1:0-236599 GCF_042671975.1 Rhodococcus sp. NPDC127593 | reverse complement strand
CCGCAAGAACAAGGGCAGCGCGGGTGGGCGTCCACCGAACTTCGATGCCGAGGCATACAAGGGCCGCAACGTGGTGGAAAGGGCCTTCAACAAGGCAAAACAGTGGCGAGCGGTGGCAACTCGGTATGACAAGCTTGCCCTGACTTACCGGGCCGGATTCCTCCTCGCCGGCATCGTCGAATGGCTCAAACTATTGGGAGACATGCCCTAAGCGCCCAGACGGACCCGCGTCAACACGCGGGTTGATTCAGATGGGCCGAGTTGGGAACGTGCTGGAGCGGAAGCGACCGAACGACCTGGCCAGGCCATAGGCCCAGGGGCTTCGGTCGTGGTGGGAGGAGAAGTTCTCGAATTCAGATCCTGTCGGACAGTCGGCAGGAGAACCACCGTCGGCCCTCGATCCGCAGGCTCCACAGCGACCCCGGTTCGCCCTTGTGGGCCTCACGTGGGCCACAATCACCTGCGTGTGGTCGTTGAATTCCACGTCCTCGACGACGGTGTTCTCGACGTCCAACGCCGCGCGCCATAAGCTAGCGTTCTGCACGCCTTTCTCCGTTCTTAAGTTTTGACCTTCGACAAGCCAAAACCTAGACGGGGAAAGGCGTGTGGCCGTTCAGGCGCGATCAGCGACCCACGAACGTGTCACAAGAGCCAGATATCTTGACGGTGCGGTAACTGTCGTTTTCGCGCCCGTAGTTGGCCGCATGGGGCGTGTCGCCGGCTGAGGGTTCTGTGAAGAGCCCGTACAGCTGTAACGGGTGGCCACCCCCGCTCGTGTGCGATTCGCTGCTGATTATTGCTGCATGGGCGAACTTCATCGAAGAAGCCGATCGATGGGACCGACCCCGGTTTAATTGACATCTGATCTGTGAGGATCGCCCCTCACGGTGGAAGGATGAAGGACATGTCGAAGCGTTTACCCGGCCGGGCAACGTGAGCGTGCGCTGAAGATGGTCCCCGACCACCTCGCGTGAGCGACTCGGATTATAGGGCAGGCCCCAACGCGCCGGCGACCATGTGCATCGCCGCGGTGGTGGAAAGCGCACGCACGCTTGCGCGGTCGCCGGGGAGTCGGAGTGTACGGGTGACGGTCGGTCGGTCGGTGGAGGCGATTGCGAAGCAGACAGTGCCGACCGGTTTGAGGTCGGTGCCACCCCCTGGTCCTGCGATGCCACTGGTAGATACCGCGATGTCGACGACCAGTCTGCTCAGTGCGCCTTCTGCCATCATGGCTGCCACCGGTTCGCTGACGGCGCCGTGTTCTTCGATGATCTCGGCGGAGACGTCCAGAAGGCCCGATTTCACCTCGTTCGCGTAGGACACTACCGCGCCGATGACGTAGGCCGACGAGCCTGCGCGATCGGTGAGACGTGCGGCGATCATGCCACCCGTGCACGATTCTGCGGTGGCGATTCGATGGCCGGCCAACCGGTTCGCGACGATGTCGTCGATGGTGGACCCGTCAATCGAAAAGATCTGCGAGCCATGATGTTCGTCGATGAGACCTGCGAGATCTGTGTATGCGGTTGCCGCAGACTCTGCATAGCGGGTCACCATTTCGAGCTCTCCGAGCCTCAGACAGGTGGTGATCTCGAGATCGCCGAATCCCGTGATCTGGCGCTCTGCCGTCCGCAGCGTTGCGGCGAGGTCGGCTTCGGACAGCCCGTACGCGCGAATGGTGTTCTGACGGACCTGCGCTCGGCGGGCCAAGACCTCGGCGAGCGGCGCGCAGTCGAGTGCCTCCGGCCACATTGCCTGCAGTTCGCGAGGCGGGCCGGGCAGTATCAGGATGGCGGGCAGCGTCCCGGAGCTGTTGGCAGGTATCGCGACACCGGGGGCGGTTCCGGTCGGTTGAATGGAATGCGCACCTTGCGGAACCATTGCCTGCTTGCGAATACCTGCCCGTAGCGGCTCGGAGTCGGTTGCAGAACTCAGCCGGCTTCGCCATCGCTGCACGATTGCGTGGATGCGTTGCTCGAGTTCGTCGTCGAGGTGCAGTTCGCGGCCGTACAGAGCGGCAACGGTCGCCACGGTGAGATCGTCAGCGGTCGGACCCAAGCCTCCGGTCGTGACGATCAGGTCGACATGCTGATCCGCGAGAAATTGTAGTTGTGCGGTCAGGTCATGGGGCCGGTCACCGCAGACCGTGATGTGTGCAACGTCCACTCCCATCTCCAGTAGTCGCTGGGCCACCCACGGACCATTCCTGTCGGTGACTCGACCGGCCAGAACTTCTGTTCCCGTGACCACCACACCCGCTCGCACAGTCATTCTGTGACCATACTTGCGACCGACAAATCGCCGAGGACAGCCGCACCGTTTGTTGCGAGCCGAAAAACAACATCCTGGCATGTGGTCTTGGTGTCACAGAATCCGCAAGACGATTGCCAGTCCGCAGATCGTGTCGTCCGCCTCGGACCATCACCGTTCCTGAAGGTTCAGGGCAGTCCGTATCCCCGGACGTAAGCGGAGTTCGGTGTCACGAGAGTGTCACAAGTCGGTACGATCGGCTATGGACTGGTTCGGACGGTGATGTACGAAAAGCGTTGTAAATAAACAAATATAGAGTCCAGTAGAGTTCAGTTAAATCCAGTTCTAGGGACTTAAAATCCGCCAAGTGTCGGTTCGAGTCCGACTGGAGGCACCACCCTGCAGGCGTGCTTCAGCGCGGGTCAGGGCGTTCGGACGAGTTCCGCCCGCATCTGGGTGAACAGGAAGAGTCCGGGGCGTCCGGAGATCTGCTCGTACTCGCGCACGACGTCGTCCATGAACTCGGGCACGCCTGCGGCGTCGAGGTGCGCGGTCCAGTCGGTGGATCCGACGGTGCACCAACGCGTGAATTTCTCGCGGGAACCGAAATCCCATTCGACGTCGCGGACGACGAGGTCGGTGGTGTCGAGTCCTGCTGCCTTCGCGATGTCGCGGAACTTCTTTGGTTCGACGTGGATGAACGGCGCCGTGAAGTCGGTGAAGAACTCCGCCCATCGCGGGCGCGCCGCTACGGACATCGAGACGTCCTCGACACTGGTCCGCGGGCTCGCGCACACCATCTGGATGATCACACGTCCGCCGTCCACGACGCTGCGGGCGATTGCGGCCAATGCCACCTGCAGGTCGGGGACCCAGTGCAGCGCGTTGAACGACACCGCGACGTCGAACTCGCCGTCGAACGGGAGGTCGCGTGCGTCGGCGATACGAAAGTCGGCGCGGGCGCCGTCCGGCAAGACTCGCGATTGGGCCTTCGCGATCATCCGCGGCGACGCGTCCACTCCGACCACCGAACCGCTGGGGACCCGTTCGGCGATCCGGAGCGTGACGAATCCGTCGCCGCATCCCACGTCGAGCACCCGTTCACTGCCCGCGAGGGCGAGTTCCGCGATCGACTTCTCCGCGACGGCGCGCTGGAGGGCGCCGACATCGGCGTAGCCTTCGCCGTCCCAATCGACCATAACGGCCGGGCCCGGCCTTCCTCAGGCGCCCTGGTGGTGCGGGCTCGAGTGTGCGCCGCCCCCGGATCGCGCGATGGACGCGCGGACGCGGGCCGTGGCCTGCCAGATCTGGGTGCTGTCGTGCACGCTGATCACCGGTATGCCCTGTTCACGGGCGTTCTGAACTGCCAGCGCGTCCTGGGGTGAGCCGACTCCGTCGAGGACGTCCTCGGTGACGATCGCGCAGAGTGCGGGGCCGTCCAACTTCCGGACGGGCTCGAGTCCGTGGACCACCATCCATTGCTTGACCATCGCCCAGTGCGACACCTCTTTGTACCGCGTGGGGTTGCCGATGAAGAGAACCCGACGGGAGCGGCGGGCGCGAGCGATATCGATGTGCGTGACGGTAGCCATGGCGGAGGGTTCCTGTCCGTTGCGGGATTCCGTATTGTCAATCCCCGCTCGCACCGGTTTCGTTACGCGTCGGTCCAGGAAGTTCGCCATTCCCGCGTACGTGAGTGCGAAAGAGTGCTCGAACACGCTTTGCCGCTCACGTACGCACGGGCCGTCAGCTGCCGAACGGACTGCCGGACGAGCCTCCGCCGCCCGGTCCGGACGTCTCGGCGACGGTGACGAGGGTGGGTTCGGCGGTGCCGGTGGTCAGCGGCGGGGCGGTTCCCCACTGTTCGAACGACGGAATGCTCGAGCAAGTCCATTGCACTGTGTACTCGCCGGGGTCGAGGGTGGCCCGCAGCTCGCCGTCGTCTCCGCCCATCACGGTGGCCGGGCCCACGGTGGCGGCCGACACGGTTCCGTCGACGGACCGGACGTTCATCACGCACACCACCGCCCCCGCGGCGGCGTACCGGACGTCCATGACCACCGCATTCCCGTCGACAGCGATGTCGACCGTGACGTCTTCGGGTGCCGCGGACGCGGTGGGTGCGGCGAGTAGACCCGCGCCGGCGACAGCGGCGGCGATACCTACGGTTCGTGCAATCGTGACCTTCATCGGTGCATCCTTCCGGACTTTCTCGGTTGCCGGTTGATACGAGCAAAGAGCCACCCGGGAGTATCGCACCCCGAACCCTGATCCGCTGGGATGTGGAAAGTGGAACACTGCTGGTCTGGGAGTTCAGCGTGTCGATCCGACACCCGGTGCATCGAAGGAGACGGCGAAGTGCTCGGACGGGAGAACTACACGAAGGAAGAAATCGATCACGCCGAGGCGTCCGTCGCGAAGCAGGTCGCCGCGTACACGTCGCTGACGGGGGCGATTGCGGGTGAGGTCACGGGCAAGGAGGTCTTCGCCGCACTCGAGGACTTCGACCCACTGTTCTTCGACAACATGGTCCTGGTGCTGGACCGCTACTTCGTCCACCGGATCCGGGCGGTGACGGGCAAGGACGGGAACCCGCTCAACGAAGTCGAGATCATCGCCGACTCGTTGATGAACAACGACGGCGTCCTGCGCGGCATCAGCGTCCTGAAGTACGTCTCCGGCGAGTCCGTTCTGAAGCTCGAGATCGGCGACCGGATCCGCTTGAGCGGTGACGACTTCGAGCGGTTGTCGGCGGCGTTCTTCGCGGAACTGCGGTCGCGGTTCCTGACATGAGCGTCTGGTTCACGTCCGATCTGCACCTGCGTCACGCACGGCTGGTGGAGATCCGGGGCTTCGACGCGGAGATCGACGCGCACGACGAATCCATCCTCGACGCGCTGGGCGCCGCCGTCGGCAGCGGCGAACAACTCTGGATACTCGGCGACATCACCGTGGGAGGTAAGGCCGCCGAGGACTGGGCGCTGCGCGCACTGGACCAGTTCGCGCGGACGCGGAACGTCGAACTGCATCTGATCCCCGGCAATCACGACTCGTGTCACCCGATGGCGAACCGCAACAGTCACATCCGGCAGCGGGTGTTCCTGGAGACGTTCGCGTCGGTGCAATTGTTCGCGCGGCGGAAGATCGGAGGCGAGACCGTGCTGCTCTCCCATTTCCCGTACGTCGGCGACCACACCGCGGAGGACCGGGGTGTGCAGTACCGGCTGCAGGACGAGGGAGACTGGTTGCTGCACGGGCACACTCACCAGGGCGGCGTGCTCGACCCGTCCGTGCACCCGCGGCAGATTCACGTGGGCTGGGACAGTTGGCGCAGGCCCGTGCACGTCGACGAGATCGCGGGAATCATCGGGTCGGACGAGTCGACTCGGTGACCGGTGTGGTGTCGGTGCGGTATCTGCCGGGCGTCGAGCCGTGCGTGCTCTTGAACAGCCGGGAGAAGTGGGCGGCGTCCGCGAAACCCCAGCGTGCACCGATAGCCGAGACGGGCAGATCGCGGCAACGAGGGTCGGCGAGATCGCGTCGGCACTGCTCGAGGCGGCGGCGTCGAATCCACCCGCTCACCGTGTCGCCGTCGGCTTCGAACATCTTCTGCAGGTGCCGCACCGAGATGTGATGCGCGGCGGCGATCGAGTGCAGGTCCAGCTCCCGGTCGGCGAGGCGCTCGTCGATGAAGGCGGTGACCCTGGCTCGCAGTGCGTCCCCGCGCGACTGCGGCATCAGCCCGTCGGCGAGGTGGAGTTGCTCCGCGAACGCGGCCGCGACCAGATCGAGGACGGCATCGCCGAGGTGCACCGCGACGGTGGGGGAGGCGTCGGCGATCTGCTCGCCGAGCCCGCGTAACAGCGGGGTGACGACGGAACCGAGCCCCTGCCTGCCCGACACCCGGCGCGCGGTGAGCTGGGCGATGCCGTCGGGCGGAACGCGGAGGAGGTGGCGGGGGAACATCACGACCAGCATCCGGAACCGGTCGTCGAACGACAGCTGATACGGGCGGGTCGTGTCGTAGATCGCGAAGTCGCCGGGGGTGAGCGCTGCTTCCCGGCCGTCCTGGCTGAGGACGCAATACCCGCGGACCTGCAGTCCGAGTTTGAAGTAGTCGGGGTTGGCGGCGCGGATGGTCCGGGGTGTTCGCCGAATGACGTGCGGGGCTGCCGTGACCTCGCTGATCCGGACCGCCCCGACCGTCGCGCCCCGCACGACGCCACGGAAGTCGTCGTGGTCTGCCGACGTCATCTCGAGGGGGACGAACGCGTCGCTCACCGACTCGCGGAACTCGTCGAACGAGACGAGATGCGGTTCCTCCGGACGAAGGAGACTGCTCACGGCCATCACCTACCTCAACTGCGTTTGATGGCTTCCTGAGCCGCCGTTCCGGACGCGAGCTTCTCGAGCAGGCCGATCAGGACGAGCCGTTCCGACGGTGTCAGTGTCTCGGTCCATGTCTGCTCCCGTTTGTTGTGCGCCGAGTATGTGCTGACGATGGCGTCGTGCCCGGCCCCGGTGAGTTCGAGGGCGACCGCCCGGCGGTCCTCGGCGGACGGACTCCGCGTCACGAGACCGTCGCGCTCGAGCGTGTTCACCAGGGCCGACACCGCGGAGCGGCTCATGCCTGACAGTGAGGCCACGCGCTTGGCTTCGCAGGGACCTGCGAGCCACAGCACGAACAGCACCCGGAATCCGGGCCAGCTCCACCCGCTGGGGCGGTGAACCGCGGACTCGAGGTCGTAGACGAGGGCGCTGGTCACCCGGTGCAGTGCGAGAACCAGTCGCATGGACACCGGATCGACCTCCGGCAACTCGTCGACGGTCTTGCCCACCGCGAAGTCCACGAAGGACAGGAAGTCCAGGTTGCTCTGGTCGGTCGTCTCCTCGGGCATGACCACAGGTTAGCGGCCGGATCGGTTTAATCAAAGTATTGATCAAAGCTCCCGTGAGTACTTATTAACGTCGGGCGGTTAATAAGTACTCACAGGCCGCGGGCGGCATTGCCCGCGTCGACGGGCAGGACGATGCCGCTGATGTGTGCGCTGCCCTCGGCGGCGAGGAAGAGCATGACCCGGGTGATCTCGGCGGCGTCCAGCCACGCCACGGGCTGGGCGTGCAGGCTGCGGAACACCGGTTCCACGTCCTCCGCTGCGGGGGCCTCGAGGTCGGGACGCATCATCCGATAGAGGGCGTCGTTGTGAATCATCGGTGTCGAGATGTTGCCCGGCGCAATCGCATTCACCGTGATGCCGTGCGAGGCGAGATCGAGCGCCGCGCTCTTGGTGAGCCCGATGACGCCCCACTTCGACGCCGCGTACGCGGCCATGTTGGTGCTGCCGGCCCGGCCGAGCATCGACGAGATCGTGACGATCCGGCCGTATCCCCGCCGGATCATGCCGGGCGTCACCGCTCCCACCGTATTGAAGACGCCGGTAAGGTTGGAACCGATCGCCTCCGACCACTGTTCCTGAGTGAGCGACTGCACCGGGGCGGCCACCGAGACGCCGGCGTTCGCGACCGCGACGTCGATACGCCCGAACTCGGACTCCGCCTCCGCGACCAGTGCGTCCATCGCGGCTCGGTCGGCGGTGTCCGCCTTGGCGGTGATGCACCGGCGACCGGTGGCGCGCACCAGTTCGGCGGTCTCGTCGAGGTCGGCGGCGGTGGCCAGGGGATAGTTCACGGCCGGGCTGTCCTCGCAGCGGTCGCACAGAACTATGTCTGCTCCGCGTTCCGCCAGTGCGACCGCGTGGCTGCGGCCCTGGCCGCGGGCGCCGCCGGTGATCAGGGCGACTCGGCCTTCGAAGTCTTCCATCGTTGCTCTCCTGTCCGGGCGGGTCAGCGCAGCTTGATGCTGCCGCCGTCCGCCATCAGTGTCTGTCCGGTCATGTACCGCGAATCTTCGGAGGCGAGGAACACCGCGACGGGAGCGATATCGGTCTCGGGATCGCCGATCCGCTGGAGCGGAACCTTCGCCACGGACGCGGCAGCACGGTCGGGGAACCGTTCCTGCCAGGCGAGGACCCCCTCGGTCGCGGCGAACGGGCAGATCACGTTGACCCGGATCTGGTCGGCCGCCCACTCGTTGGCCGCCACCCGGCTGACGCCGCGGATCGCTTCCTTCGCCGCGGCGTACGACGTCTGGGTGGGCATGCCGTCGAGCCCGGACCCGGACGCGAAGTTGATCACCGAACCCTTCGCCGCCTTCAACTGCTCGTAGCAGGCCTGCATCAGGTGCACGACCGGATAGAAACCGGTCCGGAACGAGAGGTCGAACATTTCCTGGGTGTGGTCGATCAGCAGTGCCTGCCGCGAGGCGTGGGCGTTGTTGACCAGCACGTCCACGGATCCGAACGCTGCGACGGCGGCGTCTCGGATCTGCTCGGCGGACTCGCGCCGGGAGATGTCGGTGTTCAGGAAGCGAGCGGACGATCCCAGTTCCCGCTCGAGGTCCATGCCGCGTTCGTCGTCGATGTCGACGAACAGGACGTTGGCGCCCTCGCGGACGAACACCGTCGTCACGGCCCGGCCGATGCCTCCGGCTCCGCCCGTCACGATCGCCGTCTTTCCGTGCAGCCTCATCGTGTGCTCCGTCTGCGAGTGTGGCTCAGACATCGGCGGTGTCGCCGGTCGCCAGCGCGACCTTTTCCAATTCGGCGACGCTGAACGCGGCATAGTTCTCGTACGGTCCGCGGCCGGCGAAATAGGGTGTGAGAAGCTCCTCGAGCTCCTCGGGTGAGAACGCGGAACCCGCTGCATCGAAGCGGTTCTCGACCTTCGGTGCCGCCATGAGCGCGACCATCTTGCCGTACACGACGAACACCTGTCCGTTGATCTCGTCGGCGGCGGGGGAGGACAGGTAGTGGACGAGGGTGGCGACCCGTTCGGGGGACAGGGGGTCGAGTCCCGCGTCGGCCGTGTTCTCGCCGAACGCGTCGGCGGTCATGGCCGTCCTGGCGCGCGGGCAGATCGCGTTGGCGCGTACCCCGTAGCGGGACAGGCCCTGTGCCGTCGACAGTGTGAGTGCGGTGATCCCGGCCTTCGCGGCCGAGTAGCTGGGCTGGCCTGCCGATCCGAACAGGAACGCCTCGGACGACGTGTTGACGACCCGCCCGTACACCGGCCCCCCGGCGGCCTTGCTCGCCTCGCGCCAGTGCACGGCCGCGGCGCGTGACGTGGCGGCGTGCCCCTTGAGGTGGACGCGGATGACGTCGTCCCAGTCGGCTTCGGAGAGGTTGAAAATCATCTTGTCGCGCAGGATTCCGGCGTTGTTGACGAGGATGTCCATCGATCCGAAGGTGCTGACGGCCTCGTGCACGAGGCGTTCGCCCAGTGTCCAGTCGGAGACGTCGCCGGGCACGGCGGTGGCACGACCGCCTGCCGCCGTGATCTCCGCGGCCACCTCGTGTGCGCCGTCGCCCATGTCGTTGACGACGACTGCCGCACCGGCGGCCGCGAGCGCGAGGGCCTCGGCCCGGCCGAGGCCTGCGCCGGCACCGGTGACGACGGCGGTGCGTCCGGCGAGGCTGAGTGATTCAGTCATGGGAACTCCTGTTTCGAGAGAATTAGATTTCATTCTAGTTGTATCGCATGAACTAGTGTTCAGTCACTAGAGAAGCGCGATTTCATGGAGGAATGTTTTCTACTTTCTCTGCCGATTCGGCATCGACGACACCGGCTGCAGGTAGGTCTCGGTGAGTGGGAACTGTGGTCGACGTCACTGGCCGGCATGCCAGGTTGGGCGTGCCGATCCTCACGAATCCCCCGGAGCCACATATGCATAACATGCCCCTGTCCGCAGGCGAGGCGGAGCGCGCACCGCTCTCGCGCGGGAAGTCGTTCACCCTCCTGGCCTTGATCATCCTTCTGGTCGAAGTCATCCCGCTCGCCTACAATTTCGTCACTCCCGCGCTGCCGGAGATCGCGAAACACTTCGGCACCGCGAACGTCGGCTGGGTGATCACGATCGTCACCCTCATGCTCGCCGCCTCGACACCCCTCGTCGGCAAACTCGGCGACATCTACGGCAAGAAGCGGATGATGCTCGTGTCCGCCGCGGTATTCGGCGCCGGATCGCTACTCGGAGCGCTGGCCCCCAACTTCGAACTCTTCCTCGTCGGGCGCGGACTCCAGGGTGCGGGCATGGCGATCCTCGTGCTCGCGTACGGTCTGATCCGAGATATTCTGCCCCCGTCGATCATTCCCGTGGCCGTGGGATTCGTCGCGACAGGCATGGGCGCCAGCACAATCCTCGGCCCGATCATCGGTGGCTATCTCATCGACCACTTCGGTTACACCGGTGTGTTCTGGGCGCAACTCCTCCACGTGGCGGTCGTCGGAATCGCGGTCGCGATCTTCGTTCCCGAGTCCACCCTGCGCACGCGGTCCAAGCTGGACGTGCTCGGCGCGGTCATCCTCGGGCTCGGCGCCTTCGTGCTGCTGTTCGGCATCGGCAAGGCCACCGCGTGGGGGTACGCCGCACCGCAGACGCTTCTCTGCGTGGGCGGCGGTCTCGCGATTCTTGCCGGTTGGCTGGTGTATGAGCGCACGCCGAAGGAACCGCTCATCGACCTGCAGATGCTGAAGCACGGACCCGTCGCGAAAACATTGGCCGCCAGCGGTTTCGTCCAGTTCGTCCTCGTCAGCCATTCGATGCTCATCCCGATGTTCGTGATGACCGATCCCGACCTCGGTCTCGGCTACGGATTCGGTGTCACCGCCCTCGCCGTGGCGATCTACACCGTCCCCACGGGTGTCGTGTCGATGATCGCGGGCCCGGTCGGCGGATACTTCACCCGTCGCATCGGCCCGGCGCCGGTTCTGGTGTTCGGCGGCGCCTCCCTCGCGCTCGGGTCGTTCCTGCTCGCCACCCTGCACGACTCGACCGTCCAGATGATGTTCGGGCAGTTGGTGATCGGCCTGGGTCTCGGTTCCGCGTCGGCGACGTTGCCGAACCTCATCATGCGCACCGTGCCCGCGCAGACGCAGGGGATCGCAGGCGGGATGCTGAACCTGTCCGGCTCGCTGGGCAGTGCGATCGGCAGTCAGGTGATGATCGCCATCGTCGCGATCCCCGGGGTCGTGCTGGTGGGCCGGGCCGCGCAGTACTCGGAGAAGGGGTTCGTCTACGCCTTCTTCACACTCGCCGTCGCCGGACTGCTGGCCGCGGTGATGGGACTTCTCCTCACCCGCAACAAGATCGAGCGTCCAGTCGATACGGCGGTGCCCAAGTCGGAGATGGTCGCCTGACCTTCCCCCGCACAGACCACGAGGCCCGCAGCACCTGCGGGCCTCGTGCCGGTGCAGCTGAAGCTTTGCTCAGGCGTGTACGCCCGCGGCCAGCAGGGTGCGTGCCTCCTCGCAGCCGTCGAGCAGCCGATTGATGCGCCGGGTCACCTTCCACTCGCCGTCGATCTTGGCGAGTTCCCACCGGTTGGCGGTGATCCGGTGGACGCGGAATCCGTCGTCGTCGTGAATGATCAACTGCGACTTGCACGTGGCCACCGCGGTGTCGCCGGCGACGCGCACGTGCCCGGGTTCGAGCATGTGCGCGCAGCCACCGCCGATCCAGCCTTGATGCGCCTGTGACTGCACCATCGCCGTGATGGCCGCATGTCCGCGCATCACTCCGGTGTCGACGTCGTACACGCCGTCCTCTGTCCACAGCCGCGCGACCGCGTCGGCCGAACCGCTGTCGATGGCGGGACCGTAGGCGGTCATCAACTCGAGGATGGCGAGCTTGTCTTCGAGTGCGGTGACGCGTTCGGCGAGTGCGCGGACGAGTTCTTCGGTGCCGGTCATGGACGGATCCTGTCTGCGGTTGCGGTGCGGAAGGAGAGGCCGAGTTCGTCGCCCAACTGCCGGAGGGCCTCCAGTTGCTCGCAGTAGTGGGCTGCGCTCGTGGACGCGAGGGTGGCGCTGACGACGGTGGTGCCGGCGTCGCGTCGTCGTTCGAGGGCGCGGGCCGCGGTGTCGCGGGAGCCGATCGGGTCGAGGGGCGCGCCCGCGCTGAGGACCACGTCGAAACCGTCGGGGAGGTCGACCTTGGCGAGCAGCGCGCACAACTCGTCGAGGGACAGGCCGAACGGCACCCACCCGTCGCCGAGCGTCGCCGCGCGGCGCAGGGATCGCAGTGTCCGTCCCCCGATCCACAGCGGGACCCGCGGTTGGACGGCGTGCGGTTCGACGACGACGCCGTCGAAGTCGTAGAAGGTGCCGTGGTACTCGGGCCGAGGTTGCGACAGCGACGCGCGGAGCGCCGCGAGGGCGTCGTCGGCGCGGGCGCCCCGGTCGTCGAAATGGGCGCCGAGCAGATCGAATTCCTCGCGCAGGCTGCCCACGCCCAGACCCAGCACGAGTCGGCCGCCGCTGACGACGTCGAGCGTGCCGTAGCGCTTCGCGATCTCGAGGGGATGGTGATAGCCGAGTACCAGAACCTGGGTGGCCAGGCGGATGCCGGTGGTCTGTGCGGCGAGGAACCCGAGTGTCGCGAGCGGGTCCCAGTAGGTGCCGCCGCGCTCGACCGCGACGTCGGTGGGGACGGCGACGTGCTCGCTGCAGGTGAGGTGGTGGTAGCCGAGGCGGTCGGCCGTGCGGGCGATCGCGGTCAACTCCGCGATGCCGGCGCCGAGTTCCCAGTCCGCGCGGACGGCGGGGTGCGCGATGACGATGGGCGGCGCGATTCCTATGTGCATCAGTTCGTTCCTCCGCTGTCGGGGGTCGGTCTGTCGTCACCGTTGTAGTGGAGGTGCCCAGTGACCGCGCAGGGATTCCCGGTGACCGGACGCGGCGATCGTCCGATTTCTTCCCCGCGCCGGGCACGACTGGTACATTTTAAGAATTCATTTCAATTTTTGTCGGGCGTATGCGTGTGACCAGGATATTTGGAGGCGTCGATGACTGTCGTCGATTCGGATGATGCACTGTCGGTACCCGCTGCGAAGAAGGATCTGCCACCGTCGATGGTCGAGCGGATGACGCTGATCCTCGACGCGTTCGACGGCCGGACGTCGCGCCTGACCCTCGAGGAGGTCGCGTGCCGCACCCGGCTGCCGCGGTCCACGGTGCACCGCATCCTCGACCAGCTGGTCCGCCTCGACTGGGTCGACCACGCCAGCTTCGGCTACTGCCTCGGACGGCGCGCGATGGGGCTCGGCGGCGGCGACAACGGGCACAGCCAGGTCCGAGCTGCGGCGGCCCCGCTGCTGCACGAACTGCACATGCAGACCGGAATGGTGGTGCACCTGGCCGTGCTGGACGGCGCGGAGAGCGTGTACCTGGACAAGGTGGGCGGACGGATGGCCGCGAGCCTGCCGTCGCGGGTGGGTGGGCGCGTTCCCGCCTACACGACGGCGGGCGGCAAGGCGATGCTGGCGTGGGTGGACCCGGAACAGGTCGACAGCATGTACGGGCCGCGGCTCAACAGGAGCACGGACCGCACGATCACCGAACTGTCCACGCTGCACCAGGAGCTCAACCGGATCCGGCAGCGCCGCGGACTCGCGTTCGAGCGCGGGGAGGCGGTGCGCGGAATCGGGTGCGTCGGTGTCGCGGTCCGCAGCGCCGACGGGCCGGTGGCCGGCATCTCGCTGTGCGGAGACGCGCGCACCGTCCAACTCGAACGCGTCGCCCCGCTCGTCGTCGACGCGGCCCGGGAAGTCACCCGGACGCTCCACCCCGAACTGGGAACATCCCGTCGCGGCCGCCGGACTCCGGAGATCCCGGACAGCTCGTGGTCGACCGAGGCGCTGGACCAGCTCCTCGCGGTGCAGTCCGGGCAATGGCTGTAGCGCGCGTGACGAGTCTCTGGACTCGTTACGCGCGCACGGGCCGCGGAGCGGCGTCGAGGCCGAAACCGCCCCGGAAGAACACCATCGGCCGCTCCTCGCACACCGATTCGAGTTCCCGGACGCGTCCGATCACGACGTCGTGATCGCCCGCGGTGTGCACCGACTGCACGTGAGCGTGCACACGCACGAGCACCCCCGGCAACGACGGAGTCGACCACCGGGACGGCTCCCAGGAGAGCCCGTCGAACTTGGAACCCCGGCTCGAGCCGAACCGGAAGCAGAGGTCGGTCTGGTCTTCGCGCAGCACGTTGATCGTGAAACGCCCCGACCGCCGGATGCGCGGCCATGCCCGCCCGCGGTGATCGGCGCAGAACAGGATCAGTGGCGGCTCCAGGGACACCGACGCGAACGACTGACACGTGAAACCCACCGGACCCTCCGTGTCGAGGCCGGTCACCACCGTGACTCCGCTGGCGAATTGGCCGAGGGCGCGGCGCATCTCGTCCGGTGACGGTGCGTCCGAGTATGTCCCGGGCTGGGTGCCGGCCGGTTCGGTTGCCATCAGA
The DNA here is from genome assembly GCF_042671975.1 of Rhodococcus sp. NPDC127593. Classification (NCBI taxonomy): domain Bacteria; kingdom Bacillati; phylum Actinomycetota; class Actinomycetes; order Mycobacteriales; family Nocardiaceae; genus Rhodococcus; species Rhodococcus sp. NPDC127593. Next base: position 221,988 of record NZ_JBHXWI010000007.1, on the reverse strand, counting down.
CCGCCTCCGATTGCTTCTGCGTCGCCGACCCGTTCGACGATCGTCCCCGAGGCTAGGGACGCCTCCGAACGGTCACGAGATGCCGTCTCGGTCAGTGGAAATCCCCGGCCGATGCCTGCGCCATCAGGGCGATGTCTCGCTGACCGGGATCGCTTCTGTCCGAGCCGGGAGCACGCTGGCAACGTGATCGACCATGACGACTGACTCGAGTTACGAGGGCACCCTGAAGGAGCTGACGACCGACCTCGGCGTGCTTCGCTACCACGAGGCCGGCGACGGTCCGCCTCTCCTGCTGCTGCACGGCTCCGGCCCCGGCGTGACGGGATGGCGCAACTTCCGCGGCAACCTCGGCGTCTTCGCCGAGCACTTCCGCACCTTCGTCCTGGAGTTCCCGGGATTCGGGGTCAGCGACGACTTCGGCGGGCATCCGATGCTCACCGCAGGCGACGCGGTACTCCGCTTCCTCGACGGGCTCGGACTCGACGAGGTGGCGATGCTCGGAAACTCGATGGGCGGCATCGTCGCCACCCAGTTCGCCATCGCACACCCCGACCGGGTCGGCAAGCTGATCACCATCGGCGGCATCGGCAAGAACCTCTTCAGCCCCGGCCCCGGTGAGGGCATCAACCTCCTGATGGAGTTCACGGACGAACCCACCCGGGAACGACTGATCGCGTGGCTGCACTCGATGGTGTTCGACCCCGCGATGGTCACCGAGGAACTGATCGAGGAACGCTGGACGCAGGCAACCGATCCCGAGACCCTCGCCAGCGCCCGCAAGATGTACAGCAGGGCGGCGTTCGAGGCCGGCGCCCGGGCCGCACTCGAGTCCGACGCGACCCCGTACTGGGCTCAGCTGCACAAGGTGAAGGCGCCGACACTGCTCACGTGGGGCCGCGACGACCGGGTCAGCCCGCTGGACATGGCGATCATCCCGATGCGGTCGATCCCCCGGGCGGAACTCCACGTGTTCCCGAACTGCGGGCACTGGGCGATGATCGAGCAGAAGACGGCGTTCGAGAGTGCCGTCCTCGCCTTCCTGCTCCGCAAGGACGGCAGCGGACGATGAGCGGCACCGAAGAAAACTTCGACACCACAGTCGATTTCCTCGTCGTCGGCAGCGGTGGCGGCGGCATGGCCGCGGCGATCACCGCGGCCGACCGGGGAATCGACACCCTCGTCATCGACAAGGGCGCCACGTTCGGCGGCTCCACCGCCATCTCCGGGGGCGGCATCTGGATTCCCAACGCCCCGACACTGCGGGAGAAGGGTGTGATCGACTCGCGGGAATCGATCCGCCGTTACCTCGACATCATCACCGAGGGCACGGTTCCCGCCGACCGTCTCGACGCCTTCGTCGACAAGGGTCCCGAGCTGATGGAACTGCTCGACCGCAGCCCGCACATGAAGCTCTACTGGGTGAAGGGCTACTCCGACTACCACCCGGAGTACGACGGCGGCCGTCCGCTCGGACGCACCATCGAATGCATGCCGTTCGATACCCGGGCGCTGCAGGACGACGAGCAGTACCAGCGCCCGAACAGCATGAAGGGTCCGCTGGGACTGTGGGTCACGTCCAAGGACTACCACGACCTCGCCATGGTCAAGCGCACCTGGAAGGGCCGCAAGGCATCACTGGTCGCGGCGTGGCGAGTGGCATCCAACGTGATCCGCCGACGCCACATGGCCACCGGTGGACGTGCACTCGTGGCGCGCATGCGGATGGTCCTCGAGGATGCCGGGGTGCCGCTGTGGCTGAAGACGTCGATGACGGAACTGATCGTCGACGGCACCGGAGCGGTCGTCGGTGTTCTCGCCGAACGCGACGGACGGACGGTCCGGATCGGCGCCCGTCGCGGCGTGCTGCTCGCGACCGGCGGGTTCGACCACAACCAGGACATGCGCGCGAAGTACCTGCCCAAGCACGGCGTCCCGGACGTCAGTGCCGGTGCCCGGGAGAACACCGGTGACGGCATCGTCGCCGGCCAGAAGCTCGGTGCAGCAGTCGACCTCATGGACGACGCCTGGTGGATGCCGTCGGTGTTCCACCCGATGGGCGCCGTGATCCCGCTCGTCTCGGAGCGGTGCATTCCGCCGTCGGTGATCGTCAACGGCCGCGGCGAACGCTTCACCAACGAGTCGTCGCCGTACGTGAACTTCGTCCACGACCAGCTCGACGGCGGTCACGTCCCGGCGTGGTTCGTGATGGACGGCAAGGCGAAGTCGCGGTACCCGTTCGCGCAGGTGCTGCCGGGAGTGCCGTTCCCACAGGGGTTCTACGACTCCGGGGTGGTGCACAAGGCGGACACGCTGCGCGACCTCGCCGACGCGATCGGCGTCAAGGCCGACACCCTGGTCGCAACCATCGACCGGTTCAACGGCTTCGCCCGCACCGGCACGGACGAGGACTTCGGCCGCGGTGACAGCGCGTACGACCGGTACTACGGCGACCCGACGATGAAGAACCCGTGCCTCGACGAGATCGTCCAGGGACCGTTCTACGCAATCCGGTGCGAGGCCGGCGACCTGGGCACCAAGGGCGGCCTCGTCACCGACGCCGACGCGCGGGTGCTCCGGGAGGACGGTTCCGTCATCGACGGTCTGTACGCCACCGGCAACACGTCCGCGTCGGTGATGGGCAACGAATACGCCGGTGCGGGCGCGACCATCGGTCCCGCCATGGTGTTCGGCTACATCGCCGCGCTGCACGTCGCCGACGTGAGTGGCAAAGAGTCCCGGAACACGCGACAGCACTCACGTGCGGGAGAGGTGGCGTGATGCTGAGCGATGCACAGCGGCTGTCCGCCGCCCACCTGCTGCGGAACGCCGAACGTGACCGCTCGCCGATCGACCCGTTGACCACAGTGTTCCCGGGCATCGACGTCGTCGACGCCTACGAGATCGCGCTGATCAACATCCGGTCGCGGCTGGAGGCGGGGGAGACGGTGTACGGCCACAAGGTCGGGCTGTCGTCCGAGGTCATGCAGAAGATGATGGGCGTGGACGAGCCCGACTACGGGCACCTGCTGTCGAGCATGGTGTACGCGGAGGGGACGCCGATCGACACCGCGCAGTTCTGCTACCCGCGCATCGAGGTGGAGATCGGCTACGTCCTCGGCGAGACCCTGCCGGGGGAGGGGTGCACCGAGGCGGATGTGCTGGCGGCCACCGAGTACATCGTTCCCAGCATCGAACTGATCGACTCGCGCATCACGGACTGGAAGATCGGGCTCGCCGACACGATCGCCGACAACGCATCCTCGGCCGGGGTGATCCTCGGCGCCGGACGGGTGGAACCGGCGAACGTCGACATCGGCGGGATCTCCGCCGTGCTGTTCCAGGGTGACGAGGAGATCGCGCGGGGCGAGGCGTCGGCGGTGCTCGGCAATCCCACGAAGGCCGTGGCCTGGCTGGCCCGGAAGGTCGCGAGCTTCGGAGTGCGACTCGAGGCCGGGCACGTGATCCTGCCCGGCTCCTGCACCCGCGCGATCGACGCCCGGCCCGGCGACGTGTTCCGCGCCGATTTCAGTGACATCGGTTCCGTATCAGTAGAATTCAAGTAAAGGCGACAACTGTGACCAAGGCTCTCGCCGCGATCGTCGGATCCGGCAACATCGGCACCGACCTCCTGTACAAGCTTCTCCGCTCGGAGATCATCGAGCCCCGCTGGATGATCGGCGTCGATCCCGACAGCGAAGGACTGAAGCGCGCCGCGGACCGGGGTGTGACCGCCAGCGCCGAGGGCGTCGACTGGCTGCTCGCCCAGGACGAGCGCCCCGACATCGTCTTCGAGGCGACGTCCGCCTACGTGCACCGGGCGAACGCCCCCCGCTACCGGGAACTCGGCATCCAGGCCGTCGACCTCACCCCCGCCGCGCTCGGACCCGCCGTCGTGCCCGCCGTGAACATGGGTGCGCACCGGACCGCGCCGAACGTCAACCTCATCACGTGCGGCGGCCAGGCGACCATCCCGATGGTCCACGCCGTCTCCCGGATCACCGACGTGGCGTACGCCGAGATCGTCGCCAGCGTGGCGTCGCCGTCCGCAGGCCCGGGAACCCGCGCGAACATCGACGAATTCACGATCACCACGAGCCGGGGCATCGAGACGATCGGCGGGGCGAAGAAGGGCAAGGCGATCATCATCCTGAACCCGGCCGAACCGCCGATGTTCATGAAGGACACCGTGTTCTGCTCCATTCCTGCCGACGCCGACCGGGACGCGATCACCGCGTCCATCCACGACGTCGCGGCGTCCGTGCAGGCATACGTCCCGGGTTACCGCCTGCGCGCCGAACCGCAGTTCGACGACCCGACGCCGATCAGCGGTGGCCTCGCCCGGGTCGGCATCTTCCTCGAGGTCGAGGGAGCGGGCGACTTCCTGCCGCCGTACTCCGGCAACCTCGACATCATGACCGCCGCCGCCACGAAGGTCGGCGAGAGTTTCGCGACGCAGATCCTCGGCGCGAGCGTCTGAACGCGTCCGCCCCATTCACTCTTCGAAGGATTACCGATGCCTTACAGTGCCGATCTCGACATCCGGGTGACGGACTCGTCGCTGCGCGACGGCTCCCACGCCAAGAGACACCAGTTCACCGTCGAACACGTCCGCTCGATCGTCGGGGCGCTCGACGCCGCCGGGGTCCCGGTCATCGAGGTCACCCACGGCGACGGACTCGGTGGTTCCTCGTTCAACTACGGCTTCAGCCATACCCCGGAGCAGGTGCTGATCAAGGCCGCGGTGGAGACGGCGGAGCGGGCGAAGATCGCGTTCCTCATGCTGCCCGGACTGGGGGTGCAATCCGACATCCGGGAGGCGGCGGACAACGGCGCGAGCATCTGCCGCATCGCCACGCACTGCACCGAAGCCGACATCTCCGTGCAGCATTTCGGTCTCGCCCGCGAACTCGGGCTGGAGACTGTCGGGTTCCTGATGATGTCGCACAGTCAGCCGCCGGAGGTTCTCGCGCAGCAGGCCCGGATCATGGCCGACGCCGGCTGCCAGTGCGTGTACGTGGTGGACTCGGCCGGGGCGCTGATCCTGAACGCCGTCAGCGACCGCGTGTCCGCCCTGGTGGCCGAACTCGGCGACGACGCGCAGGTCGGCTTCCACGGGCACGAGAACCTCGGGCTCGGTGTCGCCAACTCGGTGCTCGCCGTCGAGGCCGGCGCCCTGCAGATCGACGGCTCCACGCGGCGTTTCGGTGCGGGTGCGGGCAACACCCCGGTGGAAGCATTCGCCGCCGTCACGGAGAAGCTCGGAATCCGCACCGGCATCGACACTCTGAAGGTCATCGACGCGGCCGAGGACGTCGTCCGGCCGATCATGGACGGCGACTGCCTGCTCGACCGGCTGTCGCTGACCATGGGCTACGCGGGTGTCTACTCCAGCTTCCTCAAGCACGCCGACTCCCACGCCCGCCGGTACGGCGTGTCCGGTGCGGAGATCCTCATCGAGGCAGGCCGACGCAAGCTGGTCGGCGGTCAGGAGGACCAGCTGATCGAGATCGCCCTCGGCCTCGCAGACCGGAAGTCCGCGAGTTCCGCAGTCGCCGAGAAAAAGTCCGCCTAGGCGTTTCGCCGGGTACCGACCAGAAAGCCGAGATCATCATGGGTCACGTTCTTGACAGGATCGAGCAGTACGCGGACGAGATCCGCGCGGAAGGCGCCGAGGGCGACAAGCTGATGCGCCTGTCCGACACCTCCGCGAAAAGGTTGCGCGACTCCGGAGTGATGCGGATGCTGCAGCCCAAGGAGTACGGCGGCTACGAATCGCATCCGCGCGAGTTCGCGGAGACCGCGATGGGCATCGGCGCCATCGACGGGGCCGCGGGCTGGGTGAGCGGCATCGTCGGCGTCCACCCGTGGGAACTGGCGTTCTTCGACCGCACGGCCCAGGACGAGGTGTGGGGCGAGGACTCCGACATGTGGATGGCCTCGCCGTACGCCCCGATGGGTGTGGCCGTGCCCACCGACGGCGGCTACGTCCTCAACGGACGGTGGTCGTTCTCCTCCGGCACCGACCACTGCGGGTGGATCATGATCGGCGCCGCGGTCGGTGATCGGGACGGTACCCGGGTGATGCCCCCGAAGATCCTGCACGTGCTGCTCCCACGCGCGGACTACGACATCGACCAGGACAGCTGGAACGTCGTCGGGCTGCGTGGCACCGGGTCCAAGGACCTGATCGTCGAGGATGCGTTCATCCCCCAACACCGGACGCTGCAGGCCGACAAGGTCTTCGACGGGTCCGCGCCCAAGGAGTTCGGTCGCACCCAGACGCTGTACAACTTCCCGTTCTCGTGCATCTTCCCGCTCGGCATCACGTCGTCGCTGATCGGCATCGCCGAGGGTGCACTGGCCTGTCATCTGAACGCGCAGCGTGAACGTGTCACCGTGTCGGGCACCGCGATCAAGGACGACCCGTACGTGCTGTTCGCGATCGGCGAGGCGGCGGCGGAGATCGCGGCGTCGCGCGCGGCGATCCTCGAGACGGTCGACCGGTTCTGGGACATGACCGAGAAGGGCCGGGGCGTCTCGTTCGAACTGCGGTCCATCGGCCGGCGCACGCAGACCGCCGCCGCCTGGCGGGCGGTGCGCGCCGTGGACGAGATCTTCGCGCGATCCGGTGGCGGTGCGCTCCAACTGAAGACACCCCTGCAGCGTTTCTGGCGGGACGCCCACGCCGGTCTCTCCCACGCCATCCACGTGCCGGGTTCGATCTTCCACTCCTCGGCTCTGACCCAGCTCGGCGGAGAACCTCAGGGCATCCACCGCTCGATGATCTAGGCGCTCCGCACCCGTGCGCCTTTTTGGTAGTTCCAGCTACCAGAAAGGCGCACGGGCGGCGGAGCCGCCTCCAGGAAAGGACTTTCACATGACCGACATTCGAGGACTGGGCTACCTCAGGATCCAGACGAAGGACGTGCCACGCTGGCGGGAGCTGGTGGTGGACGGGCTGGGCATGGCCGAGGGTTCCGGCCCCGAGCCGGGCGGCCTGTACCTGCGTGTCGACGAGCGGCGGTCGCGGCTGATCGTCCTCCCGGGCGACACGGACAAGGCGCTCGCGGTGGGGTGGGAGGTGCGCGACCAGTTCGCCCTCCAGCGGGTGCGTGAGCAGGTGGAGAAGTCGGGTGTCACGGTCGACGTCCTGTCCGAGGAGGAGTCGCGCTACCGCGACGCCGAGCAGGTGATCGCGTTCGACGATCCGTCCGGCACCCGGGTGGAGGTGTTCTTCGGGCCCGTGCTCGACCACAGTCCGGTCGTCACCCCGCACGGCGGGCGGTTCGTCACCGGCGCACAGGGTCTGGGGCACGTGGTCCTCCCGACGCCGGCGTTCGAAGAGGCCTACACGTTCTACACCGAGGTGCTGGGCTTCCTGCCTCGCGGCGCGATCCGGCTCGGCTCGGCCGACGCCCCGGGACCGGCCCGTCGCGTGCGGTTCATGGGAGTCAATCAGCGCCATCACAGCCTCGCGTTGTGCCCTGCGCCGCACAGCGGCGAACCCGGGATGGTGCATCTGATGACGGAGGTCGACACGCTCGACGCCGTCGGCCAGGCACTCGACCGGCTCGGCAAGCTCGGCTTCTCCATCTCGTCGACCCTCGGGCGCCACACCAACGACCGTATGGTGTCGTTCTACGTGCGTGCCCCCGGCGGCTGGGACCTCGAGTTCGGCACCGAGGGCATGCTCGTCGACGAGACGCATTACACCGCCGAGGAGATCACGGCGGACAGCTACTGGGGTCACGACTGGTCGGGTTCCGAACCGCTGGCGGCCTTCTCATGACGTTCGCGCGCGCCCGAATCGGCGCCGTGGCCGCGCTCGTCCTCGTCAGCGGAAGTGCCTGTTCCACTGCGACATCCGAGACGGCCACCGACCCGGCCGCACTTCGCCCTGGTCGGCTTCTCTCGTCCCGCGTCGTCGCAGACGGTCCGGCATTGCCGAGCGCCGGACGGAACGAGGTGATCACCTACGCGTCGCAGGACGGCAACGGCGACCCCGTCGTGGTGTCGGGCACCGTGTCGATTCCGCGCACGCCGGCACCCGAGGGCGGGTATCCGGTGATCAGCTGGGCGCACGGCACCACCGGCGTCGCGGACGCCTGCGCCCCGTCCGCGGATTTCGCGGGTGGTCCCGCCCACAGCTATCTGTCCGGCGTGGACGCGTCCCTCGACGACTGGGTCGCCAAGGGATATGCGGTGGTGAGCACGGACTACCAGGGTCTGGGCACGCCGGGTGTCCACCCGTACGTCAACGGTGACACGGAGGTGAACGCCGTCGTGGACATCGTCCGCGCATCCCGTGCGATGGATCCGGCGGTCGGCTCGACGTGGTTCGTGATCGGTCACAGCCAGGGTGGGCAGGCGGCGTTGTTCACCGCGGCGCAGGGCGGGGAGCGCGCCCCGGAACTGCATCTCGGTGGTGCCGTGGCGATCGCACCGGAAAACGGGCTCGACCAGACGCCGCAGTACTTCCGCTCGGGTGTTCCGGGTATCGAAGCGGCCGAGGCGTTCCTGCCGCTGATCCTTCTCGGAGCCCAGGCCGCGGATCCCGCCCTCGACCTGTCGGAGTTGCTGACCGAGCAGGCGCAACCGCTGCTGACGGTGGCGCGGACCGGGTGCATCGACGACATCCGGAAGATGCCGCCCGTGCCCGCCGATCAGGTCTTCCGGCCCGACGCCGACCTGGGACCGCTCACCGAGTACCTGGCTCGCCAGGAACCGTCGAGGGTCCACGTGCAGGTCCCGACGCTGGTCGCGCAGAGTTCCGGCGACCTGGTGGTGAGCAAACCGTCGACAGATCTGATGGTGAAGACATTGCAGGACAACGGGAACGAACTGACGTATCGCACGTACGAGGGCGCGGACCATCGCGGGACGATCGGTGCGTCGCAGAAGGACGCGCAGGATTTCGTCGCCGGGATCCTCGCCGGCTGAGGATGCCGGGACCTCGCCCGACGACACGACCATCAACAGAATGTTGACAACAGACTGTTGATGGCGTGTGGTGGTCGGGTGACCACCGACGACCAGACACACGCGGCCGAACTCGATCAGGCACGCACGACGCTGAACGAGGCCGGTGCCGCGCGGCTCGAGCGGCGTCCCTGGGAGCATCCGGGGCAGCCACGATCGGACGCCGACCTCGTCAGGTTCGCGGCGTGGGCCGCCCGGGACGCACAGGGAACGGACCCGGCTGTGCTCGCGGCCGGGCTGCGGCTGCTGTCGTCAGCTCGGGTCGAGCTCGATCAGATCGAGGCCGGCCTGCTGTTCGCCGCCCGGGGCAGTGGGATGACCTGGCCGCAGGTCGCGGAGACGCTCGGCCTGGGTTCGGCGCAGGCTGCCCAGCAGCGCCTGAACCGGGTCCTTGCCAGGGCCGGCGACCGCGACGCGGAGGCCTGAGCAGTGCCGACTGTCCCACTGCCGGACGCATCCGAGCATTGCGGTGCCAAGGCCCGCAACCTCGGCCTGCTGCTGCGTGCCGGATTCCGGGTGCCCGACGGATTCGTGATACCCGATCCGCTCGGCGATCCCGGTTGGGAATGGGAGATCGAGGCCGGACTGCACCGTCTCGGTCCCGGTCCGTTCGCGGTGCGCTCGTCCGCCCTCGCGGAGGACGGCGTCGAGTCTTCGTTCGCCGGACAGCTGGCCACGACGCTCGGGGTCACCGCCACCGCCGAGGTGATCGAGGCGGTGCATCGCAGCGCCGCGTCGGGTTCCTCACCCGAAGCCGTCGCCTACGCGGCTCGCACGGATCGGGAAGCCCCCGCGTCGGCCGGGGTGATCGTGCAGGTGATGGTGCAACCCGAGACGGCCGGAGTCATGTTCACCCGGCACCCGGTCACCGGGGCCGAGCAGGTGGTGATCGAGGCTGCGAGTGGCCTGGGCGAAACAGTCGTGGCCGGGACCGTCACTCCGGAGGCGTACCTGGTCGACGGTGCGCACGTGCAGATCGCGAGGCACCGGGGCGGGCAACTGCTGACCACTGCCCAGGCCCTCGCCCTCGCGGCTCTGGGACGCGACATCGAGAACCTGTTCGGGCGCCCGCAGGACATCGAGTGGGCGATCGCCGGCGACGAGATCCGGGTCCTGCAGACCCGCCCGATCACGACCGCTCCCACCACCGCACCGCGAGCGAGAGCAACGCCGGGCGACGTGCTGCTGACAGGCGTCGCCGCCAGCCCGGGCACCGCCGTCGGGCCTGCGCGGATCATCGGCAACCTGGACGACTTCGCCCGTTTTCGTCCGGACGACGTGCTGGTCTGCCGTACGACCTCGCCGGCGTGGACCCCAATGCTGGCCCGCGCGTGCGCGGTGGTCACCGAGACGGGCGGGATGCTCGCGCACGCCGCGATCGTGGCCCGCGAATTCGGCATCCCGGCAGTCCTCGCGGCGCCGGGGGCCATGACCACCCTGACCGAGGGCCGGCTGGTCCGCGTCGACGGCACCCACGGGCACGTCGGCACCGCCACCCGGAACGCTGGGAGGAACTGATGTCGCACCGCACACCGACGGACATCCTGGTGCTGCACGCCGTGCGGATCCTGGGCTACGCGGAGACCGCGCGCATCGCCGCCCGCTTCGCCCTGCCTGCAGGACTGGCCGCCGAGCACCTGCTCGATGCCGAGGCCGGTGGGTGGGTCACCCACACCGACTTTGCCGGGGACAGCGGCTGGTCCCTGACCGAAACCGGGACGGTCCACGGCGAGCGACTGCTCGCCGCCGAACTCGACCGGTGCGGCACACGCGCCGTGGTGGTGCAGGTGCACCAGGACTTCCTGCCGCACAACGTCGCCGTGGCGGACGCGTGCACCGCCTGGCAGTTGGCCGAGATGGGCCTCGGCGAGACGACCCTGACCATCGACGAAACGATCACCCGCCTGGCGACCGCGGCGCACGCCCTGGCCGAACTCGAGGAGCGCCTGGTCGCAGGCATGGACCGGTTCGCCGGCTATCACCAGCGGTTCGCCGGCGCCCTCGAGCGAGCGGGCACCGATCCGGCCTGGATCACGGGAACCGACCGCGACTCCTGCCACCGCGTCTGGTTCGAGTTCCACGAGGACCTCATCGCTTCCCTCGGCCTGGCCCGCCAACAGGCCTAGTCTCGAACCATGGGCCTGCGACTGCGCGACACCATCGGACGTCAGCTACGCGAGCTTCGCTACGAGCCGACGGCGAAGCGGATCCGTGCCGTGCTGAACGGGATCACGGTGGTCGACAGTGACCGTGCGGTCCTGGTCTGGGAACCGCGGCGCGTCGTTCCCGCGTATGCGGTGCCTGCGGAGGACATCGACGCGGAGTTGTCGCCGGAGCCAACGGGTTCGGTGCCGGCGGAGGGAACCGGCGACGTCGGCTTCGCCCTGCCGGACGTGACGACGATGCCGGTACTCGATCCGCGGGTGCCGTTCTCGGTGCACAGCACGGAGGGCGAACCCGTCGCGATCCGTACCGCCGGCGTTGGGGACGCGCTGGGGTTCCGGCCCGGCGACGAGGACCTGACCGGGTACGTGGTTCTCGATTTCGACGGCTTCGACCGCTGGCTGGAGGAGGACGACGAGATCGTGGGCCATCCGCACGACCCGTTCCAGCGCATCGACGTCCGCCGCACGTCCCGCCACATCCGGGTGATGCTGGGCGACACCCTCCTCGCCGACACGCGGCGGGCGAAAATGCTGTTCGAAACACTGCTTCCGGTCCGCTTCTACCTGCCGCCCGACGACGTCGTCGCGGAACTGCAACCGAGTGCGACGACGTCGTACTGCGCCTACAAGGGCAAGGCCGCCTACCGGTCCGCGGTCACCGCCGGCGGAGTGCTGCACGACATCGCGTGGCGCTACGACGAGCCCCTCGTCGACGCGTCGGAAGTTCGGGGACTCGTGGCGTTCTTCGACGAGCGGCTCGATCTGGTCGTCGACGGTGTGGCCCGGTCGCGGCCGGTGACCCCCTGGTCCTAATACTCCTCGCGGGCACCGGGGTCGGCGCGCCCGAGCACGATCTCGAGCGCACGGGCCTCGTGCGCGTGCCCGAGCAATTCGTATCCGACGACCGTGACGACCGGTGCCAGCATCACCACGATCAGGCACCACGCCATCGACACGCCTTGCGCCGCCAGCACCAGTGCGAGCGCGATCGTGGCCGCGGTCAGGACGAGGAGCAGGATGTGGAACGGGTCGGGCACCCGCAGCAGATACGTGTACAGCAGGTACACGCCCGCAAGGAAGGTCGCGACGGGCACTGCCACGGAGAGCACCGTCGCCGTCGCGCCGATGTGGGAGGCGTGTTCGATGTAATACGCCGCCACGTGTAGTCCGGCCCCCACCGCGGCCAGCGACGCGAAGAGCACGATGTGGCTGTAACCCCAGACGAACGACCGGCTGCGGTACACCTCGAGCACCTCGGCCGAGGGCAGGGTGTAGTAGACCCACCACAGTCCGAACGTGAGTCCGATGCCCGCCACCGCGACGAGCATCGCGTCCAGTGTCCAACCCTGGTGTTCGACCACGGCGGACAGCGATGCCACGGTGCCGATCACCCCCTCGCCGAGCGTGATGATGACGAGGAGGCCGTGACGCTCGACGATGTGGTGTGCGTGCCAGGGTGTTCCGCCCTTGTACCGTTCGGCGATGACGGGGCTGGTCAGCTCGACGAGAATGAGGATCGCGCCGAGGCCGAACGCGTACTCGACGGTGAGGGGCGCGATCAACAGGGCGACCCAGCCGATCTGCGCGAGGACGAGAGTCGTGACGTACGTCAGTGCCGCGGAACGGTGCTCGGGGTCGTGTTTGGCGGCGCGCAGCCATTGGAACACCATGGCGACGCGCATGACGATGTACCCGGACACCATCACGGAATTGTCGAGTTCGACTCCGCGGTCGATCGACGCGAACATCGGAGGCAAGCCGAGCGCCAGGATGACGACGCCGATCATCTGGATCATGGTGGTGACCCGGTAGATCCAGTCGTCGGTGTCGTAGGCCGAAGCGAACCAGGAGAAGTTGATCCACGCCCAGATGATCGAGAACATCGCGAACGCGAATCCCGCCAGCCCGGCGGCGACGTGTCCTTCGGCGACGAGGTGCGCGAACTGATCGCCCGCGACTCCGAACGCGACGACGAACGTCAGGTCGAACAGCAGCTCCAACGGCGTTGCCGCACGGTGTTCCTCGTGCGGATCACGCCCGACCATCTTCTGGACGCGGTGGGCGAGGTTCCTGTTGTTCGGTGCCGGTTGTCCGGGCTCGTTCACGGCGGTCCGTTACGGAGTTCCCTGGTCTGCCTGCACCACGATGTCCGCGACCGCGGCGGGCTGGGACACCAGTACGGCGTGCGACGCGGGGATTTCCGTGATCTGGGCTCCCGCGCGCGTGGCCATGAACCGCTCCGCCGCCGCCGGAATCACGCGATCGTTCTGAGCGACCAGGGCCCAGCTGGGTGTCGACGCCCACGACGGATCGACGGTCGGCTCGAGGTTCCCGACGAGCGCCGCCGACTTCTGGTGCGCGATCATGTCCGCGACCGTGGCGTCCGAGACGTCCTGCGCGAACACCTCGTGGAAGCGGCCGGGATCGATGTAACCGTCGAGATTTCTTCCGGCGATTCCGGTGGGATCGTTCTCGACGACCTTCACCTGCAGCACCGGCGGGAGCAGCTGGCTGCCGGGGAACCGGATCGGGTCGAGGTTCAGCATGACCGGCTCGCCCTGCGCCGGCGCGAATGCCGCCACGTATACGAGGGCCTCGACGTTCGGCGAATGCACATTGGTGATGACCGCGCCGCCGTACGAGTGACCGACGAGCACCACCGGTCCCGGGATGTCCGCGAGCACCTTCTCGATGGCGGCGGAGTCGTACGCCGGTCCGCGCAACGGGTTGTCCGGGACCACGACTTCATACCCTCGGCCGCGCAGTTCCGCGGCGACCGCATCCCAGCTCGTCGTGTCGGCGAACGCACCGTGGACCAGCACCACCGTCGGCAGATCCTGGGCGAGGGCCGGTCCGGCCCCCACGGTGAGCGTGCCGGCAGCCGCGATCGCGCACGCGGCAACGGCGGTTCGTAGTCGAAGAAGTCGCATCACTCGTCTCCCGAGTCAGGAAAGAACACAGTGGTTAGGGGTGAAGGGCCCTGCGCGCCAGATGTAGTCGTCCGACGAGAGGCATCGCCGTACGAGAGCAACGCCGTGGCCTGGCCCTTCGTCGCTGAGATTACTCGCCTGCAGCGCGGTCGGCATCATTTCGGCTAGCGTGACTGGAGGGGGACGCACCGCTCGTCTGTTCACGCTCCGTCGTCGTCAGGAGGAACCCGTGGATCTCGCGTTACGCGACACCGTCGCCGTGGTCACCGGAGCCAGCAAAGGCATCGGGCTCGCCATCACCCGGGCGCTCGCCGCGGAAGGCGCGTTCGTGGTGGCGGGGGCGCGGTCGCCCGGCCCCGAACTGGAAGAACTCGTCCGCAGCGGAACGGTGGAGGCGGTGAGCGTCGACCTGTCGACCCCCACCGGCCCGGGCGAACTCGTCGCCGCCGCCACTGCTCGGGGCAGTCTCGGCGTCGTCGTCAACAACGTCGGCGCCGCCCACCCGAGACTGACCGGTTTCCTCGACGTGACCGATGAAGACTGGATCACGACGATGAATCTCAACCTGATGTCGGCGGTGCGGACGATCCGCGCCGCACTGCCCACGATGATCGCGGCGGGCCGGGGGAGCATCGTGACCACGAGTTCGGTCAACAGTTTCCTGCCCGACCCCACCGTCATCGACTACTGCGCATCCAAGGCCGCGCTCACCAACTTCTCGAAGGCTCTGTCGAAAGAGTTGGGACCGTTGGGCATTCGGGTGAACACCGTCAGTCCCGGTCCGGTGTCGACCGCCCTGTGGCTCGGCGACGACGGGGTCGCCGCCACGATCGCACGCACCGCAGGCGGCGACCCGGAGGCAGTGGCGGAGCGAGTCGCGAAGCAGGCGGTCACGGGCCGGTTCACCCGCCCGGACGAGGTGGCGGATCTCGTCGTGTTCCTCGCGAGCGACCGGGCGGGCAATGTGACGGGCTCCGACTTCGTGATCGACGGCGGACTCGTCACCACCCTCTGACGTCCGCGGCTACCGACGGCCCAGAAGTTTCCGCATTCCCTCTGCTGCCCCGCGCACGAGTGCGTCGCGGGGGAAACCACTACGCGTCTGGGCCGCGTCGTAGTTGCCACCCGCTACCCAGACCGGGCCGTCGGCGAGGTGCGCGAGCCCCTCACGGGCAACGTCTTCGGGTTCGGCGACCTTCATCCCGGGAAGATCGAAGTTCAGGCCCGCCCGGACCATCGCCGGCGTGCGGGTGACGCCGAGGACCAGTTCGACCACGTGGACGCCGAACGGCGCGAGTTCGAGCCAGAGACTTTCCGCGAAGATCCGGCCGAACGCCTTGGATGCGGCGTAGATGCTCTGGTCTTCCGAACCCAGGTACCCGGCCAGCGAACCGACCAGCACGATGCCGCCCCGGCCGAGGTCCTTCATCCTCGCGCCGAAATGCTGCGAAAGGTGCAGCTGAGACGTGATGTTCAGGTCGATGACACGCTGGAAGCCGGCGAGGTCTCCGCTGACGAACTCGTGTCCGTAACTGTTGGCTCCGGCGTTGAAGATCAGCAACCCCACCTCGACGTCGTCGGTGGCCGCGCGGATCCGGTCGACGGCGTCCGGATCGAGGAGATCGAGCGTGAGTGTGCGCACCAGGACGCCGTGGGCGCGGACCTTGGCCGCGGTCTCCTCGAGCGGCCCAGGCTTGCGGGCGATCAGCACGAGGTTGATCCCCGCGCGGCCCAGTTCCCCGGCGAAACTCGCGCCCACACCCTCGGAGCCGCCTGCGATCACGGCCCACGGACCGTAGTGCTCGGTGTCGATCATGTTGTGTCCTTCTGTAAATCGTTCAGTGGGCGGCGACAGGTGTCGGGACGGGGTCGGGATCGCGCACCGGGACGACGCCCGCCTCCGCGGCCCGGGTGATCGACGCCGTCAGCGCCGCGCATTCTTTCCGGGGAGCGCCGGGGCGTCCCGGCCCGGCGCTGCCGATCTCACGGCACCGGGCGCGGGCCGCGTCGTCCCACTGAACGGAAGTGTGTTCCCAGCTGTTCTTCTGGACCAGGACGCTCGCGCCGCACTCAGTGCACTGCAGCGGTTGCATCGGCTTCGCGCGCCTTTCGTGCGAGGTTCTCTTCGACTTCCCTCTTCCACGACTCGACCGGCCGGGTGGTGTCGAGTTCGAACTCGAACCGCTCGGTCATCTGCGGGGTCACCGCATCGACGTCGACGTAGAACTGCTCGTACCACCGTCGCAGCTGGTAAACCGGGCCGTCCTCCTCACAGAGGAGCGGATTCTCGATGCGGGTCTTGTTCTTCCAGATCTCGATGTCCTGCTCGAAACCCTTCGCGATGAACGTGCCGAAACTCTTCGCCATCTCGGTGGCCGCGTCGCCTTCGAGTTCCTTCGACTTCTTGACGATGATGCCGTACTGCAACACGAACCTGTCGGCACTGACGGGGTAGTGGCAGTTGATCAGCACGGAGTCCACGTCGTGCGTCTCGTAGCGGTACGTCAGGTCGTCGACCATGAACGACGGGCCGAAATACGTGGCATCCGAGCGGCTTCCGAGCATGCGGGGCTGACCCGACGCGTGCGGTCGCATGTCGTCGCGGGCCTGCCCGCGCATGAACTGGCTGGCGACGTGGCCCTCGAAGACGTTCTTGAAGTAGGTGGGGAACGAATAGTGCACATAGAAGAAGTGCGCCATGTCGACGATGTTGTCGACCACCTCGCGGCAGTTGGTGTCGACCGTGGTCCGGTACCAGACCCAGTCCGTCCACTCGTCGTCGAGTGCGCCTTCGATGTGGGGAATAGTGACGTCCGCGGGCGGCGGGTTGCCCTCCGGATCGTTCCACACGAACAACATCCCGTCCTGGTCGAGCGCGTGCCACGACCGGGTCCGGGCGAGCGGCGGAACGCGGCGCGCGTACGGAATCTTCTTGCACCGGCCGTTGCTTCCCCACCGCCAGTCGTGGAACGGGCACGCCACCTCGTCGCCCTTGACCGTGCCCTGGCTGAGATCGCCACCCATGTGCCGGCAATAGCCGTCGAGCACGGCGAGATCGCCCGCACTGTCGGCGAAGACGACGAGCTTGGTCCCGAACGCTTCGACGGAATGGGGCCTGCCGTCCCGGAATGCTTCGGACAATCCGATGCAGTGCCATCCACGGGCGAATCGGGTGGGCGCTGCGCCCGCGTCGATTTCGCGTACCTCGACTGTCTCGGACTGTTGGGTGGTCACGATGCGTCCCGTCCTCTCCTGGGCTTGTGCGGTGCCCTGCACGCTAAGTGAGCGTGGACGGCCCGCATCGCGTGGTCCCACTGGACGGGACCGGGCGGTGGGCCGGCGTTTCCCGTTGAGCGAGACGCCTGTCCACGCACGGGTGTGATCGCCCTACCCTCCGACAGATGACGAACGAGGTCCTGAGATCGGTCCGCGGCCTGCTACCGATGATCGCGGAACGCGCGGACAAGGTCGACGAGTCGCGGCGAGTGTCCGAACAGGCGATCCGTGAACTCGGCGACGCCGGATTGTTCAAGATGCTGCAGCCCAGGCGGTACGGCGGCACGGAAAGTAACCCGGTGCACTTCTTCGAGGTGGTGCGCGCCGTGTCCGGTGTGTGCGGCTCGACGGGCTGGCTGGCGTCGGTGCTCGGGGTGCACCCGTGGCACCTGGCCCTGTTCGACGACCGGGCGCAGCGTGACGTGTGGGGCCACGACGATTCGGTGCTCGTGTCGTCCGCCTACGCGCCCGTCGGGCGGCTCGTCCCGGTCGAGGGCGGATACCGGCTGACGGGGGACTGGCATTTCTCCTCGGGCTGCGAGCATGCGTCGTGGGCGCTGCTCGGCGCGATGGTGGTCGGGACCGAGGGCCGCCCGGTCGATTTCATGACCGCGCTGGTGCCGCGGTCGGACTACCGCATCCACGACGTGTGGGACGTGGTGGGGATGCGCGGCACCGCCAGCAACGAGATCAGCGCCGAGGGCGTGTTCGTTCCCGACCACCGGATCAAGAGGAACTACGAGACGGCGCAACTGCGCGGACCCGGTCAGAAGGTGAACCGGGGACCGCTGTACCGGCTGCCGTTCGCGACGCTCTTCACGACCGCGGTGGCGGCCCCGGGAGTGGGTGTCGTCGCGGGTTGCTACGAACGCTATCTGACGGTCATGCGGGAACGCGTGCGGCTCAGCCTCGGTGGCGGCAGATTCGTCGACGACCAGTTTGCCCAGGTCGCGGTGGCCCGGGCTTCGTCCGAGATCGACGCCGCGATGCTGCAGATGGATCGCAACGTGCGTGAACTGTGGGAGCTGGCCGAGGCCGGTGAGGAACTCCCCATGAGTCTGCGCCTGCGGGTACGCCGCGATCAGGTTCGCGCCACCGAGCGAGCCCTCGACGCGATCGACCTGCTGTTCAAGACCGCCGGCGGGAGTTCGCTGTCGCGGGGCAACGCGATCGAACGGTCGTGGCGCGACGCCCACGCGGGCAGCGTGCACGTGGCCAACGAGCCCGAACGCGCCCTCGCCCTGTTCGGCAGGGGCGCGTTCGGTCTCCCGGTGGAGGACAACCTCGTGTAGTCAGCTCCGCATGTGCTGAACTGCCCGGTAGGAGAAGACCATTGCGGTGCCGAGCGGCACTCCGGGACCGGGATAGAACCGGCCGCTGAGCGATGCGCTGGTGTTGCCCGCCGCATACAGTCCGTCGATGGGTGTTCCGTCGGCGCGCAGGACCCGGGCGTCGGCGTCGGTCCGGACGCCGCCCTTGGTGCCGAGATCGCTGAGCACGATGCGGGCCGCGTGGAACGGGCCCTGCGACACCGGGCTCAGTGCCGGGTTGAGGGGAGCGTCCGCCCCCGTGCCCGGAGGGCAGAAGAAGTTGTCGTACGGGTCTTCTCCTCGGTGGAACGCCTCGTCGACGCCGTGCTTGGCGAAGTCGTTGAACTGTTCGACGGTGCGGCGCAGTGCGTCTGCGGGGACGTCGATCTTCTCCGCGAGTTCCTCGATCGTGTCGGCCGAGACCCAGGTGCCCGCCGCGTGATGCTTCTCGGCGGAGATGTTCGGAATGGAGATGGCAGGCAACACGGGCCCGCCCTCCTTTGAGTCGAACACGAGATACGAACTGCCGCTTCCGTGCTCGATCATCGCTCGACCGAACTGGTCGTACGGCAGCGACTCGTTGAGGTACCGCTCTCCGGACCTGTCGACGAGAATGCCGCCGCGCACGCCCACCATGAAAGCGCCCGAGCCGTCCGGAAGTTCGACCCCGGGGCACCACCACGCCTCGTCGAGGAGTGCGGTGTCCGCGCCGATCTCCACCGCCGCCCGCAGGAGGTCGCCGGTGTTCGCGCCGCGCGGGCCCATGCTCCAGTCCGCCTTGCCCGGCGTTCCGTTCTCGGTGCGCAGGGCCGCGTTGCCCTCGATCCCACCGGCCGCGAGCAGCACGCCGCGCGTCGCCCGGATCCGGACGGTCTCACCGGTTGCGTTCGTCGCCTCGACGCCGACGACTCGGCCGTCCTCGACGATCAGCGAGCGCGCGGCGGTCTCGGTGCGCAGTTCCGCGTGCCCGGTGCCGTGCAGAGCCATGAGAAGACGGCCGATCAGGGCGCGGCCGCCGTTCAGCGTTCCCTCCGGATGCGGTTCCCCGGCCCGGTCCACGTCGGCCTCGGGCCGGATGACCTCGCGCAGGTCCCCGATCTCGTCGCTCGGCAGGTCGAGCGGGTTGATCGCGCGACCGTAGTCCATCCGGCCGGGTGCCTTGTAGTAGTCGGGAAACGCGCGCCACTCGAACTCGATGTGGGGATCGCGTTCGAGAAGGTCGACGACCTCGGGCGCGGTGGCGACGTACGCCTCCTGACGGTCGATCTCCTCGTCGCCCACCACTGCGCGCAGGTACGTGCGCGCCTTGTCCGTGGAGTCGCCGATGCCGGCGCGCTCCTGCACGGCGGTGCCCGGCAGCCACACCGCGGCGCCCGAGTACGCGGACGTGCCGCCGAACAGTGGGGTCTTCTCGAGGACGAGGGTGCGCAAACCCTGCGAAGCGGCCGTGTATGCGCCGGTCAGCGCGCCGCCCCCCGAACCGACCACCAGCACGTCGCACTCGGTTGTCCAGTCCTGCATCGTCGTTTCCTCCGTTGATGGTCTGTGGGGAGACTGGCGGTCCAGTCGTGGGGTTCACGCAATCGCATCCGGGCGACCTGCGGCACCTGCGGTCCCACTCACCGGACGAAATTCGATGCTTTCCCGATCCAATGCGAGAATCGACACCGGATCCGGGGCTGTGTGCGGAGTGAAGGGGGATCGAGGGTGCCGAGAATCGCCGAAGTGCGGGACGCTGCCGAACCGAGTTCGGAGGAACAGCGGGCCCGCCACGTCCGCATGCTCGAGGCCGCCATCGAACTGGCCACCGAGAAGGAACTCGCCCGGGTCCAGATGCACGAGGTGGCCAAACGTGCCGGCGTCGCGATCGGGACGCTGTACCGGTACTTTCCGTCGAAGACGCATCTTTTCGTCGCGGTGATGGTCGACCAGATCGACCGGATGGGTGTCGGGTTCAAGAAGAGCGCACCCCCCGGCCAATCGCCGCAGGATGCGGTGTACAACGTGCTCGTCCGGGCCACCCGCGGTCTGCTACGCCGTCCCGCACTGTCCACCGCGATGATCCAGTCCACGAGCACCGCCAACGTCGCGTCCGTGCCGGACGCCGGGAAGGTCGACCGGGCATTCCGGCAGATCATGCTGGACGCCGCCGGGATCGAACACCCGACGGAGGAAGACCTCACAGCGCTGCGCCTGCTGGTGCAGCTGTGGTTCGGCGTCATCCAGTCCTGCCTCAACGGCCGGGTCTCGATTCCCGATGCCGAGTCCGACATCCGTAAGGCGTGTGACCTGCTGCTGGTCAACCTGTCGCACCGCTGACGGCTCGCCGGCTTCGGGTCGCCTCATCGTCGACCTCGAAGTGAAATTCATTCCTGACTCCTGAGCTGCGCCGAAAACTATTTCGCAAGGCAAAGGGCGTTGATGTCTCTTCAAAAGTAGAATACATTTCAAAAATGAGCCGCGGACTCGTCCGCGAGCCAGAAGAACCCAAGGAGCGGAACATGGGCAACGCCGTCATCGTCGACGCGGCACGGACACCGATCGGGCGCCGGCGCGGGGCACTGTCCGGACTGCACCCCGCCGAACTACTCGGCGCCGCTCAACGGGGTGTCCTCGAACGCGCCGGTGTCGCCCCGGCGGACATAGGCCAGATCGTCGGCGGATGCGTCACCCAGGCCGGCGAGCAGTCCAACAACGTGACCCGGCAGGCATGGCTGCACGCGGGACTGCCGTACGCGACGGCGGCCACGTCGCTCGACTGCGCCTGCGGATCGTCCCAGCAGGCCGTGCACGTCGTGGCGGGCCTCATCGCGTCCGGCCAGATCTCCGCCGGAATCGGGTGCGGCGTCGAGGCGATGAGCCGGGTGTTCCTCGGCCAGGCCGTCACACCGGAGACCGGCAACCCGTACCCCGACGACTGGTCGATCGACATGGGTGACCAGTTCACCTCCGCCCAGCGGATCGCCGACCTGCGCGGACTCGAGCGCGGCGACGTCGACGCGTTCGGCCTCGAGTCGCAACGACGCGCCGCCCAGGCCTGGGCGGAAGGACGGTTCGACCGCGAGATCGTTCCCGTCACCGCTCCCGTCGTGGACAAGTCCGGCACACCCACCGGTGAACTCGCGGTGGTCACCCGCGACGGGGGACTGCGGGAGACGACGGCGGAGGCCCTGTCGGCCCTGAAGCCCGTGATCGACGGCCACATCCACACCGCGGGCAACTCGTCCCAGATCAGCGACGGCGCCGCCGCCGTCCTTCTCATGGACGAGGACCGTGCCCGCGAACTCGGGTTGCGGCCCCGCGCGAGGATCGTCGCGTCGGGCATGGTCGGCTCCGACCCGTACTACCACCTCGACGGGCCGATCGAGTCGACGCGGATGGTCCTGGGGCGCGCCGGAATGTCGTTGGGCGACATCGATCTCGTCGAGATCAACGAGGCGTTCGCGTCCGTCGTGCTGTCGTGGGCGCAGGTGCACGGGGCCGACATGTCGAAGGTGAACGTCAACGGCGGCGCCATCGCCCTCGGACATCCGGTGGGCTCTACCGGGGCGCGGCTGATCACGACCGCCCTGCACGAACTGGAGCGCTCCGGCAGCTCCACCGCGCTGGTCACGATGTGCGCCGGTGGCGCGCTGTCCACCGCAACCATCATCGAACGCATCTGACCCCCGAAACGATCGACGAGGCCGACATGACAATGGGATTGACCGAAGAAGAGCGCGACCTGCGCGACTCGGTGCGCGGCTGGGCCACGCGGACCGTGACCCCGGCCGTGCTCCGGGAGGCCGTCGAGGCCAAGACCGAGCAACGACCGCTGTTCTGGAAGTCGTTGGCGGACCTGGGTGTACTGGGACTGCACCTGCCCGAGGACGTGGGCGGGGCGGGGTGCGGGCTGGTGGAACTGGCAGTGGTCACCGAGGAACTGGGCCGGGTCCTGCTGCCCGGTCCCTTCCTCCCGACCGTGCTGCTCGGCGCCGTCCTGCACGAGTCCGGGCGCACGGGTGAGCTCGCCGGGCTGGCCGACGGTTCGACCCTCGGCGCGGTGGCCTTGCAGCCGGGCTCGCTGCGCCTCGTCCGGGACGGCGCAGTGGTGACGCTGGACGGCGAGTCCGGGTACGTCCTCGGCGGGCAGGTGGCCGACCTGTTCCTGCTCGCGGCGAGGGACGGCGACGAGACCGCGTTCGTGGCGCTCGCCCGCGACCGGCTCGAGGTGACCGACCTGCCCAGCCACGACGTGGTGCGCCGCAACGCGACCGCGACGGTGAACGGACTCGAGATCGCCGAAGCCGATGTCCTGCGGATCGATTCGCAGCGCGTTCGCGATCTGGCGGCCACCTTGTTCGCCGCCGAGGCGTCGGGAGTCGCCGACTGGGCCGTGACCACCGCCGCCGACTACGCGAAGGTGCGCCAGCAGTTCGGCCGCCCCATCGGCCAGTTCCAGGGCGTGAAGCACCGGGTGGCCCGCATGCTCTGCCTCGCCGAGCAGGCCCGCGTGTGCGCGTGGGACGCGGCCCGTGCGATGAATCCCGGAAGCAGTGCCAGGGCCGCGACGGCTGCGCCGCGCTGCAGTGCGGCGGAGGCGTCACTCGCGGCCGCGGTCGCCGGGGCCACCGCACCCGACGCAGCGTTCTCCGTCACCAAGGACTGCATCCAGGTGCTCGGGGGGATCGGCTACACCTGGGAACACGACGCCCACCTGTACCTGCGCCGGGCGCAGTCGCTGCGGATCCTGGTCGGGTCCACCGCATCGTGGCGGCGGCGCGTCGCCCGCGCGACCCTGGGCGGCACACGCCGGGTGCTCGGCATCGACCTGCCTCCGGACGCCGAGTACATCCGCGCCGACGTGCTCGCAGAACTCGCGCCCGCCGCCGCACTGGACGAGGCGGAGCGCAGGACGTACCTGGCCGAGAAGGGCTACACCGCACCGCACCTCCCGACGCCGTGGGGCAGGGGAGCTTGTGCCGTGGAACAACTCGTGATCGCGGACGAACTGCACGCGGCCGGGCTGAAGCCCCACGACATGATCATCGGCAACTGGGTGGTGCCCACGCTCATCGCGCACGGCAGCGAAGACCAGTTGCAGCGCTTCGTGCCCCCGTCGCTGCGCGGCGACCTCGTCTGGTGCCAGCTGTTCTCCGAACCCGGCGCCGGATCGGACCTCGCCGGCCTGACCACCAGGGCCACCAAGGTGGACGGCGGCTGGGTGCTGCAGGGACAGAAAGTGTGGACGTCGATGGCCCGGGATGCGGACTGGGGCATCTGCCTCGCCCGCACGGACGGATCGGTGCCCAAACACAAGGGACTGTCGTACTTCCTGATCGACATGTCGGGCAGCGACGGTCTCGACATCCGGCCGCTGCGCGAGATCACCGGCGAGGCCCTGTTCAACGAGGTGTTCCTCGACGACGTCTTCGTCCCGGACGAACTCCTGGTGGGCGAACCGGGCGACGGCTGGAAGCTGGCCCGCACGACCCTCGCCAACGAGCGGGTGTCGCTGTCGCACGACTCCTCGCTGGGCTCCGGCGGCGAGGCTCTGCTGACCCTGGCCGGCGAACTGCCCGGCGGCATCGACGACGAGCAGCTGACCGTGCTCGGCAAGGTGCTCTGCGACGCGCAGTCCGGCGGCCTGATGGGGCTGCGCACCACCCTGCGATCGATCGCGGGCGGGCAACCGGGCGCCGAGTCGTCGGTCGCGAAACTGCTCGGTGTCGAACACATCCAGCAGGTGTGGGAGGTGGCGATGGACTGGGCCGGGCCGCGCGCCCTGCTGGGCGATCAGCCCCGCACGTCCGGCACGCAGATGTTCCTGAATTCGCAGTGCATGTCGATCGCGGGCGGCACCACCAACGTCCAGCTCAACATCATCGGCGAACGACTGCTGGGTCTGCCGCGTGACCCCGAGTCCGGCAAAGGAGCGTGACCTGACATGGCGATCGACGTGAAGGCCGCGCTGACCGCGGAACCGGCCGTGCGCGACGTGGCGTGGACCGAGCGCGACGTGATTCTCTACCACCTCGGACTCGGCGCCGGCGAGAATGCCCAGGACCCCGCGGAACTGCGCTGGGTGTACGAGAAGAACTTGCAGGTGCTGCCGACGTTCGCACTGGTCGCCGGGCAGGGAATCTGGGCCGGCGACGCACCGGCGGCCGGGCTGAGCCTGCCCGGCATCGACATCGACCTGCGCAGGATCCTGCACGGCGGACAGTCGCTCACCGTGCATGCGCCCATTCCTCCGTCGGGTGAGGCCCGGGTGTCCTCGCGGGTGGCCGACGTGTGGGACAAGGGCAAGGCCGCCGTCATCGTGCTCGAACAAACGGCCACCGACTCGGGCGGGAACCCGTTGTGGACCACGGGGATGCAGATCTGGGCCCGCGATGAGGGCGGGTTCGGCGGCTCCCCGGGACCCGAGTCGGTGGCCACGGTGCCGGCCCGGGAACCCGACAAGGTGCTCGTGTCGCGCACCGGGACGGCGCAGGCCCTGCTCTACCGGCTCAGCGGCGACCTCAACCCGCTACACGCGGACCCCGAATTCGCGGCCGCGGCCGGGTTCGAAAGGCCGATCCTGCACGGGCTCGCGTCGTACGGTGTGGTGTGCAAGGCCGTCGTCGACGGGATGCTGGACGGCGATCCCACGCGACTGCGCCACTACGCGGTGCGGTTCGCGGGTTCGCTGTACCCGGGCGAGACCGTCGAGACCGCGGTCTGGCACGACGGCGACCGGCTGACCCTGCGCGCGACGTGCCCCGACCGTGACGGGCAACCGGTGCTGACCCAGGCGACGATGGAGGTGATCGGGTGAGCATCGGTACGCATCCCACGTTCGAGAACAGCCCGTCGGGAACGGTGCTGACGTCTCCGCCGGACGGTTCCGCCGTCGACCGGGCGACCGGGGCGGCCCGGCGGGTGATCGACGCGCTGCTGCGCACCGATCGCGGCAACGCCAATCTCGACAGAGTCGCGGAAGAGCTGAACAGCATCGCCGAGCATCTCGAGGAGCACGCGCCTGCCGGCGCCGAGCGGCTGATCGACATGTGGAACGGCGAGGGTGTCACCCGGCACGACCCCGTCACCGGGCCCGAGAACGCGCTCGCGCCGCCACTCGTTCTCGAGGGACTGTCCGACGGATCGGTCCGGGGCACCGTCACACTGACCATCCCGTACCAGGGGCCGCCCGGGCACGTCCACGGCGGCGTGTCCGCGCTCCTGCTCGACCACGTTCTCGGCGTCGCCAACGCCTGGGGTGGGAAAGCCGGCATGACAGCGCAGTTGAGCACCCGCTACCACCGCCCGACGCCGCTGTTCGAACCGCTCACCCTGACCGGGAAGCTGATGGCGGTCGACGGCCGCAAGATCACCACCGTCGGCGACATCCGGACCGCGGACGGCCAGGTGTGCGTCTCGGTCGAGGGACTGTTCGTCGACAAGACCGTGCCCCGCCCACGATGACCCCGATCAGGAGCAGACGATGATCAGGAACAGACAATGACGTCACCCGGCCGTTTCGAGAACAAGGTCGTCTTCGTCACCGGCGCGGCGCGCGGGCAGGGCCGCGCCGAGGCCGTCCGGTTCGCGTCCGAGGGCGCCGACGTCATCGCGATCGACGCCTGCACCGAATTCGCGTCCACCGCCTATCCCGGCGCCACCCAGGACGACCTGGCCGAGACGGTCCGGCTCGTCGAGTCGACCGGCCGGCGGATCGTCGCCGCCACCGCGGACGTGCGCGATTTCGACGGCCTTTCCCGGGCCCTCGCCGACGGCATCGAACGGTTGGGGCGCCTCGACGTCGTGATCGCGAACGCGGGCATCTGCTCGGGGGCGTTGTCGTGGGAGATCACCGCCGAGCAGTGGCAGGAGACGGTCGACGTCAACCTCACGGGAACCTTCCACACCGCGAAGGCGGCGATTCCGTATCTGATCGAACAGGGTGAGGGCGGCGCCGTCGTCTTCACCAGTTCGGTGTCCGGGCTGAAGGGCACGCCGTTCACCGGGCACTACGTCGCCACCAAGCACGGCATCACCGGGCTCGCCAAGACGATGGCGAACGAACTCGGTGAGCACCGCATCCGCGTCAACACGGTGCACCCGGCGGGCGTGGACACCGGCATGAAGGTGCGCGACCTGCATCCGCTCATCGCCCGGTACGCGTCGACGCTCGGTTCCATCTACCAGAACTCGCTGCCCTACAGCATCACCCAGCCGGAGGATGTCGCAGCCGTCGTCGCCTGGGTGTGTTCCGACGAGGCGAAATACATCACCGGGGCGCAGATTCCCGTCGACCTCGGCAACCTCATTCGCTGACGTTCACACGCTCGCCGAATATCACAGTGATGCAGTTCGACTGCACCACTGTGACATTCGGTGCTCGGTTACCGGCGTCAGACGGTGATGTCCCGGCGGATCATCTTGCCGGTCGCATTGCGGGGCAACAGGTCCGTGGTGATCCGCCAGCGGGTCGGAACCTTGAAATACGACAGGCGATCGGCGGCGTAGTCTCGCAGTTCCGCCTCGGTGGTCGCGGCACCCGGTCGCAACACCACGACGGCCGCCACCTCCTGCCCCAGATCCTCGTGGGGTGTCCCGATCACGGCGCACTCGAGCACGTCGGGGTGTTCGTCGAGGCACTGCTCGATCTCGGTGGGGTACACGTTCTCCCCGCCGCGGAGGATCAGATCCGAGCGGCGTCCGGTCAGCCGCAGGCGACCGTTCTCGACGAGTCCGTAGTCGCCGGTCCGGAGCCACCGGCCCGGGGCAATCGCTGCAGCGGTGGCGGCCTCGTCCTGCCAGTAGCCGAGCATCACGAACGGGCTGCGCACGCACACCTCGCCCTCGACGCCGTCGGGCAGCCACTCCCCGTACGGGTCGCGGATCTCCATGCTCACCGTGATGATCGGCCGGCCCAGCGTGCCCGGGAACTGCTCGAGTTCGGGGGCGGTGGCGACGGCGATCGCGGTACTGCACTCGGTGAGCCCGTAACTGTCCACGAGCGCGTTACGCGCGAACGGCACCTTCTCGCGCAGCCGTTCCTTGAACGCGACCGACGACGGGGCGGACGCCAGCGAGAACGACGTGAGCGACGACAGGTCGTACCTGTCGAGGTCGTCGTGCTCGACCAGACGGGACGCCATCGTGGGCACGGCTCCCCAGTTGGTGACTCGTTCCCGCTCGACGAGACGGAGCACGGCGTCCACGTCGAATCCGCCCTGGTGCATGACGACCGCGCCGCCCGTCGCGAGCCGCGGAATCACCAGATTGTGCAGGCTCGCGATGTGGAACAGGGGAGACGTCAGGAGGTAGCGAAGCGAACTCGGCACCGTGGGATCGACGGGCCGTCCACTGAATTCGCCGACCACGGCGTCGCTGAACCGGTGGTAGTCGACGACGGCCAGAATGTTGCGCTGAGAGTGCAACGCTCCCTTGGGCCTGCCGCTCGTGCCGCTGGTGTACAGGATGGCGGCGGGATCGTCCTCGTCGACGTCGGTGTGCGGCATCGGGGACCCTGCGTACCGCGCGAAGATCGCAGGCAGATCCTCCTCCATCGTGAGGACCGGGAGGTCGGTGCCGACCGCGGCGAGCGTCTCGGCGCGCTTCGCGTCGGCGATCACGACGGTGGGGCGACTGTGCGTCAGTCCGTACTCGACCTCCCGCGGAACCCACCAGCCGTTCAGTCCGACGCTGATGGCGCCGAGCACCTGCGTGGCCCAGAACGCGACCACCCACTCGGGGGTGTTCGCGGCCAGGATCGCGACCCGGTCGCCCTTCCGGACGCCGTGTTCCTCGCGCAGCGCCGTCGCCAGGGCCGCGACCGCGGCGGCGTGCTCGGTATAGGACATCCGGCGGTCGGCGGTCACGAGGTAGTCGCGGTCGCCCCACCGGAGCGACGTGGTGAGGAGTTCGCCCACCGAGCGCCCACGGTTCCTCATCACCGGCATCTGGGTGCCGAGCACCGGCTCCTCGACGAGTTCGAACCGGCCACCGGGTCCGGTGAGACGGGACATCACCTGATCCAGGTGCAACTGTGGATCTGTGGGGGCAGTCATCAAGGCGACCTTTCGTCCTCGGGCACTCGTACCGACACAAGATGGCACGCCGTGACGGGCGCCCGGACGTGGTTACCACTCAGCGAGACTGCCGCGATCCGTGACGTCCCGGCGCCGTTACGTTCGACAGCGAATCGCAGCTGGAGGAACACTATGACGATAGATCTCGACCCGCCCACAGTGAAGGTCGATCCGCTCGCCCCGGCCAGGCTCGGGCCGATCACCCTGCGCAATCGCGTGATCAAAGCAGCGACGTACGAGGGCCTGACCCCGAAGGGGCTGGTCACCGACGAGCTCATCGAATTCCATCGGCAGCCCGCCGCCGGAGGCGTGGGCATGACGACCGTCGCGTACTGCGCGGTCGCCGCGGACGGGCGGACGTCACCCGGCCAGATCCAATGGACCGACGAGACGATGCCGGGCCTGCGGAAGCTTACCGACGCCATCCACGCCGAGGGTGCGGCAGTGTCGGCGCAGATCGGCCACGCGGGACCGGTCGCGGCCGCGAAGTACATCGGATCCCCGGCCTTGGGCCCGTCCCGTGCATTCCGGATGACTACTCAGAACTTCTCCAAGCCGGCCTCGACGGCAGATATCGCCCGGATCGTCGAGGCACACGCCAACGCGGCTCGCCGCGCGGTGCAGGCGGGGTTCGACGCCGTGGAGATCCATTTCGGCCACAACTATTTGATCAGCTCCTTCCTCAGCCCGAAGGTCAACAAACGCACGGACGAGTACGGCGGATCCCTGGCGAACCGCGCCCGGTTCGCGCTCGAGACCGCCCGCGCCGTACGCGACGCGGTGGGGGACAGGATCGCGATCCTCGCCAAGCTGAATATGGACGACGGTGTGCCCGGAGGTTTTTGGGTGGACGAGGCCATCCAGGTGGCGCAGTGGCTCGAACAGGACGGTTCGCTGGACGCGCTCGAGCTCACCGCAGGCAGTTCGCTGCTGAATCCGATGTACCTGTTCAAGGGCGACGCTCCGCTCCGTGAGTTCGCCGCTGTCATGCCGCAGCCGACGAAACTGGGAATCCGTCTTGTCGGCAAGCACTTCCTGAAGGAGTACCCCTACCGCGACGCCTACCTTCTCGAGGACGCCCGCCAGATCAGGGCCGCCGTGACGATCCCGCTCGTCCTGCTCGGCGGCATCACCGGCAGGGCGACCATGGATCTGGCGATGGCGGAAGGCTTCCAGTTCGTGGCTGTCGCACGGGCACTGCTGCGGGAACCCGACCTCGTCAATCGGATCGCGGAGGAGACCCACAATCCCGGTCTGTGCATTCACTGCAACAAGTGCATGACGGCGATCTACGGTGGCACCCACTGCGTGCTCCGCGTGCCGTGAGCGTGCCTACCGTGTCGACAGGAGAGATGGAGTTGGAACGCACCACGATCGCCCGGATGCTGCTCGACCGGCTGGGCGACGACAGGCTGGGAGTCCGCACCCGGGAACAGGATTGGACCTGGGACGAGGTGGTGCGCG
Source organism: Rhodococcus sp. NPDC127593 (assembly GCF_042671975.1). Classification (NCBI taxonomy): domain Bacteria; kingdom Bacillati; phylum Actinomycetota; class Actinomycetes; order Mycobacteriales; family Nocardiaceae; genus Rhodococcus; species Rhodococcus sp. NPDC127593. The sequence goes on along the minus strand of NZ_JBHXWI010000007.1, from coordinate 191,806 downwards.
AGAGTGCGGCCCGCGGGACCGTCGCGTCCTCGCTGCGGCGCGACGGACCGTTCCACGTCGGTGTCCTGCTCGAGAACACCCCCGAGTTCCTGTTCTGGCTGGGCGGCGCTGCGCTCGCGGGCGCCACCGTCGTCGGCATCAATCCGACCCGTCGCGGGGCGGAACTCGAGGCCGAGATCCGGTACGTCGACTGCCAGCTGATCGTCACGGACACCGCGGGGAAGGCGCAGCTCGCCGGTCTCGACCTCGGGCTGTCCGAGGACCGGTTTCTGCTGGTCGACGATCCGGCCTACACCGAACTCGTCGCGTCCCACGCAGTGGAGAGCCCGGCCGTCGATCCCGGGATCGACGCGTCGACGCTGTTCCTCCTGCTGTTCACGTCCGGCACCACCGGCACGTCGAAGGCGGTGCGGTGCAGCCAGGGCCGGCTCGCCCGCCTGGCATACGCGAACACCGCCAAATACGGGCACGTGCGCGACGACGTCGACTACTGCTGCATGCCGCTGTTCCACGGCAACGCGCTGATGGCGCTGTGGGCGCCCGCCCTCGCCAACGGCGCCACGGTCTGCCTGCCGCGCAAATTCTCCGCGTCCGGATTCCTGCCCGACATCCGGTTCTTCGGCGCCACGTTCTTCACCTACGTCGGCAAGGCGCTGGCGTACCTGATGGCCACACCCGAGCAACCCGACGACCGGGACAACACGCTCGTCCGCGGTTTCGGGACCGAGGCCTCCCCGGAGGACAAAACCGAATTCGTCCGCCGGTTCGGCGCCGAACTGTACGAAGGGTACGGCTCGAGCGAGGGCGCCGGTTCGGTGACGCTCGACCCGAACGCCCCCGAGGGCGCGCTCGGCAGACCCGCGAACGAGAACATCGTCATCGTCGACCCCGACACCCGAATGGAGAAGGCCCGGGCGCGGCTCGACGAGCACGGTCGCGTGCTCAACCCGGACGAGGCGATCGGCGAAATGATCGACAAGGCCGGCGCGGCGCGGTTCGAGGGCTACTACAAGAACGAGGGCGCGATCGCGGACCGCATCCGGCACGGCTGGTACTGGACGGGCGACCTCGGGTACGTCGACGAGGCCGGCTTCATCTACTTCGCCGGCCGGAAGGGCGACTGGATCCGCGTGGACGGGGAGAACACCTCGGCATTGATGGTGGAGCGGATTCTGCGCCGCCACCCGAAAGTGGTCGCTACCGGCGTGTATGCCGTCCCCGACCCGCGGTCGGGCGATCAGGTGATGGCGGCCGTCGAGGTGTCGGACCCGGCCGATTTCGATCCGGCGGAGTTCGCCGCGTTCCTCGGTGGCCAGGACGACCTGGGCACGAAGGCTGCGCCGCGCTTCGTCCGGGTGTCGACGGACCTGCCGGTGACGGGATCGAACAAGGTGCTCAAACGAATGCTGCAGGAACAGCGCTGGCGTTGCGACGATCGGGTCTTCCGGTGGGCGGGACGCGGTGTTCCCGAGTACCACGAGATGACCGACAGTGAGAAGGCCGCGCTGGAGCAGGAGTTCCACACGCACGGCCGGCAACGATTCCTGCACGTGTGACGGTGAGGGTGACATGAAACTGGGTGTGGTGATTCCCGTCGAGCTGGGACGGGCGGGCGAGCCCGAGTGGATACTCGAATTTGCAAGGGCCGCCGAATCACTCGGGTTCGACGAGATCTCCGCCGTCGAGCACTCGGTCGTCATCGCGGACACGGCGAGTGCCTATCCGTACTCGCCCACCGGCAAGTCGCACCTGCCCGACGACTGCAGCCTGCCGGACCCGTTGGAACTGCTGTCGTTCGTCGCCGGCGCCACGACGACCCTGGGTCTCGCGACGGGAGTACTGGTCCTGCCCAACCACCACCCGGTGGTGCTGGCGAAGCGTCTCGCCACCCTGGACCGGCTGTCCGCGGGGCGCCTCCGCATCTGCCTCGGTCTCGGCTGGATGCGCGAGGAGATCGAGGCCTGCGGCGGCGACTTCGACCGGCGCGGCGCGGTCGCCGACGAGGCGATCGCGGTGATGCGGGCGCTGTGGTCGGGCACCAGCGCGGTCGACTTCGCGGGCGAACACTTCTCTTTCCGCGGCGCCCAGAGCTGGCCCAAACCCCACCGGGATACGGGAGTGCCGCTCTACATCGGCGGACACAGCCCGGCGGCCGCACGACGGGCAGGGCGGCTGGGCGACGGGTTCCAGCCGCTCGGCCTGGCCGGTGACGACCTGGACCGGGCGATCGCCCGGATGCGGGCGGCGGCAGCGGACGCCGGCCGCGATCCCGCCGAGGTCGACCTCGTGCTGGGTGCCACGCTGCCGCGGCTGGACGAGGCCAAGCTCGACCGGTCCCGGGACCTGGGCGCGAATCGGCTCGTGCTGTCGGCGTCCCGGCACGCGCAGTCCCTCGGCCAGGTCATCGACGAGATGGCCGCCTGCTCGGCGCGGTTGGGACTCAGTCCGGCACGGTGACCGGCACGTCCTCGCTGAAGTCGACGATCAGTTCGCGCCGGGAGAACTGCCAGCCCGTGACGCCGAGCACGTACCGGTCGTGGTAGCGCAACGCGATCCGGTTGTCGCGGAATCCGTTTCGGCCGGCATAGACGTGGTGCGCCGTGCAGTACGTCTCGCCCGACGCCGTCGACTCGTCCACGTCGATCACCTGCTGGTGGACGACGTGCCGGGTGGACTGCAGATGCGAGACCGCGTCCACGACGGCGGACGCGAGCACGTCACTGCCGCGGAGTTCCGTTGCCGCGCCGGTGCCCGTCAACGCAGGCGGGAGGACGAACGTCGCGTCGGTGTCGAACAAGGCCGCGAGCGTTGCCGCCTCGCGCCGGTCGACGGCCCGCGCGTAGCGGGCGGTGAGTTCGGTGAGAGCGAATCCGGTGGCCATTCCACCATTCCAGCGGACGTCCGGCATCGGCGACAGCCGCCTCCCGCTGACCGAGACATCGGCACCGAGGCGTGGGACTGCTGGTTAGCGTCCAGAACACACGTGGCGACAGCCACGCACAGGCTCGAGGAGGACGCCGATGGATGTGAGGGAATCGCCCGGGCAACGGGAACTCCGGCGGGAGTTGCGCGCCTACTTCGCGGCGCTGCTGCCGGAGGAGACGCGGCGGATCGCGGGTGAGGAGGGTGTGGGCGGAGAGCACTTCCGCGACATCGTGCGACTCCTGGGCAAGGACGGCTGGCTGGGTGTCGGCTGGCCGGTGGAGTACGGCGGGCAGGGACGGTCGATCGAAGACCAGTTCGTGTTCTTCGACGAGGTGCAACGGGCCGGACTGCCGTTCCCGTTCGTCACCGTCAACACCGTCGGACCCACCCTGATGAAGTACGGCACCGGGGAGCAGAAGGCGCGGTTCCTTCCCGGCATACTGGCCGGCGACATCGTCTTCGCCATCGGTTACACCGAACCGGAAGCCGGCACCGACCTCGCCTCGCTGCAGACCCGGGCGGTGCGCGACGGGGACACCTGGGTGGTCGACGGCAACAAGATCTTCACCAGTGGCGCCAACACGGCCGACTACGTGTGGCTGGCGTGCCGCACCGATGCGGACGCGCCCAAGCACAAGGGCATCTCGATCCTCATCGTGCCCACCGACGATCCCGGTTTCGGCTGGTCGCCGATCCACACCGTGGGTGGGCTGACGGTCACGTCGACCTACTACAGCGGGATCCGGGTCGGCGATCAGGACGTCGTGGGCGACGTCGACGGCGGGTGGCAGCTGATCACCGCGCAGCTCAATCACGAACGCATCGGGCTCGCCGCGCTGGGTGGACGGGCGCTCGGCCTGTGGCACCAGGTCCTCGACTGGGCCGGGCAGAACGGTGCACTCGACATCCCGTGGGTGCAGATGGACTTCGCGCGCACTCACGCGAAGCTCGAGGCGATGCGACTGCTGAACTGGAAGATGACCGCCGCGGTCGCGCGGGATGCGTTGTCGGGTGCCGATGCCGGCGCCACCAAGACGTTCGGCACCGAAACCCACGTCGACGTCTACCGCACGCTGCTCGGGATCCTCGGTGCCGCCGGACGGCTGCGTCCGGGCTCGCCGGGCGCGATCCTCGCCGGCCAGATCGAACAGATCTCCCGTCAAAGCGTGGTGAACACGTTCGGCGGCGGCGTCAACGAGGTGCTCCGCGACATGGTCGGCACCCTCGGCCTCGGACTCGTCCGCGAGAAGAGCGTGAAATGAGCGAACTCCTCACCCGGCTACGCGCTTTCGAGGGACGGACGATCGTCCCGGCCACCTGGGGTCCCGACCCGGTGAACACTCCGATGATCCGGCACTGGGTCGAGACGATGGGTGACACGAGCCCCGTCTACCTCGACGACGACGCCGCGCGCGCCACCGGCCGCGGCGGCGCGGTGGCACCCGCCCAGATGCTGCAGGTGTGGACCATGCGCACGTACGCCGACAAGATGTCCGGCGCCGACCCGTCACCCGTCTGGACGGAACTGATCGCCACACTCGACGAGGCGGGATTCACGTCTGTCGTCGCCACGGATTCGGACCAGGAATTCTTCGCCGAACTGCGCCCCGGCGACCGGGTGAGCACGACCGAGGTGGTCGAGTCCGTGTCCGAGGAGAAGCAGACCGGTCTCGGCGCAGGACATTTCGTCACCACCCTCAAGACGTACTGCAACGGCGACGGCGAGATCGTCGGCACCCAGCGGTGGCGGACACTCCGCTTCCGGCCCGCCGAGCGCACGGCCACGCGCCCGCTGCGCCCGAGGCCCGCCCTCGACGACGACAACGCGTTCTGGTTCGCGGCCGCACGCGAGCACCGCCTCGTCATTCAGCGGTGCGTGAGCTGCGGTGTGCTGCGGCACCCGACCGGACCGATGTGTGGGGAGTGCCGCTCCACCGAGTGGGACACCGTCGACGCGTCGGGGCGGGGCACCGTCTACACGTTCGTCGTCAATCACCACCCGAAGATCGACGCCTTCGACTACCCACTGATCGTCGCGGTGATCGAACTCGAGGAGGGCACCCGCCTGATCGCCAACATGACGGGAGTCGAACCCGACCACGTGCGCATCGGAATGCCGGTGGTACTGGACTGGATCGACGCCGACCCGGAACTCACCCTTCCCGTATTCCGGCCGGAATTGGAGGACCACTGATGGATTTCACCTTCAGCGAGGAGCAGGAAGCGGTGCGCGGGCTGGCCGCGGACGTGTTCGCTGCCAAGTCGCGACCCGAGCGGATCAAGGACGTCGAGTCGAGCGCTGACAGGATCGACCGGGAACTGTGGCGCGAACTGGCGACCACGGGTCTGCTCGGCATCGCCCTGCCCGAGAACCGCGGTGGCGGCGGCATGGGACTCGCCGAACTGTACGTCCTGCTCGAGGAGCAGGGCCGGACCGTGGCGCCGGTTCCGGTGTGGCCGCACGTCCTCGGCGCGCTCGCGATCGCCGAGTTCGGGACGCCGGACCAACGGGACGCGCTGGTCCCCGCGGCTGCCGACGGCAGCCTGATCGTCACCGTCGGACTCGAGGAGTTCGGACCGTACGTCGCGGGCGAACCGGCGACGACGGCACGCGAGGTGGACGGCCGGTGGCAGGTGCACGGCGCCAAGGCCGCAGTGCCGGTGGCCAACCTCGCCGAACGCCTCCTGGTCTCCGCGACCACCGACAGCGGTCCAGCGCTGTTCCTGGTGGATCCGGAGACCGCGGGCGTGACTGCGCAGCAGGCGGAGTCGACCACCCACGAGATCTGCGCGAACGTCACGTTCGCCGAGGCCCCCGCGGAACCGATCGGCCCGGCGGACGGTACCGCGGTGCGATGGCTGCTCGAACGGGTGGAACTGGCCGTCGCCGCCCTGCAACTGGGCGTGGGGGAAGGTGCGGTGAGTCAGGCCGTCACGTACCTCAACGGACGCTCCCAGTTCGGTCGCCCGCTCGCGACGTTCCAGGCCGTCACCCACCAGCTCGCGGACTGCTATATCGACCTCGAGGCCATGCGGGTGACGCTGTGGCAGGCCGTCTGGCTCCTCGCGAGCGGGGAAGATCCGGGAACCGCTGTGCTGGTCGCGAAATGGTGGGCGACCGACGGCGGGCAGCGGGTCGTTCACCGCACGCAGCACGTGCACGGCGGAATCGGCGTCGACACCGACTACCCGGTGCACCGGCACCTGCTGTGGGGCAAACAGCTCGCCGCCACACTCGGCGGTGCCGGCTCCGACCTGGCACGTCTGGGCGCGCAGCTGGCGGCCGGGGTCGAGGTGGTCGCATGACCGCGACCGTCGGCGCCACGACCTACGAGTCCGTCACGATCGGCGATCGGCTGCCGGAGCTGGTGATTCCGCTGACCCGCACCCTGATCGTCGCCACCGCCCTCGCCACCCGCGACTTCCAGGACGTTCACCACGACCCGGCCCGCGCGGTGGAGCGGGGGTCGAAGGACGTGTTCATGAACATCCTCACCACCAACGGGCTGGTGGGAAGGTTCGTCACCGACTGGGCGGGCCCGCACGTGTCGCTGCGCCGGATCGCGGTGCGGCTCGGTGCCTCCAACTACCCCGGCGACGAGATGACCCTGACCGGTGAGGTGGTCGCGAAGGACGGCGACCTCGTCACCGTGAAGATCCGCGGCGCGAACAGCCTCGGTGATCACGCCACCGGCACCGTCGTCGTCGCCTGGCCTGCACGAGGAGACCTGTGACCAGCCCCCTGTCGGGCGCCGCCGCCATCGTCGGCATCGGAGCCACCGAATTCTCCAAGCACTCGGGACGAAGCGAACTGCAACTGGCGTGCGAGGCAATCGTCGCCGCGCTCGCCGACGCGGGCATCGACCCGTCCGAGGTCGACGGACTGTCCACGTACACCGCCGAGACGAACGGGGAGGTGCTGGTCGCCCGCAACGCGGGCATCGGCGAGCTGAAGTTCTTCTCCCGCATCGGGTACGGCGGCGGCGCCGCGTGCGCCACGGTCCAGCAGGCGGCCATGGCCGTGGCGACGGGCATCGCGGACGTCGTCGTCTGCTACCGCGCGTTCAACGAACGGTCCGGTGTGCGTTACGGACTCGGGCAGCACGACCGCCCGATGGACAGCACCGCGGACCGGGCGGCGTACGCCTGGCTGACCCCGCAGGGACTGTCGACGCCCGCCCAGTGGGTGGCGATGTTCGCCCGCCGGTACATGCATCGGTACGGCGCCACGAGTGAGGACTTCGGCCGGGTCGCGGTCGTCGCACGCAAGCACGCCGCCGACAACCCCGCCGCCTGGTTCCACGGGCGGCCCATCACCCTCGACGACCACCAGCAGTCGCGGTGGATCGCCGAACCGCTGCACCTCCTGGACTGCTGCCAGGAAACCGACGGCGGTCAGGCCCTCGTCGTCGTCTCCGCCGAACGCGCCAAGGACCTCCGCACCACCCCGGCGATCGTCAAGGCCGCCGCGCAGGGCTCCGGCAAGGACCAGCACATGATGGCCAGCTACTACCGGCCCGACATCACCGGGATCCCCGAGATGGGCCTCGTGGGCAGGCAACTCTATGGGCAGAGCGGTCTCGCGCCGGACGACATCTCGGCGGCGATCCTCTACGACCACTTCACCCCGCTGGTCCTGCCGCAACTCGAGGAACTGGGTTTCTGCGACCCCGGCGAGGCGAAGGACTTCATCCGGGACGGACACCTCGAGGTCGGCGGCCGCCTCCCGGCGAACACCCACGGCGGGCAGATCGGCGAGGCCTATCTGCACGGCGTCAACGGCATCGCGGAGGCGGTACGCCTGATCCGCGGCACGTCGACCACACAACCGGACGGCATCGGCAACGTGCTGGTGACCGCGGGCACCGCCGTGCCCACCAGCGGCCTGATCCTGGGCAGAGAGGACTGATCATGACGACAACCGAGCGCACGACGGCAGGAGCGTGGCGAGGCGAGGACCTCGGCACCCGCACCGTGAGTTACGACGAGCGCGACGCCATCCTGTACGCACTGTCGGTGGGTGCACGGGCCACCGAAATGGACCTCGTCTTCGAGGAGCGTCTGCGCGTGTTGCCCACGTTCGCGCTCACCCTCGCCCAGTGGGCGCCGGACGAACTGGGGTCGCGGGGCGCTTTCGACACGAAGACGGCACTGCACGGATCGCAGGAACTGACGGTGTTCGCGCCACTACCGTGTCGCGGCGAGATCGCGTTGTCGGCGTCGGTCGGCGAAGTGTGGGACAAGGGCTCGGCAGCGGTGTTCGAGGTGCGCGTCGAGTCCGAGTTCTTCGTCGCCACCTGGTCGCTGTTCGCGCCCGGTGCCGGCGGTTTCGGTGGCGATCGAGGCCCCGCGAAACCGTCTCGGTCCGAGGGCGAACCGGCCGTGGAGGCTGTTCTGCAGACAGCGGAGAACCAGGCGGCCCTGTACCGGCTGACCGGCGACCGGCATCACATCCACATCGACCCGGCGGCGGCCGAGCGGATCGGGCAGCCCAGGCCGATCATGCACGGGCTGTGCACCCTCGCCGCGAGCACGCTGGAACTCGCGCGAGCGCTGGACGTCCACCCGGCCGACCTCGTCCGGCTGGAGGGACGGTTCGCCGCGCCGGTGTATCCGGGCGGCGCACCGACGTTGCGAGCCTGGGGCGATGCGGGTGACGCGTCGTTCGAACTCGTCCATGGCGATCGGCCGCTCATCGCCGGCGCCCGCGCCGCGTTCGGCTGACCGCACGTTCGCCCGCCGTCGCCGAATGTCACACCGGTGCAGATGAACTGAACCGATGTGACATTCGGCGAGGAGGTCAGGAGTGGGTCGCGAGGTACCGCGCGGGGTATTCGCCGCCGCCGTGGACGGCGAGATCGGCGCCGTTCACGTACGACGCCTGCGTGCTCGCCAGGAACAGGCAGGCGTCCGCGATGTCGGACGGCACAGCCATCCGCCCCATCGGCAGGGTTCGGGTGACGGCGGCGCCGCCGTCGTCACCGTAGACGGACGCCGCGCTCTCGGTGCGGATGAGACCCGTGGTGATGTGGTTGATCCGGACCTTCGGAGCCCATTCGAGCGCAAGCGCTTTCGTCAGCACCAGCAGGCCGGCCTTCGCGGCGCTGTACGCGGCGGTGCCGGGTTGCGGATCGTGGGCGGAGACGCTGCCGATGTTGACGATGGCACCGCCGTCGGACTGCTGCTGCATCACCGCGTTGGCGGCCTGGGCGACGGTGAAGGGTGCCAGCAGATTCAGCGCGACGATCTTCTCGACGAAACGCGGTGAGACGGTGGCCGCGTCGGCGTCGGGCGAACCGCCCGCGTTGTTGACGAGGACGTCGAGGCGGCCGTACCGCGCGACGGCGTCGTCGATCAGTGCGGCGGCGTCGGCGTGGTCGCGGACGTCGGTCGCGCGGAACACGGCGGTGCGATCACCGTGCGCCGGCAGGGTGTCCGGTGTGGAGCGACCGCAGACGAGCACGTTCGCACCCGCGGCGAGAAACGATTCGGCGACGACGAAACCGATGCCCTTGGTTCCGCCGGTCACGACGACGGTGCGGCCACTGAAATCGAGAGGATGGGGGATTGTCACGGGAGACCTTCGGAGTGAGGGAGCGCGAGGATTCCTGGCGCTCGAATGAGATCGGGGAAATCGGCACGAGGACCGAAAACAAGCAAATGCTTGGTTCGATAGTAGGGGAACGGGAGTGGACATGGGCAAACTCGACGGCAAGGTCGCGCTGATCACGGGTGCGGGACAGGGGATCGGGCAGGGAATCGCCCTGGCCCTCGCCCGGGAGGGCGCGGCGATCGCCGTCGCCGGACGGACCGAATCGAAACTGCACGGCACGTGCGAGCGACTCACCGAACTCGGCGCCCACAGCGAACCGGTGGTGTGCGACGTCAGCAGGCGCGCGGACATCGCGTCCGCCGTCGAGCGGACCGTGGACGTGTTCGGCGGCGTCGACATCCTGATCAACAACGCCAACGACTGCACGCCGGGACCGATCCTGTCGGTGATCGACGAGGAATACGAGCGGTCGTTCGCGACGGGACCGCTCGCGACGCTGCGCATGATGCAGTCGTGCCACCCGCACATGAAGTCGCGCGGCGGCGGCGTGATCGTCAACCTCGTCACGTCGGCGGCCGTGCGCTGGGACGCGAGCAACTACGGCGCCTACGGTTCGATCAAGGAGGGAATGCGTTCGGTGACCAGGTCGGCGGCGTGCGAGTGGGGGCGGGACGGCATCCGGGTGCTGTCCGTGGCCCCGCACGCGAAGAGTCCGGCCCTCGAGCGGTGGATGGAGCGGAATCCGGACGAGGCGGCAGAGTTCGTGGCGGGCATCCCACTCGGACGCGTCGGCGACGCCGAGACCGACATCGGGCGCGCCGTCGTGTTCCTCGTGAGCGAGGACGCCGGCTACCTCACCGGCGCGACCATCCCCCTGGACGGCGGGCAGTCCCGTTGGGGCTGACGGCGGGCAGTCCCGTTGGGGCTGACGGCGGGCAGTCCCGTTGGGGCTGACGACGATGATCCGGGTCCCGCACAGCGGGAAGAGCTGCGGACGCCGCCGTCGATCTGCACTAGTTTCGGCAGGATCGAATTACCGTAGCGAGAGGGCACCGTCGCGATGACGACCGTTGAAACACCACGCAGTTCGCGATCAGTAGTGGTCACCGTGGCCGCTGTCGTGGAGGAGACGTCCGACGCCCGGTCGCTGGTGTTCGACGTCCCCGACGAGCGTCGGCACGAATTCGCCTACAAGCCAGGTCAGTTCCTGACGCTGCGCATCCCGAGCGACCGGACGGGGTCCGTCGCCCGGTGCTACTCGCTGGCCAGTTCGCCGTTCACCGACGACCTGCCGAAGGTGACGATCAAACGCACCGCAGGCGGGTACGGTTCGCACTGGTTGTGTGACAACGTCGGCGTCGGCGACCGCATCGAGGTTCTGCCTCCCGCGGGCGTGTTCACTCCGGCCAGCCTGGACGAAGACCTGATCCTGTTCGCCGCGGGCAGCGGAATCACCCCGGTGATGTCGATCCTCAAGTCGGCGCTCAGCGAGGGCAGCGGGAAAGTCGTTCTCGTGTACGCGAACCGGGACGAGAAATCGGTCATCTTCGCCGACGAGTTGCGGGAACTCGCGGCGCGCCACGAACACCGGCTGACCATCGTGCACTGGCTCGAGAGCGTGCAGGGCCTGCCGACACCGCGGCAACTCGCGAATCTGTCGGACCGGTTCCGGGACCACCGCGCCTACCTCTGCGGACCGCGTCCCTTCATGGACGCGATCCACGAGTCGCTCGCACTCGCCGGCGTCCCGCGCGACCGCGTGCACGCCGAGGTGTTCACCTCCCTGTCCGGGGATCCGTTCGCGGACGTCGTGGTCGAGGAACTGCCGGACACGGGAGCGGGAGCGGCGTCGACGGTCGAGGTGCAACTCGACGGCGAAGAGCACAACCTGAGCTGGCCCCGCCAGGCGACGCTGGTCGACGTCATGCTCTCCCGGGGCCTCGACGTCCCCTACTCGTGCCGCGAGGGCGAATGCGGTTCCTGCGCATGCACGGTGGTCGAGGGAGAAGTGGACATGGACAACGCGTCGATCCTCGATCCCGAGGACATCGCGAGCGGCTACGTCCTCGCGTGCCAGGCACGTCCCGTCAGCGAGCACGTGCGGATCGAGTTCTGACCGGGGTTGGCTACTTCTCGGTCTGCGCGGCTGCGGCGCGGGCATTGAGGTCGGCGAGGCGGATCGGGTAACGCGGTGGGCGGTCGACGATCACCTCCCGTGTGACGGTGAGGTCGCGGTCGACGTGAAGCAGTTCGCCCGGTTGCAGCGGCGTCCAGCCGGGATCCTCGTCCATCTGTTCACTGGCGACGACGACCGCCGGATGCTCGGCGAGATGCTCGGACCTGGCACGGATTCGGCCGGGAGTGCTCGCGTGCTGGAGGTGGCGACCACCGCTCGGACCACCCGCGCGACGTTCGAGGAAGAGCAGGTCGTGGGTGTCCGGGTACCGTAGCGCCCACAATTCGCCGGGTGTGGTCAGCAGGATGTTGAGCGCGTAGATCGGCACGGTGTCCGCCAGCCATCGGGCGGCCGAGGTGATGCCGGCCGTGACGTCGCCGCCGTTCCTGCCGATGTGACTGGTGACGAGGGCGAAGACGCGTTCCGAGTCGGTGTCACCGTGAACGAGTGCGAGGTCGGAGCCCAGTTCCGCCTCGAGCTTCGTCAGGTCCTCGACCACGCCGTTGTGGGCGAACACGCGACCGTCCTGGGCGAACGGATGGGTGTTCTGGGGAAGCAGTTCACCCGTGGTCGCGAAACGGATGTGCGCGACGAACGTGGCCGAATAGCGATGCTTCGCCTCCTGCGCGAACTCCTTGTCCTCGTACGCCGCGAGCGGTTGCTTCTCCACCACCGGAGTTCCGTCCTCCGCGAACGTGCCGAGTCCCGTGCCGTCCGGCTCGCGGTGACTCTGCTGCGCCAGACTGTCCGGGGCGTCCAGCAGCCAGAACGACGCGCGGACGCGGTGAGGGGCGGCGGACAACCCGAACAATCGGCACATGACTTCCCTCTCGGGTGGGACGGATCAGCGGTAGTCCGGGTTGGCGAAGTCGGGGCGGCAACCCGCGTCCCACTCCGAACGTTGATTCCCGTACGCGGGGAACCCGCCGGCCTTCTTCAACATCGCGGCGACATGCATCAGGTTGTACGTCATGAACGTGGTGTTGCGGTTGGTGAAATCGTTCTCCGGGCCGCCCGACCCTTCGTCGAGATACGACGGGCCCGGGCCGGCCTCACCGATCCATCCGGCGTCCGCCTGCGGTGGGATCACGTATCCGAGATGCTGGAGGCTGTAGAGGATGTTCATCGCGCAATGCTTGACACCGTCCTCGTTGCCGGTGATCAGGCAACCCCCGGCACGCCCGTAGTACGCGTACTGGCCGTGGTCGTTGAGAATCGACGAGCAACCGTACAGCCGCTCGATCACCTGCTTCGTGACGGAACCGTTGTCGCCGAGCCAGATCGGACCGGCCAGCACCAGGATGTCGGCGTCCAGCACTCGCTGAAACAGTGGGGGCCATTCGTCGCTCGGCCACCCGTGCTCGGTCATGTCCGGATAGACGCCGGTCGCGATGTCGTGGTCCACCGCCCGAATCTGGTCGACCGAGACACCTTCCTTTTCCATCAGCCCGACACTGCGGTCGATCAGCCCCTGGGTGTTGCTCACTTCGGGAGACCGCTTCAGGGTGCAGTTGACGAACAGGGCACGCAGACCGCTGAAACGGGGGGTGCCGTCCTGCGGCGACGGATCGGTCATCAGTCCTCCCACGAAAGAGTCCGGAAGTCCACGATATGCCGCGGCGGTCCCTGTTCGTGGCAGAAGAGTCCGCCCGGTCCGGGGTATCCCGGACCGGGCGGACCCGGTGTTCCCTCAGCCCAGCGCGGAGATCGCCTTCGCGACGCCCTCACCGTAGGCGGGATCGCACTGCGTGCAGTTGTCGATGTGCCGCTGCACGACCTGCTGCGACGCGCCGTTGATGGCCCGCGCGGTGTTCTCGAACAACACCTGCTTCTGCTCGTCGCTCATGTTGTTGAACAACACGCGCGGCTGCGAGAAGTAGTCGTCGTCGTCCTCGCGGAAGTTGAACCGGTCTGCGAACGCGCCCACCGCCTGCGCGGGGTCGCGGTACCGGCTCTGCTCCTGCCACTTGCCGTAGCTGTTCGGCTCGTAGTGCAGGGTGCCACCGTTGTTGCCGTCGACCCGCATAGCACCGTCACGGTGGAAGTTGCTCACCGGGCAACGAGCCGCGTTGACCGGGATCTGGTAGTTGTTCACCCCGAGGCGGTAGCGCTGCGCGTCACCGTAGGAGAACAACCGGCCCTGGAGCATCTTGTCCGGGGAGAAGCTGATGCCGGGCACGACGTGCGCCGGGTTGAACGCGGCCTGCTCGACCTCGGCGAAGTAGTTGTCGGGGTTGCGGTTGAGCTCCCATTCGCCGACCTCGATCAGCGGGTAATCGGCCTTCGGCCACACCTTCGTCAGGTCGAACGGGTGGTAGGGGACCGTGTCGGCGTCGGCCTCGGGCATGATCTGCACGCACAGCTTCCACTTCGGGAAATTGCCGGCCTCGATGGCGTCGAAGAGGTCGCGCTGGTGGCTCTCGCGGTCGGCGCCGACCAGGGCCTCGGCCTCGGCGTCGGTGAGGTTCTCGACACCCTGCTGCACGCGGTGGTGGAATTTCACCCAGAAGCGTTCGCCCGCGGCGTTGATGAAACTGAAGGTGTGCGAACCGAATCCGTGCATGTGCCGGTACGATGAGGGGATGCCGCGGTCGCTCATCGCGATGGTGACCTGGTGCAGCGACTCGGGCAGCGACGTCCAGAAGTCCCAATTGTTGTCGGGGCTACGCAGATTCGTGCGGGGGTCACGCTTGACGGCGTGGTTGAGGTCGGGGAACTTCAGCGGGTCGCGGAAGAAGAAGACCGGGGTGTTGTTACCGACCAGGTCCCAGTTGCCCTCCTCGGTATAGAACTTGACCGCGAAACCGCGGATGTCACGCTCGGCATCGGCGGCGCCGCGCTCACCGGCAACAGTGGAGAAGCGGGCGAACAGCTCGGTCTTCTTGCCGACCTCGGAGAAGATCTTCGCGCTGGTGTACCGGGTGATGTCGTTCGTGACCGTGAAAGTTCCGAAGGCGCCGGAACCCTTGGCGTGCATGCGACGTTCCGGAATGACCTCACGGTCGAAATGTGCGAGCTTCTCGAGGAACCAGACGTCCTGCAGCAACTGCGGCCCGCGGGGCCCGGCAGTCACGACGTTCTGGTTGTCGGGAACGGGTGCGCCTACGGCCGTAGTGAGCTTGTCGTTCGTGTTCGCAGTGGTCTCTCGGCTCACAGTGGATCCCTTCGTTGCTGGCTGTCGCTCTGGGTTTTCTGGAACTGGCTGTCGGGCTTGAGGCTTCGCCGATGGCACTGTCGACGTCGCGGATCGAACCACACTCACGGGGCGCGACGCGGTGGTGGCCGCGTCCCACCCTCGTGTGTGTTCACGGTCACACTGCACCATCGTTTCTTGAATTAGTCAAGAAAGCGCACGCTAACTCTCGACCGGTGTCCCGGTCTCCAGTGCCGCAACCAGGAACTCTTCCGGAACATCCGGCCAGTCGGACTGCCAGCGGCCGGCTCGCCTGTCCTCGAGGAGGGCCGTCAGCGCGGGCACCATGCGCGGTCCGCCGTCGATCAGGTAGCGCACGAAGCCGATTCGTGCACACGTCGCGGCGACGGAGGCCAGCACCGGCTTCGCTTCGTCGACCCGGCCCGCCGCGACCAGGCACGCGACGAGCAGGCGATTGGCCTGCATGGCCGCCCTCGGCCGGATCTCCTGTTCGACCCGGCGCACCCACTCCTCCGCGCGGCGACACGCGACGTCGGGCTCGACGGCCGACTGCTTCCGGATCTCCGTGGCGTCGTCGAGCTGTGCGACGATCTCGGCGAACCCGAAATCGGGTTCCCGGGTCGCCTTCCCGTCGCCTGGAGGCTGGGGCGACGCGGGCAGGCCGAGCCGGACCCGCTCGTTCTCGACCCGGGCCCGTAGTCGCGGTAGTCCCAGCGACGCCGCCGCGGAAGCGCCCTCGTCGAGGTGGCGGGCAGCGGACGCGAGATCGCCACGGCCGGCCTTCAGTCGCGCGCCCGTGACGAAGCGGGCGATCATGAAATCGACTATGCCGCCCTCGGGTCCGAGCTCGTAGCTCTCGTCGAGGAGTCGTTCGGCCTCGTCGAGCTGGCCCAATTCGTACATCAGCTCGCCGAGGAGTGCGCCTGCGAGTCGTGCGGCATGCGAATGGGTGCCTGCCGACTTCGTCGCGGTTTGCACGGCCAGCCGGAAGTTGTCCTCGGTCGCGGTGATGTCGAGTTGTTCCATCGCGGCGATGCCGGCGAAGCAGTACCCGTACATCGTGCTGAACGGTCCGACGGTCCGCTGGTGGTACCCGGCTGCCCACTCCTGCAGGCGGCGGGCCTCCACGAAATCGAATTGGGCGATCGCGACGGCGGACGCGAGATTCGACCCCGCCGAAACCACCCACGCGCGTAGGGTTTCCGGGCGGGCCAGGCATTCCGCGATGAGGTCGGGGACTCCGGCGATGCGATCGGACGACACCGCGATCACGGCGCGGACGATGTCGGCCTCCACGCGGATGTCGGCCTGCTCGGTGTCGCTCAGCTTCGAGGATTCGAGGGTCGACACGACCAGCGAGAGCGACCGCAGTGTCGGCGCCACCCGTTGCAGCAGGATGTTCGCCCACGCGACCGCGATCTGGATGCGCGGGCTGGACTCGACCAGCGGCCGCGGCAACTTGTCGACCAGGCCGAGCAGCGCGACCATCCGCGAGTGCTCCACCAGGTACATTCCCTGCTCCTCGACCACCGCGACGGCCACGTCGCGATCGCCTGCCGCCAACGCGTGATCCACTGCATCGCTGACGTAGTGGTGGTCGGCGAACCAGTGCGCGGCCGCGCGGTGCAGGTCCGCCACGCGCGACGGATGATCGCGCTCGAGGCGCCGGC
Source organism: Rhodococcus sp. NPDC127593 (assembly GCF_042671975.1). Lineage (NCBI taxonomy): Bacteria > Bacillati > Actinomycetota > Actinomycetes > Mycobacteriales > Nocardiaceae > Rhodococcus > Rhodococcus sp. NPDC127593. The sequence goes on along the minus strand of NZ_JBHXWI010000007.1, from coordinate 175,328 downwards.
GGAGATACTCGGCGAACAGGTGGTGGTACTCGAACCACTCCCGGTCCTCGTCGAGGCTGCGCAGGAACAGGTCGCGCGATTCGACCTGCTCGAGCAGGGCCTGACCGCGGGTCACGTTCGCCAGCACGCAGGCGAGGTCGCCGCAGACGCGCTCGGTGACGGACGTGGCCAGCATGAAGTCGAGCAGCGCAGGCTCGAGGGTGCTGAGCACGTTCTCCGCCAGGTACTCGCCGATCGCGTGGTGGCGGCCCGACATGTGCCGGATGAGATCGCCGGGGTCGGCGCGATCACGCAGCGACAGCGACGCCAGTTGCAGCGCCGCCACCCACCCGTCCGTGGTCTCCTCCAGCGCCTCCACGTCGGAGTCCTCCAGGTGCAGTCCGCCGAGGTCGACCAGGAACCGCTGCGACTCGGTGATGTCGAAGCGCAAAGCCACGGAATCGATTTCGACGAGTTCGTCACGTACCCGCATCTTGGCCAGCGGAAGTCCTGCCTGGCTTCGGCTGCTCACCACCATCTGCAGGTGGTGGCAGCCGTTCTCCAGGATGAAGTCCATCGCGGCGATCGTGTCCGGCGACGTGACGCGGTGCCAGTCGTCGATCATCACCACCACGTGGCGCCTGCTGTCGTGGACCTGATTCACCAGCGAGGTCAGCACATACCGTTCCGCTTCGGCGCCGTTCTCGTCGAGCGCCTGCCCCAGTTCGTCCGCCAGGGTCGGCTCGGCCCGGCGGATCGCCTCGACGAGGTGGGACAGGAACCACACGACGTTGTTGTCGTCGTTGTCCACCGTCAGCCAGGCGACGGCGGCGCCGTCCTCGATGAGCACGTCGCGCCACTGGGCCGCCACCGTGCTCTTCCCGAAACCGGCGGGTGCGTGGATGAGCGTCAACCGCCTCCGCTGACCCAGCCGGAGCAGATCCAGGAGACGGGTGCGCTCCACCAGGGACCGCATCGGGGTCGGCGGCCGGAAGCGGGCCGCGGCGCTCGGCGGGGTGGCACCCGACCGCCGGCGGTAGCTGCGACTGTGCCCGGACGTCGAGGACTGCGTGGTCGGCGTCGAGGTGTGCTCGGTGCGCGGGAACTCGTCGGCCGCGGCGGGGAGCGCCATCTCGTCGACATCGAGCCCGTGCCTGCGCTCGATGTCGCGCAGTTCCTGGCCGAACTCCGCGGCCGAAGCCGGGCGGTCGGTCGGTTCCTCGGACATCGCGCGCTCGATGGCCGAGCACACGTCGTCGGGAATGTCCTCGCCCCGCAGATCCGGAACGGGTTGCGTGGCGATGCGGAGGAACTGCGCGACGAGCCGCTCCCCGCTCCGCCGCTCGAACGCGGCATGCCCGGTGAGCAGGCAGAACAGGGCGGCACCCAGGCTGTACACGTCGGAAGACGCGGACGGCGCGTCGCCGCGGAGAACCTCCGGCGCCGTGAACGCGGGCGAACCGGTGATCATGCTCGACGTGGTCTCGAATCCACCCGTGACGCGCGCGATGCCGAAGTCCGTGAGCTGCGGTTCGCCGTACCCGGTGAGCAGGATGTTCGCGGGTTTGACGTCGCGGTGCAGGGTGCCGAGCCGGTGCGCCGTCTCCAGTGCGCCCGCCAGTTTCACGCCGACGCGCAGCGTTTCACTCCACGGCAGCGGCCCCTCACGCCGAATCCAGGCGTCGAGCGAATTGCGCGAGTGGTACGGCATCACGATGTACGGCCTGCCGCTGCGCGTCACCCCGGACTGCAGGATGTCGACCACGTGGGGATGCCCCGACAATTTCCCCATCGCACGCTGCTCCCGCAGGAAGCGTTCGCGGTCCTCGCCGTCCAGATCGGAGGACAGCACCTTGATCGCGACCGTGCGGTCGAGCGCTGTCTGCAGGCAGCGGTAGACGACCCCGAACCCTCCCCGGCCGATCTCGCGTGCGTCGTCGAATCCCTCCGACGACAGCTCCGCGACGATGTCGGTCACGACGATCCGCTTGGTGGCCTGCGGATCCGAGTCGGTCGGCCCGGAACTGCTTTCCGGGTGTCGTGGCACACTCAATGAAATCACCTTCTCGGTGCACTGACGCCAGCATATCGCGGTCGCACGACACAGAGAGCGGTGTTCGAGAACGAGTAGACCCGAGGAGAATTCGACGGTGACGGATACCGGCATTGCGGCAGCGGACACGAGCCTGGCCGAGCAGACCCTGGCCCAGCTCCTCGACGCGCGAATCAGTTGCAGGGCTTACCTACCGGCGCAGGTGCCGCGCGATGTGATCGAGCGGATCCTCGAGCTCGCCCAGCAGACGCCGTCGTGGTGCAACACGCAGCCGTGGCAGGTCGCGATCACCGAGCGGGAGGGGACCGAGCGGTTCCGTTCCGGGCTGGCGGAGTACGTCCGCACCCACCCGCAGGAGTCCGACTTCGAGTGGCCCCGCGAATACGTGGGCGAGCACAAGTTGCGCCGCCGCGAGTGTGCCATGCAGCTGTACACCAGCGTCGGTATCGCGCCCGGGGACCGGGCCGCGTCGGCCGAGCAGACGATGAAGAACTTCGACCTGTTCGGCGCGCCGCACGTCGCGATCGTCACCACCCACGAAGCACTCGGAACGTACGGCGCCGTGGACTGCGGCCTGTACGTCGAGACGTTCCTGCTCGCCGCGCAGAGTCTCGGAGTGGCGACCATTCCGCAGGCCGCTGTCGCGGGAAGTTCGCGGTTCATCCACGACTTCTTCTCGCTCGAGGAGGACCGTCGGGTCGTCTGCGCGATCTCGTTCGGCTACCCCGACATGGAGAATCCCGTCAACGGATTCCGCACCCACCGGGAACCCGTCGCCGACGTCGCGCAGTGGGTGTCTCAGTAACGTGCTCGACTCCGAAGTGTTCGACCGGGACGCCCTGTTCGCCCGCCTCCGTCGCCGTCCCGACGTCGAGGCCCCCAACCTGACGGCCGTCGACGCCGCCGACCGGCTGATCCTCGACGAGGCCGCGGCGGCCCTGTCGGCGGCGCGACCCGGGACGCTCGCCGTGATCGGCGATCACTACGGTGGGCTCGCCCTCGGCGCTGCGGCGACGCACGGCTCCACCGCGATCCGCGTGCACCAGGACCCGCTGACCGGCGAACTGGCGCTCGCCGCCAACGCCGCGACGGTCGGGCTCGCCGACCGCTACCGGCCGTGCGCGCTCGGTGAGGAGCTGCTCGCGGGCGCAACGGTCGTGCTGATGCAACTGCCGCGGAGCCTCGGCGAACTGACCGAGGTCGCCGAGGCGATCGCACGCCACGCCGACCCGTCCGTCGTCGTCTACGCGGGCGGACGCAACAAGCACATCTCCACCGCCATGAACGACGTGCTCGGGCGATCGTTCTCCGACGTCCACGCGACCCTCGGCAGGCAGAAGTCGCGGGTGCTGATCGCGAGTGGTCCGGTGGAAATGGCGCAGCAGACTTACCCCGTCACCGAGCACCTCGCCGAGATCGGGCTGGACGTCGTGTCGTACGGGGCCGCGTTCGCCGGGCCCAAGCTGGACATCGGGACCAGGTATCTCCTCGACTTCCTTCCCCGCGTGAACCCCGGCGCGCGGGCCGCGGTCGACCTCGGGTGCGGAACGGGCATTCTCGCCGTCAGCCTCGCCCGGCTCCTCCCGGAAGTGTCGGTGATCGCCACCGACCAGTCCTCCGCTGCGGTCGCGTCGGCGGCCGCCACCGCCCGCGCCAACGGACTCGACGGACGGGTCAGCCCGCTGCGCGACGACGCCATGTCCACCCTCGCCACCGACAGCCAGGACGTCGTCCTGTGCAACCCGCCGTTCCACGTGGGCGCGGCCGTCCACACCGGAGGCGCGTCGAAGATGTTCACCGAAGCCGGGCGGGTGCTCCGGCCCGGCGGCGAATTGTGGACCGTGTACAACTCGCATCTCGGATACCGGGGCCGGTTGCAGCGGCTCGTCGGTCCGACAGACGTCGTCGGCCGGAATCCCAAATTCACCGTCACCCGATCGGTGGCCTGACCGCCACGCCGACCGGCCTCGTCTGGCGGGTGTCCCCGCGGCACCGGTAGAGTCCGAATTGTCCGACCCGAAAGCGACGAACGGGAACTTGCGGTGGGTGCGGGACGTTCAACGTACAAGAAACCCGGATCCACCCGGCGAGCCACGAGAAGGGATGTGCACGGTGCGCACCACCAGTAACCCGGTGTTCCGCAACCTGCCCAAACAAGAGGGCAGCGGCGGATACGCCTCGTTCGGATCTACGACGGCCGGCGCAGCGCAGGTCACGCAGCAGTTCGGCCAGCCCCAGTACACGCAGGCCGAGCCCTACCGGACGGGCCCCGACTACCGTTCGATGACCATCGACGACGTCGTCACCAAGACGGGTGTCACGCTCGGCGTGCTCACGGTGTCGGCGATCATCTCCTACTTCCTGGTGAGCAACAACGCGAACCTCGCGGGCCCGTTGGTCATCGGCGGTGGCCTCGTCGGTCTCGTGCTGGTCCTGGTGGCCACGTTCGGCCGCAAGATGGACAACCCGGGCATCGTCCTCGCCTACGCGGTGGCGGAGGGCCTGTTCCTCGGTGCCCTGTCGTTCATGTTCACCGACGTCACGTTCGGTGGAGTCGGGGGAGCGGCGCTCATCGCCCAGGCCGTACTCGGCACGTTCGGCGTGTTCTTCGGCATGCTCGTCGTCTACAAGACGGGCGCGATCCGAGTCACGCCCCGCCTGACCCGGATGATCATCGGCGCCCTCATCGGTGTCGTCGTCCTCGTCCTCGGCAACGTGATCGCCAGCTTCTTCACCGAAGGCGGCCTCGGCCTCCGCGACGGCGGTCCCGTGGCGATCATCTTCAGCCTCGTTTGCATAGGTATCGCCGCATTCAGCTTCCTGCTGGACTTCGACGCCGCCGACCAGCTGATCCGCGCCCAGGCGCCGGAGAAGGCCGCATGGGGCGTCGCATTCGGACTCACCGTCACCCTCGTGTGGCTGTACGTCGAGATCCTGCGACTCCTGAGCTACTTCAACAGCGACTAGGCGCGAAAGCGCGAGAAGGCCCCGAGAGCAGAAGCTCTCGGGGCCTTCTCGCGCTTCGCGCCCGTGCGCCGTTCTGGTCGCTACCGCTACCAAAAAGGCGCCCGTGCGCCGTTCTGGTCGCTACCGCTACCAAAAAGGCGCACGAGCGGCGGAGCCGCCTAACTCAGGCGCTCGAGGACCATTGCCATGCCCTGCCCGCCGCCGACGCACATGGTCTCGACGCCGAACGTCTTGTCCTGCTCGCGCAGGTTGTTGAGCAGGGTGTTGGTGATGCGGGCACCGGTCATGCCGAACGGGTGGCCGAGGGCGATGGCGCCGCCGGAGATGTTCAGCTTGTCCTCGTCGATCTTCAGTTCGCGGGCCGATCCGAGAACCTGGACAGCGAACGCCTCGTTGATCTCGAACAGGTCGATGTCGGAGATGGACTTGCCCGCGATGGCGAGGGCCTTCTTGACGGCCTCGATCGGGCCGAGGCCCATGATCTCGGGGGACAGTCCGGACACACCGGTGGACACGATGCGGGCCAGCGGAGTCAGGCCGAGGGCCTTGGCCTTCGTGTCGGACATGATGACGAGCGCGGCGGCGCCGTCGTTGAGCGGGCACGCGTTGCCTGCGGTGACGGTGCCGTCCGGCCGGAACACGGGCCCCAGCTGGCTGATGCCCTCGTAGGTGGTGCCGGCGCGCGGGCCGTCGTCGGTGGACACGACGGTGCCGTCGGGGAGGGTGACCGGGGTGATCTCCCGCTCGAAGAAGCCGTTCTTGATTGCTTCCTCCGCGCGGTTCTGGGAGCGGACGCCCCAGTGGTCCTGCTCCTCGCGGGTGATGCCGGTGGCCGATGCGACGTTCTCGGCGGTCTGGCCCATGGCGATGTAGACGTCGGGAATCTGCTCGTTCTTACGCGGGTCGGTCCAGGCGACGCCGCCCTCGGCGAGCGTCGCGGTGCGCGCCTCGGCGTCGGCGAACCTCGGGTTCTTGGTGTTCGGCAGGCCGTCGGCGTTGCCGGTGACGAAGCTGGACACCGACTCGACGCCGGCGGAGATGAACACGTCGCCCTCGCCGGCCTTGATCGCGTGCAGTGCCATGCGGGTGGTCTGCAGCGAGGAGGAACAGTAGCGGTTGACGGTGACGCCGGGCAGGAAGTCGTAGCCCAGTTCCACCGCGACGACGCGGGCGATGTTGAAACCCGACTGGCCGGCGGGCTGACCGCAGCCGAGGAGCAGGTCGTCGATCTCGGTGGGATCGAGTTCGGGGACCTTCGCCAGCGCTGCGGCCACCATCTGCGTCGTCAGATCATCCGGGCGGATGGTCTTGAGCGAGCCCTTCATGGCTCGGCCGATCGGTGAGCGTACTGCGGAGACGATGACTGCCTCGGGCATGAAAACTCCTTTGTCAATTGCGGGGGTCTGCACTGTGTTGCAGACCACCCGTTTTGTGGCCTTCCCGACAACTTACGTTGCCGGGCGGCACCGGGGGCATCGCCATCTCACTCAGCGACCCGTCGCGTCCTGGACGCGGACGCCTCCTCGATCGCGAGGAGTTCGTCGAGGCTGGCAGGTGCGCGTCGCCTCGCAGTGCGTCGCCACAGAAAACGGTTGAGCGAGGCTGTCATTCGGGTCGACAGCTTGCGTGATTCCGCGGCCTCCGACACCTCGGGCAGGTCGGGCAGCGGGCCGCCGTGCCACATGCCGAGGGCGGTCGCGAGAACGGGCACGATCTGGATCGCCGCCAATTCGTACCCCGCCGCCGACGGGTGGAAGTGGTCGGAGGAGAACATCCGGTCGGGAGCCGCCAGGAACTCGGGCGCCAGCAGGTCGGCCAGCGCCACCGGGTGGCCTCCCGCCGCGCTGGTCGCGGCCGCCTGCGCCCGGGCCAGCCGCAAACCCCACGTCCGGACGACGGTCCGCAGGGGCTGCGGAATCGCGGTCACCACCCCGAGGTCGGGGCACGTTCCGACCACGACCGCGCAGTCGTGGGCGCGGAGCCGTTCGACGGCCTCCCCAAGCCTGCGCGCCGACGCCCGGATGGAGTTCTTTGACGTCACGTCGTTCGCGCCGACCAGGATCACCGCGGCGTCCGGCGGCGGTCCGGCCACGAACATCGCGTCCACCTGCCCGCTGAGTCCGCGGGACGTGGCACCGCCGATGGCCTTGGTGCTCAGCCGGATCCGCCTGCCGGTCTCGTCGGCGAGGCGCCGCGCGATCTGCACGCCGGGCACTTCGTCCGCCGACAGGCATCCCACCCCGGCAGCCGTGGAGTCGCCGAAGATCATCAGATGGACGTCGTACGGCGTGGTCCGCACCCAGCGTTCGGGGACCGCGGCGCCGGGGTAGTAGACGCCGTCGGCCTCCGGCGGCTTGGCGACGTTGTGCCCGATCACACCGCGGGCCGTCGTCGCCTGGGACATCAGATAGGAGTACGCCGCCCACGACAGCGTGCCTGCGCTCGAACCTGCCACGACAGCCGCGGCGCCGGCCTTCACTCCGGTCTGCCAGGTCCTCTTGGGCACTGGTCTCACCTTTCCGCTACCTGGTGCTCATCTCACGGGTTCCAGCGGACTGCGTCCGCACCAATCTAGTCGGATCGGGGCCCCCGTGCCGGACGTCCGTGAGCATCGGATCAGGGCATCTGGGAGCATGGAGGCATGCGCATCGCGGAACACGTCGTCGACCTGATCGGCAACACCCCTCTCGTCAAGCTCTCTTCTGTCATCGGGGAGAACCACGGGACCGTTGCAGCCAAGATCGAATACCTCAATCCGGGTGGAAGCTCGAAGGACCGTATCGCGGTCAAGATGATCGACGCCGCGGAGGCGTCCGGTGAGCTGAAGCCGGGCGGGACCATCGTCGAGCCCACGTCCGGCAACACCGGCATCGGCCTCGCCCTGGTGGCCCAGAAGCGCGGATACAAGTGCGTGTTCGTCTGCCCCGACAAGGTCAGCGAAGACAAGCGGAACGTTCTCAAGGCCTACGGCGCCGAGGTCGTGGTGTGCCCCACCGCGGTCGCGCCGGAGCACCCGGACAGTTACTACAGCGTCTCCGACCGGCTTGCACGCGAGCTCCCCGGCGGCTGGAAGCCCAACCAGTACTCCAACCCGGGCGGCCCGCAGAGCCACTACGAGACCACCGGCCCCGAGATCTGGGCCGACACCGACGGCAAGATCACCCACTTCGTCGCGGGCGTCGGCACCGGCGGCACCATCACCGGCACCGGCCGCTACCTCAAGGAGGTGTCCGGCGGCAAGGTCAAGGTCATCGGCGCCGACCCCGAGGGTTCCGTGTACTCGGGTGGCACCGGCCGTCCGTACCTGGTCGAGGGCGTGGGCGAGGACTTCTGGCCGAGCGCTTACGACCCGTCCATCCCCGACGAGATCATCGCCGTGTCCGACGCCGACTCCTTCGAGATGACCCGTCGTCTCGCCCGCGAAGAGGGCTTGCTGGTCGGCGGCTCCTGCGGCATGGCCGTCGTCGCCGCACTCGAGGTCGCCAAGCGCGAGGGCCCCGACGCCGTCATCGTCGTCCTGCTGCCGGACGGTGGCCGCGGATACCTGTCGAAGATCTTCAACGACAAGTGGATGGCGTCCTACGGGTTCCTCCGCACCCCGCTCGACGGCAAGCCCGACGAGAAGACCGTCGGCGACGTGCTGCGCGGCAAGTCCGGCGAACTCCCGGACCTCGTCCACACCCACCCGTCCGAGACACTGCGCGACGCCATCGAGATCCTCCGCGAGTACGGGGTGTCCCAGATGCCCGTCGTCGGTGCGGAGCCGCCCGTCATGGCCGGTGAAGTGGCGGGCAGTGTCACCGAGCGCGACCTGCTGAGTGCCGTGTTCGAGGGACGCGCGCACCTGGCCGACCCGGTGGAGAAGCACATGAGCAAGCCGTTCCCACTCATCGGTTCGGGCGAGCCCGTATCGGCCGCCACCAAGGCGCTCGGCGACACCGACGCGCTGATGGTCGTCGACGACGGCAAGCCCGCCGGGGTCATCACCCGCCACGACCTTCTCGGTTTCCTCAGCGCCGGCTCCTAGACGACACGTCGAGGGCCGGGCGCGCCAACACTGGTCCCCGCTGCGCACGGAACGTACGGTGCACAGCGGGTACCGGTCCGGTGTCCGTGAGGGGGAGTCACAGTGAGTGCTCTACGTCGTGTTCTGGTGGTCCCGGTCGCCCTGCTCGGGTTCGCCGCCGCCGGATGCGGGAACAGCATCGAGGGTGCCGCGGTCGCACAATCGGGATCGTCGGACGTCGACTCGGTGTCTTCGGGCACCTCGTCTTCGGACGCGTCCGCCGACTGCGCCGCGCTGACGAAGGCGCTCGGTCGTCTGGTGTCGGATCGGCCGCATCTCACCGAGGCCGTCCTGCCCGGATCGACCGATCCGACCTGCTCATGGTCCAAGGGGCCGACCAACGTCATGAGCACCATCACCGCGTCGGTCAAGCCGCAGGTGACGGATCCTGCCGTCCTCGTCGAGATGCGGAACGGAACGAACGTCGTCCCGGACCCCCGTTCCGCGGAGTTCGGCGGGGTGGTCCTCGACGTCGTGGCCATGGCGCTGCTCACCCCGGAACACAGCATCATCGTCAACGCACTCGACCCCTCCGTCAGCGACGCAACCAAGCTCGACGTGGCCTTCGCCATCGCGGAGTATCTGGAGAATTAGGTCCCCACTAGTGTGGGGGCCATGAGTGAGCAGCGCAGCAAAGCGGACAACATCAGCTGGCAGGGGTTCTCCACCAAGGCCGTGCACGCAGGATTCGACCCCGACCCGCAGACGGGCGCCGTCAACGTCCCGATCTACGCGAGTTCGACGTTCGCGCAGGACGGCGTCGGCGGCATGCGTAACGGATTCGAATACGCCCGCACCGGTAACCCCACCCGACGACCGCTCGAGGCCAACCTCGCCGCCCTCGAATCGGGCACGTACGGTCGCGCCTTCGGCTCCGGCATGGCCGCCACCGACTGCCTGCTCCGTGCCGCGCTCCGCCCCGGCGACCACCTCGTCATCCCGAACGACGCCTACGGCGGAACGTTCCGCCTGATCGACAAGGTCTTCACCCAGTGGGGCATCGAGTACACGCCCGCCGCGGTGTCCGACGTGGACGCGGTCCGGGCAGCGATCCGGCCCAACACCAAGCTCGTGTGGGTCGAGACGCCCACCAACCCGCTCCTCAACATCGGTGACATCGAGGCGCTGTCCGACGTGGCGCACGACGCCGGCGCGAAGATTGTCGTCGACAACACGTTCGCGTCGCCGTACCTGCAGCAACCGCTGCAGCTCGGTGCCGACGTCGCGCTGCATTCGACCACCAAGTACATCGGCGGACACTCCGACGTCGTCGGTGGCGCACTCGTCACCAACGACGAGGAGCTCGACACGGCGTTCGCGTTCCTGCAGAACGGTGCAGGCGCCGTCCCCGGACCCTTCGACGCGTTCCTCACGCTCCGCGGCATCAAGACCCTCTCCCTGCGCATGGAGCGGCACAGCGACAACGCCGAGAAGGTCGTCGAACTGCTCGCCGGCCACTCCGCGGTGTCCCAGGTGATCTACCCAGGACTCGAGTCGCACCCCGGCCACAAGGTCGCCGAGAAGCAGATGCGCCGCTTCGGCGGCATGATCTCCGTCCGCCTCGCCGGCGGCAAGCAGGCCGCGCTGGACTTCTGCTCGCGCACCGAGATCTTCACGCTGGCCGAGTCGCTCGGCGGCGTCGAATCGCTGATCGAGCACCCGGGCGCCATGACCCACGCCTCCACCGCCGGTTCGCTCCTCGAGGTCCCGGACGACCTGGTTCGCCTGTCCGTCGGCATCGAGGATGCCGCCGACCTCGTGGGCGACATCGAGCAAGCGCTGAAGTAGTAGGCGGCTTCGCCGCCCGTGCGCCTTTTTGGTAGCCACCGCTACCAAAAAGGCGCACGGGCCGAAGGCCTTATGCTGGCCCGCGTGGAGCCTGTCACGCTGGATCAGATCAGAGCAGCTCGTAAGCTGCTGGACCCCGTCATGCGCCGGACGCCGGTGATCGCGTCCCGGGCGCTGTCGGAACGATGCGGGCACGTGGTGTCGCTGAAGTGCGAAAATCTGCAGCGCACAGGATCTTTCAAACCGCGCGGTGCGTACAACCGGATCGCGAATCTGTCGGTCGCCGAACGGGCCTGCGGGGTCGTGGCGGCCAGCGCCGGCAATCACGCGCAGGGCGTGGCCTGGGCGGCTACGGAACTGGGCATCCCGTCCACCGTGTTCATGCCCACCGGCGCGCCTCTTCCGAAACTCGTCGCCACGAAGGCGTACGGCGCCACCGTCCATCTCACCGGCGACACGGTGGACGACGCGCTCGTCGCCGCGAAGGAGTTCGCGGACGAGACCGGCGCCGTCCTGATCCATCCCTTCGATCACGTCGACATCGTCGCCGGGCAGGGGACCGTGGGGCTCGAGATCCTCGAGCAGGAACCCGACGTCGGCACGGTCGTCGTCCCGACCGGCGGTGGTGGGCTGATCGCGGGCATCGCCGCGGCGGTCAAGGCCACCCGGCCGGACGTGCGGATCGTCGGCGTCCAGGCCGAACAGGCGGCCGCCTGGCCGCGTTCGCTGGCGGAGGGCCGCCCGATTCCGCTGGAGACCATGTCGACCATGGCCGACGGCATCGCGGTCGGCCGACCCGGCGACGTGCCGTTCGCGCACGTCGGCTCGCAGGTCGACGCCATCGTCACGGTCAGCGAGGACGCCCTGTCCCGGGCGCTGCTCCTGTGCCTCGAACGCGCGAAACTCATCGTGGAGCCTGCGGGCGCGGCTGCGGTGGCCGCGTTGATCAGCTGCTCGACGGAAGAGCTGGGACTCACCGGGAAAGTGTGCGCGGTGCTGTCCGGCGGCAACATCGACCCGTTGCTGCTCACCCATGTCGTCAATCACGGTCTTCGGGCGGCCGGACGGTATCTCGGTGTGCACGTGACCATTCCGGACCGACCGGGTGGTTTGGTCAGTCTCCTCGGGGTGATCAGCGGCAACGGCGCCAGCGTCGTGGACGTCGTCCACTCCCGCACCGGCGGCGCGCTCGCGCTCGACGAGGTGGAGGTGTTCCTCACGGTCGAGACCCGTGGTCCCGGACACCGGCAGGATCTCCTCGACGCCCTGCGCGACGCCCAGTACACGGTCCGCCTGCAGGAATAGCCGGAGCTAGCTCGGCCACCCGCCCAGGGTGACCACCCGGAACTCCTGATCCACCAGCCGGGCAGGCAGCTCGAGGTTGGTGAGCCAGTCGACCGCACCGCCGCCCATCCCGACCGCCGCCGCGCTCGATGCGTGCGCGGTGGTGCACGACTCGGCCACCACGGACACGGTCCGCCACAACGAGATCGAGTCGGGGTGCAGGGGTTTGACGGTGCTGGCCGTCGCGACGGCCGCACCCGACGGGATCGACACCTGGCAGGTGGGGTCGCCCGGCAGGTCCTGGACCTGGACCTGCCAGCCGCCCGGTGGTGTGGGCCCGGCGGTGGCGATGTCTCCGCCGAGCGCCACCAGGACGCCACACCCGAGCAGCTCCGCCGTCGTCGACGCACAATGGTCCGCGGAACTGGCCCGGGCGGTGGCCGTCAGATCGAGTTCCACCCCGGCGGGGAGCGTGACCTCGGTGCCATCGACGGTGATCGATCGCCACGACTGGGGTGCGAGGGCCGACGCCGTGGGGTCGAGTGCGCCCTCCGTGGTGCGCGCAGCGGCGAGGGCATCGGTGAGGAACCGCGCGAACATCGGTGTGACCGTGTTCGGGCCCGCGTCGAGCGAGCGGATCTCGGCGTCCGCGCGGTCCCGGTTGACGGCGGCATCGGCTGCCGCGAGGTATCCGCGGATCAGATTCGACGCCGAGCTCAGAGCATCGGGGTCGGTGACGACGATGCGTGCGTGCACACCCCAGGTGGACCATTCGGTTGCGCTGCGTGCGCTGGTCATGTGGTGGTTCTCCGGTCGCGGGATCTCAGGAACCGCTGGACAGGGCGTCCGGTGCGCCGAATCCTGCCGAGACGAGGGGCGCCGCCACCGCCGAATCGGGGGTCGCGGGGTCCGCTGCCGCCGCCACACCACCACCGGCAACCAGTCCGGCGATTCCGGCTGCCGCCAGGACGCGGCGAACGGGAAGCAGGCGGGAAATCCGTCGGTCTTCACTCATGCCGACCAGCTTCCCCGAAGAACCTTAGAACAACCTGGGAAGAATCTGTCGCTCCTCGCCGAGTGCGCAGTAGTGCAGCGCACGCCCGGCGTGTCGCCTGCAGTTTGTGCGCAGTCGTGCCCGACACCCGTCGCCGTGACGGAGTCGTCACTACGATCGGATCGACCTCGAGGCGCCGCTACTCGGATATCTCCCTGACGGCCGGAACGTCGCGCTCGACGTTCTGCTCTCGGGACGCGTCCTCACGCACCGCCTTACCGCGTGGGAGATCTCGGCCGACGTCGTGGAGATGGAGGATTTCGAGCCACTCCTGCACCTCGCATCCGGGGAGCCCGAGGTCGATGGCTTCGCGGTCGCGTTCGGCGGCGAGCACGCTGACGAGCTGGCTGTGAGAGGCGTGGACGGCGGGCCCTGGTCGGATGAGGCAGTTCTCGTCCTTCCGAAGGGCACCCTTGTGCAGCGTTCTCCCGGAGACCTTCTCGCGCTTTCGACGTCGGACAGTGGGGTGCACCTCGACTTCGTCGCCGAGCCGGTTGCGGACGCTCCCGATCTTGCGCCGCGGTTCACTCAGCGGTTGACCGAGAGCGCGGTAGTCGATCTGGAAGAGGAGGTCTGGCAGCTCCTGGTCGACGATCCGGCGGCGTTCGCAGTGCCGACATTGCCATTGGCAGAAATGGTCGAGGCCGCCGACTTCGACCGTTCCGGGCAACTTGTCGCCCCGCGCGGATTCGATTTCGACGAGTATGGCCAAGATCTGTTGATCCGCGTGTACGCGGAACAGCTGGGGCTGCCGGTGGAGGCGGCACCGGCCGTGGCAATGCTGGTTTCGCTCGTCACAGCTCTCGCAGAGGACGACGACCAGGACATCGGAGAACGCTTCTTCGGTAAGCCGGAACTCTACGCAGGCCTGGCCGATCCGGCTGTCGTGGAAGTCGCCGCTCACGAGCTGTTCGACGCGGACGTGGATCCGAGCGTGGTGCTGGAGGCAGCGCAACTGCTGCTCGTGTCGGGACCCCGCGAAGTGAAAGCAGCCGCGTCGTGGATCGCGGGGCGCGCCACCGAGATGGAGGGCTTCCCGGAGCAGGCCGAAGATCATTACCACTACGCTCTCGCCGTGGACGGAGCGTTCGATCCCGCTCTCTTCGACCTTGCCCGCTTCGCGTCGGATCGAGGCGACGCCGTCCGCGGACTGTCGTTGCTGAATCGGATGGCCGGCGGGGACGTAGAGACGCTGCACGCTGTGCTCGAACACTTTCAGCCAACTCCCAGGCCGGGGCTGGGCCGAAACCATCCATGCTGGTGCGGCTCGGGGAAGAAGTACAAGATCTGCCACCTCGGGAAAGGCGACCAACCCTTGTCCGAGCGGGCCGCGTGGCTGTACCAGAAGGCGAAGCTGCACGCGGAGGAGCTCGGCTGGCGGGATCAGATCTTGGAGTTCGCCGAAATTCGGTCCGAGTTCTGGGTCGGTGAGGAGGCGCTGCTCGAGTCGTTGGACGACCCGCTGGTCGCCGACGTCGCACTTTTCGAAGGCGGTGCGTTCACCGACTTCGTCGACAGCCGTGCCGACCTGCTGCCCCCGGACGAGTTCGCACTCGCACGGCAGTGGCAGGAGGTCGAACGGTCGGTGCACGAGGTGGAGGAGGTTCGGCCGGGTGAGGGTCTGACACTGCGGGACCTGCGCACCGGCGACCGGCACGAGATCAGAGAAGGATCCGCGAGCCGGCAATTGCACGTCGGGAATCTGATCTGTGCCCGCGTCGTCCCGGCGGGTGACACGTGGCAGATCTTCGGGGGAATCGAACCGATCGCGCCGGCTCAGCGCGCGCCCCTCCTCGAGATGTTGGACGACGAGACCACGGATCCGGCCGACCTGGTCGAGATCCTCAGCGAACGTTTCGTGCCTGTGCGTGGGTGACCGAGGCGACGTGATTCGCCAGGTGCCGCGCTCCCGCAGGTCACGGTAGGAAACGGATCAATCCCGCAGAATCGCCTCGCACCTGCTGTGCCCCGTCGTAACGTGAACTCACTCGGTTAGGTGCACCGAGGAGGAGGAGCGCACGTATGTCAGTTGATGCAGCGGCGATCATCGTGGCGATCACCACCGCAGCGGGGGCCATCGTTCAGGGAGCGGACATACCGCAGCCGGTGAAAGATCAAGCAGCCGAAGCAATTCAGGTGGTCGAGCAGGCCTCACCCGACGTTCAGAAACAAGTAAACGACGCGATATCGACTCTCCCGGAACCGGCCCGCGTGCAGGCCGAGCAGATGGTGACCCAGGCCTCGGATGTGGTGAAGCAGGCAACCGACCCCTACATTCCGCCGCCGCCCGCCGTCGCGGCGCCGCCGCCTGCCCCGGTTCCCCCGCTGGCACTCCCGGACACTCCACTCGACCAGCCCCCCGCGATGAGCGCCCCCGACGTCGGAACGGCGATCGGGGGCCTCGCCGCTCTGCCGGGGGTCCCGGCCCTGATCAGCGGACTCGGATCGCTGATCCCGTCCGTCCCCGCCGGCTTCCCCGGTGTCTCGCTCGCGCCGGTCGGCGCCATCGCCGTCTTCGCGCCGTGGATCCGCAAGGCCGGGTCGCTGTGCGAAGGCATCAAGCCGCCGACGCTGGCGGCCCTGTATTCGGTCGAGAACGGTTTCCGCTACGGCGCGACCTCACCGGTGTCTCGGGCGGGCGCCCGCGGTCCCGGCCAGTTCATGCCCCCGGCCTGGGCCAAATACGGCAAGGACGCGGACGGCGACGGCAAGGTCGACATCAACGGCGTCGCCGACCCGATGATGGCGTCCGGCCAGATGCTGTGCGACCTGTTCGGGCAGATCGAGGGCTGGAAGAAGGAGGGTGTGGTCAAGGGTGACACCCTCGACCTCACACTCGCCGCCTACAACGCGGGCCCCGGTGCCGTGCGAACGGCCGGTGGAATGCCTGCCGGGAAGTTCGACTACGAGCACGAAACCCAGCCGTACGTCGCGCGGATCCGCTCGCTCGAGGATTCGTTCGCGCGCATGCTGTCGCCGTTCTTCTACGGTGCGGCCGCGGGCGACATGGGCCGCGTCGTCGAGGCGGCCATGCGGTTCATCGGGCTGCCGTACGTCTGGGGCGGCGGCAACATCAACGGACCGTCCGGTGGCGGCTTCGATTGTTCGGGCCTCACCTCGTTCGCGGTGTACGCCGCGACGGGCATCAAGCTGCCTCGCACGTCGGAAACGCAGTGGGGCGTCGGGGTCGAGATTCCGCTGTCCGAGGCCAGGCCCGGAGACCTGTTGTTCGGCAACTGGCAGTCGGGTGGGCCGGGACACGTCGCGATCTACGTCGGAAACGGCCAGATGCTGCACGCCCCGACAACCGGCGACGTGGTGCGCATCGGTCCCGTATTCGCCGACATGAAGGCCCGCAGGGTCTTCTGATCCCGCTCACCGGCGTCGACGCAAAAAACTCCGGCCCGGGCGCTTGGCCCGGACCGGAGTTTTCGGCGGTTGATCCGAGATCAGCTGTGGTACGGCTCCGCGCTGACGAGCGTCACCTTCATGCTGCTGCCGTTGGGCAGCGTGTATTCGCGGGTTTCGCCGACCTTCGCCTCGAGCAGTGCCCCACCCAGCGGGGAGTTGGGGGAGTAGACCTCGAGCTTGTTGTCGCGTGCACCCTCTTCGCGGGTGGCGATCAGGAACGTCTCGGTGTCCTTCTCGTCGCCGTCGTAGTACACCTTCACCACGGAACCGGGCAGTGCGACACCGGACTGGGTGGGCGCTTCGCCGACCTTCGCGCTGTTCAGGAGTTCCTGAAGCTGGCGGATGCGGGCCTCCTGCTGACCCTGCTCTTCGCGGGCCGCGTGGTAGCCACCGTTCTCCTTCAGATCGCCCTCTTCGCGACGCTCGTTGATCTCGGCGGCGATGACCGGACGATTGGCAATGAGCTGGTCGAGTTCGCTCTTGAGCCTGTCATGTGACTCCTGGGTCAGCCAGGTCACCTGGGTCTCGGTCATCTCGATCACTCCCTCGTAGTTGGAGCCGCCGGGCTCCCTCGACAGACCACTGCAACAGCAGTGATCAACGGCTCGGCACAATTCGACGGCCGGGGCCGTTCGATTTCCGCCTTGCCGCCAATGCAGCAATACACGGTTCCAAACCGGAACCGTGTACCTGGCGATTCTAGCACGATCGGGGAGTGCAAACCCCGAATAACCCGAACGGTCGCTCGGCTGCGCTGGTCTCAGCCGCCGGTCAGATAGGCGGGAACGTCCAGGCTGCAGCCGTAGATGTCGCCCATCGCGGGCGGGCGCGACGTGTAGACGGGGGCGGTGACTTTCACCGTCTGGTCTTCGCCGCCGGCGATGTACACCTCGCGCCGGCCGGTCTCGGAACCGTCCTTGGAGCGGGAGCGGACGATGCAGACCGCGGCCTGGGACGGATCCTCGCGGGTGACGGTGAACGTGATGTCCAGCTGCGAGTCACTCACCAGATCGAACGACGTGGCCTCACTGTCGATCTCGGAGACGGCGAACTTGTTGTAGGCGACGAACGCCACGATCACGCCGACGACCACGACCGCCGCGGACAGCGCCCACACGAGCCAGCGCTTCGGGCGCGCAGGCTTTGCCGCGGCTGTGTATCGGCCCGGGGGAAGCGTTCTCGTCATCTCTCAACTCTCGTACCGCTCCGGTTCCACGTAACTCACAGCACTCGAGCGGGGGCACGGCTGCAAGCGGAACTCTCGGGTGGAACTATAGAGGACGTGCGTCAGTGCGCCGTCAGCGATGGCGGAGGGCGAGAGCGCGCGACACGGACAAGCCGGCAACGGCTACTGGCGAAGTTGAGGTGAACGAATACGTGAGCGGATTCCGGCTCATGGCCGTCCATGCCCATCCCGACGACGAGTCGAGCAAGGGTGCCGCGACAACGGCCCGTTACGCCGCAGAGGGCAACGAAGTGAAGGTCGTGACGTTGACCGGTGGTGAACGTGGCGACATCCTCAACCCCGCGATGGACGTGCCCGGGGTGCGTGACCGCATCCACGAGGTCCGCATCGAGGAGATGGCCGAGGCGGCGCGGATCCTCGGAGTCCAGCACCAGTGGCTGGGATTCGTCGACTCCGGTCTCCCCGAGGGCGACCCGAAGCCGCCGCTGCCGGAGGGCTGCTTCGCGCTCGTTCCGCTCGAGGAGCCGACCGAGGCGCTGGTGCGTGCGATCCGCGAGTTCCGTCCGCACGTCATGACCACGTACGACGAGAACGGCGGCTACCCGCACCCCGATCACATCCGCTGCCACGAGGTGTCGATGGCCGCGTACGAGGCCGCCGCCGACCCGGAGCGGTTCCCCGACGCCGGCGAACCGTGGAAGGTGCAGAAGGTCTACTACTCGCACGGCTTCATCCGGAAGCGTCTCCTGCAGTTCCAGGAGGAGTACGACCGCCGCGGCGAAGAGTTCCCGATGGCCGAGTGGCTCAAGAAGTGGAAGACCGAGCAGGGCGACCTGATGGCACGCGTCACCACCCAGATCACGTGCGGCGACTTCTTCCCGCAGCGTGACGACGCGTTGCGGGCTCACGCGACGCAGATCGACCCGAACGGCTCGTTCTTCGCGGTTCCGCTCGAGATCCAGCAGAAGATCTGGCCGACCGAGGAATTCGAGCTCGCCAAGACCCGGGTCACCACCTCCATCCCGGAGAACGATCTGTTCGCGGGCATCAACGAGGACGGACAGCAGTGAATGCGTTGACGGTGAACATTCTGGCCGGCGCGGCGGACGTGCTGGCGCAGACGCCGAGCAGCCCGTCCGGTCCCGAGTTCGGCAAGGCGTCGCCCATCGGCCTCGTCGTCATTCTCGCGTTGCTCGCGGGTGTGGTGCTGCTGGTGCGTTCGATGAACAAGAAACTCAAGAACCTGCCCGAGACGTTCGAGCCGGAGCATCCCGAACCGGACCAGGAAGTGGACGAGGGCACCGACCGCGGCGCGATCCACGGTGGCGGCGTGAGCGGCACCGAACCGCCGAAGCCCACGGACACCCCGCCCAACCTGCAGAAGTAGTCGAACAGGAGCTGGACATGGACCCACGCGCACAGAACACACTCGGTGGGTCCACCAGCCCCTATCTGCGACAGCACGCCGACAACCCCGTGCACTGGCAGCAGTGGGGTCCGGAGGCGACCGAGTGGGCGCGCGAGCGGGACGTCCCGATCCTGTTGTCGATCGGGTACTCGGCGTGCCACTGGTGCCACGTGATGGCCCACGAGTCCTTCGAGGACGAGGCGGTGGCGTCGCTGATGAACGAGCATTTCGTGTGCGTCAAGGTCGACCGCGAGGAGCGTCCGGACCTCGATGCCGTGTACATGAACGCCACGGTCGCGATGACCGGCCAGGGCGGCTGGCCGATGACGTGCTTCCTCACTCCCGACGGCGCCCCGTTCTACTGCGGCACCTACTACCCGGCCGAGCCGCGCGGTGGGATGCCGTCGTTCACCCAGTTGCTGGGAGCCATCGCCGACACGTGGCGGGACCGCCGGGGTGACGTCGACGAGGCGGCAGCCTCGGTGGTCGCCGAGCTGCGGCGGGGAGCCGGCGGGATCCCAGAGGGTGATGTCCGGGTGGACGCCGCCCTGCTGGACGCGGCCGCCGGAGCCGTGCTGGCGGACGAGGACGCCGACCGCGGAGGGTTCGGGGGAGCCCCCAAGTTTCCGCCGTCCGCGCTGATGGAAGGCCTGCTGCGCACCTACGAGCGGTCCGGCGGCGACGACGTGCTCGGCGTGGTGGCGCGGACGGCGTCGGCGATGGCGCGCGGCGGCCTCTACGACCAGCTCGGCGGCGGTTTCGCCCGGTACTCGGTCGACGCGGCGTGGGTGGTGCCGCACTTCGAGAAGATGCTCTACGACAACGCCCAGTTGCTGCGCGCGTACGCGCACCTGGGGCGGCGCACGGGCTCGGACCTGGCCGTCCGCGTCACCGAGGAGACCGTCGAGTTCCTGCTGCGCGATCTGCGCACCGGCAACGGGTCGTTCGCGTCCGCGCTCGACGCCGACACCGAGGGTGTCGAGGGACTCACATACGTGTGGACCCCGGAGCAGCTCGTCGAGGTCCTCGGTCTCGAGGACGGGAAATGGGCGGCCCGGGTGTTCGCGGTGACCGCGGATGGCACGTTCGAGGCCGGCACGTCCGTCCTGCAGCTTCCGCGCGATCCGGACGACTGGGACCGCTGGCGCCGGATCCGGGACACGCTGCTCGCCCAGCGTGCGACGCGGCCGCAGCCGGGACGCGACGACAAGGTGGTCACCGCCTGGAACGGCCTCACGATCACCGCGCTCGCCGAGGCCGGTGCCGGGCTCGGCAGGCCGGAGTGGGTGGCCGCGGCCGCCGACTGCGCGCGTGCGGTGCTGGGATTGCACGTCGTCGACGGGCGTCTGCGGCGGGCGTCCCTGGGAATGTCCGTCGGCGAATCGGCCGGGGTGCTCGAGGACTACGCCTGCCTGGCGACGGGCCTTCTCGCGTTGTATCAGGCGACCGGCGACAGCGAGTGGCTGACGCACGCGCAGGCTCTGCTCGACCGCGCCCTGATTCATTTCGCCGACGAGGAGCGGCCGGGCAGCTGGTTCGACACCGCCGACGACGCCGAAACCCTGGTGACCCGTCCCCGTGACCCGGTCGACGGTGCGACGCCGTCCGGAGCGTCGTGTCTGGTCGAGGCGCTGCTCACCGCGGCCGCGGTGGCCGACGTGGAGGCGTCGGGACGGTACGCGACCGCGGCCGCCGAATCGCTCGACCGGGTGGCACTGCTTCTGGAGCGCGCGCCGCGATCGGCCGGGCACTGGCTCGCGGTGGCCGAGGCGTCGGTGCGCGGCCCGATCCAGGTGGCCGTGGCAACCGACGGCGATTCCACCCTGCTCCGGGAGGCGCGCAGACTCGCTCCCGGCGGTGCCGTCGTGGTCGGCGGCGCACCGGACTCGTCACCGCTGCTCGCCGACCGGCCGCTGGTCGGCGGCGCGTCCGCGGCGTACGTGTGCCGCGGGTTCGTGTGTGACCGCCCGGTGTCGACGGTCGAGGACCTCGGTGTCGCGTTGAGTCGGTAGTCCGGCCTACCGAAACACCACCAGCCACACGGCGATGTAGTGGCACAGGGCCGCGATGACGGTGGCGGCGTGGAAGAACTCGTGATGCCCGAACGTGGTCGGCCAGGGGTTGGGCCACTTGGTGGCGTAGAGGATCGCGCCGACCGAGTACAGGATGCCGCCGATCAGCAGCAGCACCATCGGGAGGACGCCGACCTCGTGCGTCAGTTCGGGTGCGACGGGGACGATGGCCCAGCCGAGCAGCAGGTAGAGCGGCACCCCGACCCAGCGTGGTGCCGTCGGCCACAGCATTTTCAGCGCGACCCCCGCGAGCGCCCCCGCCCATACGACGATCAGCAGCGTCCGGCCCGTGTCGGGCGGAAGTCCCAGCACCGCGAACGGGGTGTAGCTGCCGGCGATGAACAGGAAGATCATCGAGTGGTCCGCGCGCTTCATCCACGTGCGAGCCGAGACGGTGTTCCAGTGGATGCGGTGGTAGGTGGCGCTGACCCCGAACACACCGCACACCGTGAGGCTGTAGACGGCGGTGGCGAGCGCCGCTTCCCCGGACACCTGGGTGCCCGACAGTGTGACGAGGACGATGCCGGCGATCACGGAGACGCCGAACGCCCACAGGTGAATCCACCCTCGCAGTCGGGGCTTGACGGGCAGTTCGTCGAGGCCGAAAGCGGTCACTGAACACCTCTTCTCGCTGTGCGTGGCGCTAACCTACGCAACCGTAGGTTAGCTTGTGGTGAGAGCGTACCCGTCGGTAGCAGGAAGTCGTGCGCTGTGTGACGGCCGTCGCGGATCGCCTTCGGCTGCGGCGTAGTCTTGCGTGTCATGGTGATCTCCAGGTGAGTGCGCGAGGACTGCTGTACAGCATCTACGAGCGTCGGCTACTGAAGCGGCTCGACGGTCTACAGCACCCTCGGCACATTGCCGTGATGTGCGACGGCAACCGGCGGTGGGCCCGGGAGAACGGCTTCGAGGACGTCAGCCACGGCCACCGCATGGGCGCCCTGAAGATCTCCGAGATGCTCGGCTGGTGCGACGCCGCGGGCATCGAGATGGCCACCATCTACCTGCTGTCGACCGAGAACCTGCGCCGCGACCCCGGGGAACTCGACACCCTGCTCGAGATCATCACGGACGTCGTCGAGGAGATCTCCGGCCCCGACAAGAACTGGAGCGTCAAGATCGTCGGCGCCCTCGACCTCCTGCCCGCCGAACAGTCGCGGCGTCTGCGCGACGCGGCCGCCGGGACCGAGGGTCGCACCGGCACCCACGTCAACGTCGCGATCGGCTACGGCGGCCGCCAGGAGATCGCCGACGCCGTGCAGTCGCTGCTGAGCGAGAAACTCCTCGCGGGACTGTCGGGGGACGACCTCGTGAAATCGATCACAATCGACGGCATCGACGGTCACCTCTACACGTCCGGCCAGCCCGACCCCGACCTCGTGATCCGCACGTCGGGGGAGCAGCGGCTGTCGGGGTTCCTGCTGTGGCAGAGCGCCTACTCCGAGATCTGGTTCACGGAGGCGTACTGGCCCGAGTTCCGGCGCGTCGACTTCCTCCGCGCGCTGCGCGACTACGCCGCCCGGCACCGCCGCTTCGGCATCTGACGTGAGCGGCGAAGCGTGCCCGAACACACTTCGCCACTCACCTACAGCTTGCGCAGACGCAGCCGGTTGATCGAATGATTCGCGTCCTTGCGCAGCACGAGCGTGGCGCGCGGACGCGTCGGCAGGATGTTCTCCACGAGGTTCGGCCGGTTGATGTTGTGCCAGATCTCCTGAGCGGCGGCCGTCGCGTCCCGGTCGGACAATCCGGCGTAGTGGTGGAAGTGCGCGTCGGGATCGGAGAACGACGTCTTGCGCAGCGCGAGAAAACGCTGGATGTACCAGTTCTCGATGTCCTCGATGCGGCCGTCGACGTAGATCGAGAAGTCGAACAGGTCCGACACCATGAGCCGGGGACCGGTCTGCAGCACGTTCAGGCCCTCGATGATGAGGATGTCGGGCTGCCGGATCAGGTGGTACTGGCCCGGGATGATGTCGTACGAGATGTGTGAATAGACCGGCGCGGCCACCTCTTCGGCACCCGACTTCACCTCGGTGACGAACCGCAGCAGCTTGCGGCGGTCGTAACTCTCGGGAAAGCCCTTGCGGTGCATGATCCCGCGGCGGTTCAGCTCGGCCGTCGGATACAGGAAGCCGTCCGTCGTCACCAGGTCGACGCGCGGGTGGTGCTCCCACCGAGCGAGGAGGGCCTGGAGGACACGGGCGGTGGTGGACTTGCCGACCGCGACACTGCCGGCGACGCCGATCACGAACGGCACCTGCTGGTCGGGGTGCTTCTCGCCGAGGAACGTCGCGGTCGCGGCGAACAGTCGCTGCCTGGCCGCGACCTGCAGGTGGATCAGACGCGACAGCGGCAGGTACACCTCTGCGACCTCTTCGAGGTCGATCTGCTCGCCGAGGCCCCGCAGTCCGTACAGCTCTTCCTCGGTCAGGACGAGTGGCGTCGACTT
Source organism: Rhodococcus sp. NPDC127593 (assembly GCF_042671975.1). NCBI lineage: Bacteria > Bacillati > Actinomycetota > Actinomycetes > Mycobacteriales > Nocardiaceae > Rhodococcus > Rhodococcus sp. NPDC127593. The sequence continues at coordinate 151,608 of NZ_JBHXWI010000007.1, read as the reverse complement.
ACGCAGTGTGCGCCACTGCTTCCGGTCGAATTCGACGTACGGACTGGACTCGCTCGTCCGCGCCATCAGTTCCGCTCACACTCGGGTACACGGGGGAGTGAGCGGTCCATGCCCAGAATCTCTGCCGTCGTCGTTGCGCTGGCGAGTAGCGGTTGCATAGTCGGATTGTGCTTGGTGCCACAGGCTGCGCTGTCGGCGGGTCGGGCAGACGCGTCTGCGACTAAGGTCGGACGGCATGGAATCCGTTTCGTTCGTACGCGAATACTTGCTGCTCGGGCTGGGTTTCGACCGGCTGGAGGAAGGATTCGTCGACGCGTATACCGGCGATCCCGCGCTGCGCAGGCAGGTGGAGAACGCGCCGAAGCCCGATCCGCGCGATCTCGCGCGCACGGCGGCGAACCTCCGCGCCGAGTTGCCGTCGGCGGGACTGTCCGAGGAGCGGACCCGGTTCCTCGACGTCCATCTCCGGGCCCTCGAATGCTCGGGGCGCAAGTTCGCGGGTGACGACGTCGGCTTCGTCGACGAGGTCGAGGCGTACTTCGACGTCCGCATCGAACGCGGCGACGAGGAGCAGTACCGGGAGGCGCACCGGAAGATGGACGCCGTGCTGCCCGGAACGGGCCCGCTTGCCGAACGCATCCAGGCCCACCGCGCGAAGGACGAGATCCCCGCGGACCGGTTGCAGGAATGTGTCGACGCCTTCTCCAGTGCGCTGCGCGACCTCGTGCGGGAGCACTACGCACTGCCCGACTCGGAGGTCGTCGAGTACGAGGTGGTGGGCGACAAGCCGTGGTCGGGGTTCAACTACTACCTCGGCGACTACCGTTCCCGGGTCGCGATCAACTCCGACCTCAAGCAGCACATGTCGAACCTGCCGCGGCTGATCGCGCACGAGTCCTACCCCGGCCACCACACCGAGCACTGCCGCAAGGAAGCCGGACTGGTCGGCGCGGGACAGCTCGAGCAGACGTTGTTCGTCGTCAACACCCCGCAGTGCCTGATGGCCGAGGGACTCGCGGACCTCGCGCTCGAATCGATCGTCGGGTCCGACTGGGGGCTGTGGGCGCAGGAAATTTACGCCGACCTGGGCCTGCGATTCGACGGTGAGCAGGCGCAACGCCTGTCCGGGGCGTCCGGGCAGCTGCTCGGTGTGCGGCAGGACGCGGCGATGATGCTGCACGACGAGGGCCGCAGCCACGACGACGTCGCCGCGTTCCTGCAGCGGTGGAGCCTGTCGACCCCCGAGCGGGCCAGGCAGTCGCTACGATTCCTGTCGTCGCCGCTGTGGCGGGCGTACACCAGCACCTATGTGGAGGGATACCGCCTGCTCGGTGGCTGGCTGGCCGAGGTGCCCGTCGGTGCGGAGCGGTCGGAGCGGTTCCGTCGACTGCTCGACGAGCCGCTCGTGCCCAGCGTCCTGCGCGCCGGTGAGGGGTACCTCACCGCGGGCGGTTAGGAAGTCCTCACGGGTACTTCGTAGACTGGGAGCATTCGTTTCCGCATCCAGCTTGGAGATCCCTCGATGACCGCTGTGCCCGGTACCGACGTCAACACGGCCCCCCTAGCCGAACTCGACCCCGAAGTCGCCCAGGCCATGGCAGGTGAGCTGGCCCGTCAGCGCGACACGCTGGAGATGATCGCGTCGGAGAACTTCGTTCCCCGCGCGGTCCTCCAGGCTCAGGGCAGCGTCCTCACCAACAAGTACGCCGAGGGATACCCGGGACGCCGCTACTACGGCGGCTGCGAGCACGTCGACGTCATCGAGGATCTCGCCCGCACCCGCGCCAAGGAACTGTTCGGCGCCGACTTCGCGAACGTCCAGCCGCACTCCGGCGCACAGGCCAACGCGGCGGTGCTGATGGCCCTGATGAACCCGGGTGAGAAGCTCCTCGGCCTCGACCTGGCGCACGGCGGCCACCTCACGCACGGCATGAAGCTGAACTTCTCCGGCAAGCTCTACGACGTCGCGTCGTACGGGGTCAGCAAGGAAGACCACCGCATCGACATGGACGAGGTCCGCAAGATCGCCGTCGCCGCGCAGCCGAAGGTCATCGTCGCCGGCTGGTCCGCGTACCCGCGTCACGAGGACTTCGCCGCGTTCCGTTCGATCGCCGACGAGGTCGGCGCGTACCTGTGGGTCGACATGGCGCACTTCGCGGGCCTGGTCGCGGCCGGGCTGCACCCGTCGCCCGTGCCCTACGCCGACGTCGTGTCCAGCACCGTCCACAAGACGCTCGGCGGGCCCCGGTCCGGCCTGATCCTGGCCAAGCAGGAATGGGCGAAGAAGCTCAACTCCGCCGTCTTCCCCGGCCAGCAGGGCGGGCCGCTGATGCACGCCATCGCCGCCAAGGCCGTCTCCCTGAAGATCGCCGGCACCGAGGAGTTCAAGGATCGTCAGCAGCGCACCCTGACCGGCGCGAAGATCCTCGCCGAGCGCCTGACCGGCTCGGACGTCGTCGACAAGGGTGTCAGCGTCCTCACCGGCGGCACCGACGTGCACCTCGTGCTCGTCGACCTGCGCAACTCGCAGCTCGACGGCCAGCAGGGTGAGGACCTTCTTCACGAGGTCGGCATCACCGTCAACCGCAACGCGGTGCCGTTCGACCCGCGCCCGCCGATGGTCACGTCCGGCCTCCGGATCGGCACGGCGGCGCTCGCATCGCGCGGGTTCGGGGACGAGCAATTCACCGAGGTCGCCGACATCATCGGCACCGCACTCGCCGGATCGTCCGACGTCGAGACGCTGAAGTCCCGCGTGTCGAAGCTCGCCGCCGACTTCCCGCTGTACGAGGGTCTCGAGGACTGGCGCCTGATCTAGGCGGCTCCGCCGTCCGTGCGTGGCCTGCGAGTGGGAGGACTCGTTAACCACGCACGGGCGCCGAAGGCGCCTCCACGTAACGTGATGTTCACCGACACGCCCGCCGCTCGCACGGCCGTCCGGCGTGTTTGGCAGTACCGTCTGGGGTAACAGGCAGCGGGGAAGTTGCTTGTACGGGAGGTCCTGATCGTGGCTGACACACTCAGTGCGAGGGGGCCGGCGCCCGGCCCTCGTGTGGTGACACACCAGGGACGGACCGGTCCAGCGAACCGAGTTTGCGTGGGTGCCACGCAGACCTAGGAGCCAACGTGACTGCTTCACGCTCCGTCTCAGCCCGCGTCGGACGCTCGTCCGCCGCCCCCAGGAAATCGTCGGATTCCGCAGTTCGTACATTCGTACTCGATACCTCCGTACTGCTGTCCGACCCCTGGGCCGTCACCAGGTTCGCCGAGCACCGTGTGGTGCTTCCCCTCGTCGTGATCAGCGAGCTCGAAGGGAAGCGGCACCACCACGAGTTGGGATGGTTCGCAAGAGAATCGCTGCGTATGCTCGACGACCTCCGTCTGGAATACAGTCGTCTCGACCAGCCCGTGCCGATCGGCACCGAGGGCGGCACCCTGCAGGTCGAGCTGAACCACACCGACCCGTCGGTTCTCCCGGTCGGATTCCGCACGGACAGCAACGATTCGAGGATCCTGGCCTGCGCACTGAACCTCGAGGCCGAGGGTGGTGACGTCGTCCTGGTCAGCAAGGACATCCCGCTGCGTGTGAAGGCCGGTGCGGTGGGTCTTCCCGCCGACGAGTACCACGCCCACGACGTCGTTCCGTCGGGTTGGACGGGGATGGCCGAACTGGACGTGGCGTCCTCGTCGATCGACGAATTGTTCTCCGAGGGTGTCGTCGATCTGGAGGAGGCTCGGGAGCTTCCGTGCCACACGGGTATTCGGCTGCTGGGTGGTTCGTCGAGCGCATTGGGCCGCGTGAACGCCGAGAAGCGGGTGCAGTTGGTGCGGGGGGAGCGTGAGGCGTTCGGTCTGCACGGACGTTCGGCCGAGCAGCGGATCGCCCTGGACATCCTGCTGGACGACAGTGTGGGCATCGTGTCGCTGGGCGGCAAGGCGGGCACCGGCAAATCGGCGCTGGCGTTGACGGCCGGGCTGGAGGCCGTGCTCGAGCGTCGCACGCAGCGGAAAGTCGTTGTCTTCCGGCCGCTCTACGCGGTGGGCGGGCAGGAACTCGGCTACCTGCCGGGTAGCGAGAGCGAGAAGATGGGCCCGTGGGCCCAGGCGGTCTTCGACACTCTCGACGGCCTCGCCAGCACCGAGGTGATGGACGAGGTGATCAGCCGCGGCATGCTGGAAGTGTTGCCACTCACGCATATTCGCGGACGGTCACTGCACGATTCGTTCGTGATCGTGGACGAGGCGCAGTCGCTGGAACGCAACGTGCTGCTCACGGTGCTCTCCCGCCTCGGCAGCGGCTCCAGGGTGATCCTCACCCACGACGTCGCGCAACGCGACAACCTGAGGGTCGGACGTCACGACGGTGTGGCCGCGGTGATCGAGAAGCTCAAGGGGCATCCGCTGTTCGCGCACATCACGTTGACGCGCAGTGAGCGTTCGCCGATCGCGGCGCTCGTGACGGAGATGCTGGAGGAGTTCGGGCCGACGCCGTAGGCGCCTGCCGCGCAGCGTGTTCCGCCCGATGTCGCACGGTCCGATCGGACCGAGGTGACATCGGGCGGACACGTCAGAAGGCGCGCACGATCCCTTTGAGCGTGCCCCACAGGAAATCCCGGCTGCTGAAGTAGTCGCGCCAGACGGCGATCTTGCCGTCCTTCATCTCGAAAGTTCCGCACACCCAGAATTCGCTGCGCACCCGCTTGTAGATCAGGATGTCGGTACGTTCGGTCAGCACGGCTGTTCCGTCGCCGGCGATGTGGTGCAGGCGCACGTCGAATCCGACACCGGGGCGGCTCATTCCGCGGAGTATCCGCATGACGGAGTCGAGGCCGCGGATCTTGGGCAGGGACACGTTGTGCCACACGATGTCCTGGTGGAGATACTGCCGTGCGGTGTCCGGGTCGCCGGCGACGAGTGCGTCCAGGAAGGCCCGGACGATCTGGACGTCTGCCGTGTCCGTTCGAGTGGTTCCCGTCGGCGTGTGCGAGTTCGTGCTCATGATCTTCTCCCCGTCGATGTCTCGGCTCAGCGGACGAATGTCCCGCGGCCTTCCGTGTCGTAGTACTCGAGTGTGACGTTGTTGCCGGCGAACGTGGCCTTCGAGATGGTTCCGGGTGGGGCGTTCTCACCGCCGGGTGTGAAGGTGAAGGTGTCGCCGTCCCAGTGGGTGAGTGGGAAGGTCTGACCGGCGGGTCCGAGTTGGAGCGACAGCGCGCCGTTGCTCTCGGTGACGACGGCGGGACCCCAATACGGGTTGCCGTAGGTGCCCGCGTAGGTCGGGAGGGGTTGCGATGGCGACGGGTTCGCGGGGGCCGTCTGGCCGACGAGACTGCCCTCGGGCTCGTCCATCGGCGCGATGGCCTGCCGGTACAACGATCTCCAGTCCTCGCGGATCTCCCCGAACTGCACGAGGTCGGCGAACTCGGCGGTGAGGGCCTCGGGAATGCCGATGGGCGACCCGTTGGTCAGGGCGACGATGGCGACGTCGGCGGACGGTATCGCGACGAAGTTCGTCGCCACCCCGAGCTGGAACCCGCCGGAGTGGCTGAGGGAGACCCGGCCCGCCGACGTGGTCGAGACGTTGAACCCGTAACCGTAGGACCCCGGACGGCTGTCCATCGAACGGGGTGGGCTGGACACCATCTGGGGACTGACCGCGGGAAGCAGTGCGTCGGGGGACACGATCTCCTTGCCCTCGAACGTTCCGTCGGCCAGCAGCATCGCCAGCCATTTGCCCACGTCGTTTACGGACGAGCTCACCCCGCCTGCGGGGGACTGCGCGTCGGGGTTGCGTACCGCATCGGCGACATACTTGCCGTCGACGAGTTGGTGCGCGACTGCGCGGTCGCTGCGGGCCTGATATTCGGCGAATCGCGAACTCGTGGAGGACATCCCCAGCGGCTGGTAGATCGCCTGCTCGGAGAGCGTCGCCCAATCGGTCCCGGATGCCGCCGCCACGGCCTCCGCCGCCGCGGTGAGGCCGAAGTTGGTGTATTCGTAGGTGATCCGGAACGGGTTCAGCGGGTCGAGCCGGAGCTTGTCGAGCACCTGCTGCTGGTTGTAGCCCATATCCTCGAGCAGATCGCCGGCGTGATCGGGCAACCCCGACCGGTGCGAGTACAGATCGCCCACCGTGACGTGCTCGGTGACCCACGGGTCGGCGAGGGCGAAACCGGGCAACTTGGACGCCACGGGAGTGTCCCAGCCGACGACGCCGGCATCGACCTGATGGGCCACCACCGTGGACCCCACCGGCTTCGACATCGACGCCAGCTGGAACACGGTGTCGGCGTCCACCTTCTGATCGGCGCCCGCCTCGCGCACCCCGAAACCCTTCGCATAGACGGTCTGCCCACCGTGGACGACGGCGACCGCCATGCCCGGAAGTCCGGAACTCTCCATCAACTCGTTCGCCAGTTCGTCGAGACGGCCCACGGCGTCGTCGATCTGACCGTCGGGGATGTCGACGCCCGCGACCGTGCCCGGGTTCGGCGGCTGGGAGGACTGCGAGGTGGGGTTCGCGCCGGACGTCGCGGCGGACCCGGAGTCGTCCGTGTCGGAGCCACAACCCGTCACGAGTGACCCGCCGAGCGCGAGAGCCGACAGAAGTATCGTCAGGTTCCGATGTCTGCGCATTGGTGATCCTCTGCTCGGGCCCGGGGTACACCGCAAGCCTAACGACTGCAAGCCCATGACCAGGCTGTTTTCGTCACAACGTCGGCGTTGTTCCCGTCGAATTCACCAGTGGTCGACCCCGCGCCGGGGCGCGGACGCTACGGTGTGCGGATGCCGATTGAAAAGAATGACTCGCAGCTGCTCAGTGAGCTGGCCCCGGTGGTGGACGAAAACCTCACACGTCACATCGCCGAGGCGGACGGCTGGCAGCCGCACGATCTGGTTCCCTGGGACCAGGGCAAGAACTTTGCGTTCATGGGTGGAACGGATTGGTCGGCAGATCAGTCGACCCTGAGCGACGTCGAGGCGCTCGCGCTGACCGTGGGTGTGCTGGTGGCGGACAACGTCCCCGCATACCACCGGGAGATCGCCAAGCACCTCGCCCAGGTGGGCCCGTGGTGGCGCTGGGTGGGCCGCTGGACCGCGGAGGAGAACCGGCACTCCATCGTGCTCCGGAACTACCTGATGGTGACGCGTGCCGTCGACCCCGTCGCCCTCGAGCGCGCCCGGATGGACGAGATGGTCCGCGGCTACGCGATGCCGCCGATGCACCTGCTCGAGATGCTCGCGAACTCCGCGTTCGAGGAAAAGGCCGCGGCGGTGCGTCATCACAACACGGCAGCACTCGGCGAGGATGCGCTGGTGGCCGTGATCGCCGAGCGGCTGGCCACGGACGACGAACTGCAGTCGCAGTTCTACCGGAACATCGTCGAGGCCGCGTTCGAGCTGGTACCCGACCAGACGATGCGGGCCGTCGCGTCGCGCATCGAGGCGTTCGACGTTCCGAGCGTGGCACTGCCCGGCGGAACCGACAGCACCGCAGTGCTCGCCGAGGCCGGCATCTACGACCCCGCCCAGCAGGGGGAGAAGGTGTTCGCTCCGCTGCTCCGCTCATGGAACATCGCCGGGCGCACCGATCTCGGACCGGAGGGCGAGAAGGCCCGCGACGAGCTGTCGGCGTTGCTGTAGGACTTCTGTGCGAGAAGGGCCCGCACTCCAGGCGAGTGCGGGCCCTCTCCGTCGGCAGGGTCAGTCCTTGACCTTCGCCATCGCCAGCACGTCGAGACGCTTGTCGAGTTCTTCTTCGCTCAGCTTGTCGCCGATCAGACCCCGGTCGACGACGGTCTCGCGGATGGTCTTCTTCTCCTTCAGCGCCTGCTTGGCGACGGCCGCGGCCTCCTCGTACCCGATCGCGGAGTTCAGTGGCGTCACGATGGACGGCGACGATTCCGCGAGGGTTTTGAGGTGCTCGGTGTTCGCGACGAGCCCCACGACGCACCGGTCGGCGAACAGCCGCGTGACGTTGGCCAGCAACGTCAACGATTCGAGCAGGTTCCGCGCCATCATCGGGATGTAGACGTTGAGTTCGAATGCGCCCGCGGCACCGCCCCAGGCAACCGCGGCATCGTTGCCGACCACCTGTGCGGCGACCTGGGTGGCAGCCTCCGGGAGCACCGGATTGACCTTGCCGGGCATGATCGAACTGCCGGGCTGCAGGTCGGGGAGACGGATCTCGCCGAGACCGGTGAGCGGTCCCGATCCCATCCAGCGGATGTCGTTGGCGATCTTGGTGAGGGACACCGCGATCGTGCGCAGCGCGCCGGACGCCTCCACCAGGCCGTCCCGCGCCGCCTGCGCCTCGAAACTGTTCTTCGCCGGTATGAGGGCGTCGACGCCCGTCGCCTTGACCAGTTCGGCGACGACCTTCGGGCCGAACCCGTCGGGGGCATTGAGCCCCGTTCCGACCGCGGTGCCGCCGATGGGCAGCTCACCGAGCCGGGGAAGGCAGGCCACGACCCGCTCCATCCCCGCCTCCATCTGGCGGGCGTAACCGCCGAACTCCTGACCGAGGGTCACCGGGACGGCGTCCATGAGGTGGGTGCGGCCCGACTTCACGACATGCTTCCACTCGGTGGACTTGTCGAGCAGGGCCAGGCGCAGGTGGTCGAGGGCGGGGAGGAGGTCCTTCACCGCGGACTCGGTGGCCGCGACGTGCGTCGCGGTGGGAAAGGTGTCGTTGGACGACTGCGACATGTTGACATCGTCGTTGGGGTGGACGACTACACCGTTCGCCGCGGCGATCGACGCGATCACCTCGTTGGCGTTCATGTTGGAACTGGTGCCCGAGCCCGTCTGGAAGACGTCGATGGGGAACTGATCGTCGTGGTTGCCCTCGGCGATCTCGCCCGCCGCGGCAATGATGGCGTCCGCTTTCTCGGGGTCGAGGAGGCCGAGGTCCTTGTTGACCTGCGCGCAGGCTGCCTTCAGCAACCCCATTGCACGTATCTGGGTGCGCTCGAGACCTCGACCGCTGATCGGGAAGTTCTCGACGGCGCGCTGAGTTTGCGCGCGCCACAGGGCATCCACGGGCACCCGCACCTCGCCCATGGTGTCGTGTTCGATCCGGTACTGCTGCTCGCTGCTCTCGGTCATGCGTCAAACATGCCACTTCCGAGCGCGTCGTGGGGGCGCTCCCCGTGCGCCTTTCTGGTAGCCGGAGCTACCGGAAAGGCGCACGAGCAGCGGAGCCGCCTAGAACGTCGGCGGAACGGCGCCGTCCTCGCCCGTGAAGTCCACGGACGAGTACTCGCGCAGCTTCTCGAGACGGTGGTACGCGTCGATCATGCGGACGGTGCCCGACTTCGACCGCATCACGATCGACTGGGTCGAGGCGCCGCCGCCGTAGTAGCGGACACCGCGGAGCAGGTCGCCGTCCGTGACACCGGTGGCGCAGAAGAAGACGTTCTCACCGGACACGAGATCTTCGGTGGTCAGCACGCGATCCAGGTCGTGGCCTGCGTCGATGGCCTTCTGGCGCTCGGCGTCGTCGGTCGGGGCCAGCCGGCCCTGTAGCGAACCACCCATACAGCGCATGGCGGCGGCGGCGATGATGCCCTCCGGGGTTCCACCGGTGCCGATCAGGATGTCGGTGCCCGAGTCCGGACGCGCGGCGGCGATCGCACCCGCGACGTCACCGTCGGAGATGAGGCGGATGCGGGCGCCGGTATCCCGGACCTCCTGGATGAGCCTGGCGTGCCGGGGACGGTCGAGGATGCAGACCGTCACGTCGGAGGTGGACGCCTTCCGGACCTTCGCGACACGCTTGATGTTCTCGGCGACGGGCGCGGTGATGTCGATGACATCGGCGGCGTCGGGACCGACGGCGATCTTCTCCATGTAGAACACGGCGGACGGGTCGAACATCGCGCCGCGCTCGGCGACTGCGAGGACGGCGATCGCGTTGGGCATGCCCTTCGCCATCAGGGTGGTGCCGTCGACCGGGTCGACGGCGAAGTCGCATTCGGGTCCGTCGCCGTTGCCGACCTCTTCGCCGTTGAACAGCATCGGGGCTTCGTCCTTCTCGCCCTCGCCGATGACGACGACGCCGCGCATCGAGACCGAGCTCACGAGCTGGCGCATGGCGTCGACGGCGGCGCCGTCGCCACCTTCCTTGTCGCCACGGCCGACCCAGCGACCGGCAGCCATCGCACCAGCCTCGGTGACTCGGACCAATTCCAGAGCAAGATTTCGGTCCGGGGCCTCGCGGCGACTCGACGTGGTGCTAGCCGTCATGGGCAGTGCCTCCTGGTGCAGTCACGGTCGACGTTGTACGTCGACGCTGTGTCGGTGGCCGTCGGCCGCCGAGTGTCGGGTGGATCTCAGTGCTGATTCTCCCAGAAAGAAGTGTGACGTGCGCTGCTGGGGCGCGAATCACGGGACCGAGAATCGTTGTTCCGGGACCGACCCTGGATACTGGTGGGCGTGGCATCTGATAAACCCCGCATCCTGCACAACAACCGCGACATGGTGTGGTCGCTCGTACCCCTTGTCCTGTTCTGCGTACTGATCGCGGGTATCGCCAGCCAGTGCACGTTCAGCCCGGGCGGGCCCACCAGTGGTCCGATCCCCAGCTTCGACGTCGACGCGGCGCTGAAGTACGACGCGCAGGACCTTCCGTTCCCGGTACGGAAGCCGGAGACGCCGGAGGGCTGGACGCCCAACTCGGGCAGCCGCAGCATCGTCAGCGGCGACGGCGGCGGCGATTCGAGCACCGTCGGATTCATCACCGAGGCCGGCCGCTACATCCAGCTGACGCAGAGCAACGCCGCCGAGACGGTGCTCGTGCCGTTCGTCGCGGGTGGTCCGCGTACAGCGACGGGAACCGAGAACATCGCAGGTCACAGCTGGATCGTGTACGGCGGGGAGGGTGTCGAGCCGATCTGGGTCTCCGACTTCGGCGACGTCCGGCTCCTCGTGACAGGCAGTGCGTCAGCCGAGGCGTTCGAGCAGCTCACCACCGCCGCGGCCGACGCCCCGATCCTCGCGGCCTGACGGCCGGGGGTGTCTCAGCCCTCGTCCTCGGCGTGGGCGAGCGCCGTCTCGACGCGCTTGCGCGCCCCGGCGAGGTGCTCCTCGCAGCGTTTGGCCAGGGCCTCGCCGCGCTCCCACAGCGCGAGTGACGCGTCGAGGTCGAGGCCGCCCTGTTCGAGCACCTTGACCACGTCGACGAGTTCGTCGCGCGCCGCCTCGTAGCCGAGCTCCGCGGTGTCGGTGTCGTTTCCGGTGGGCTTACTCATGTCCTACTTGTCCTTTCCCATCACCGCGGCACGGATTGCGCCGTCGGCGACTCGAACGCGAATCTGGGTGCCCGGTGGGGCGTCGTCGACCGAGCGCAGTACCTCGGGATCGCCGTCGGGCACGATCCGCTGAACCACGGAGTAGCCGCGGGCCAGGGTCGCGGCGGGCCCGAGGGTCGTCAGCCGTGCGAGCAGGTGCTCGATCGTGGTGCTCTCCGCGGCGATCGCCCGGCTGATGTCGCGTCGCCCGGCCTCCCGCAGTCGTTCGATCTCGTCCGACCGGTGGTCGAGTGCGCGCAGCGGATCGGCGAGCACCGGCCGGCTCCGCAGCTGGGCGATCAGGTGCGACTCGCGTTGCACCCAGTTGCGCAGCGCAGCCGCGCTCCGCGACCGCAGTTCGCCGACGAGTGCCTGCTCGGCGACGGCGTCCGGTACGACCCGCTTGGCGGCGTCCGTCGGTGTCGCGGCCCGCACGTCGGCGACGTGATCGCTGAGCGGACTGTCCGGCTCGTGACCGATGGCGCTGACCACCGGAGTTCGGCAAGCGACGATCGCGCGGCACAGGGTCTCGTCGGAGAACGGCAGCAGGTCCTCCACACTGCCGCCGCCGCGCGCGAGGATGATCACGTCGACGTGCGGGTCGGCGTCCAGTTCCTTCAACGCGTCGAGCATCTGCGGAACGGCGGTCGCGCCCTGCACCGGGGTGTTGCGTACCTCGAAGCGCACGGCGGGCCAGCGGCGCTGCGCCACGCTGAGGACGTCGTGCTCGGCGGCGCTGGCGCGACCGGTGATCAGCCCGATGGTGCCCGGCAGGAACGGCAGCGGACGCTTCAGCCGAGGGTCGAACAGGCCCTCCGCGGCCAGCAGCGCACGCAACCGCTCGATCCGGGCCAGGAGTTCACCGATCCCGATCGCGCGGATCTCCGTCACCCGCAGCGAGACCGAACCCCGGCCGGTATAGAACGACAACTTGCCGAACATCACCACCCGGCTGCCCTCGGTGAGCGGGACGGGGGAGTTCTGCAGCAGCTGCGGGGAGCAGGTCACCGACAACGACATGTCGACGGACGGATCCCGCAGCACCAGAAACGCGGTCCGGGTTCCCGGACGCGCGTTGATCTGGGTGATCTGTCCCTCGACCCAGACACTCCCGAGCCGGTCGATCCACTGTGCGACCTTGGCCGACACGGTGCGGACCGGCCAGGGCTGCTCGGCGGTACTCGGTCCGGTACTGGCTGTGCGGGGCTGTGCGGAGGTCACTTGGCCTTGGCGGAGGTGATGCGGTTGGTCAGCATGGTCTGGAACGGCGCGCGCGCCAGGGTCGCGTTCTCGTAGTCCAGCAGCGTCGTGAGGTCCTCGACGGACAGGCTGCGCAGGCGCGCCCGCAGCTGGGCGAGCGTCAGCGTGCCGTAGTCGAGTACGACGGCGATCTCGGGTTCAGCCACCGTCGGCGCGGAGGTCGCGGCCTTCTTGCTCGCCGACTTCACGGGGGCGGCGCCGTTGGTGGTGGCGGCGGGAGCAGCCTTCGGGGTCGAGACCTTCTCGGGAGTGCTCTCGTCCTGCGGACTCAGCGAGTACAGGGCGAACCGGCCCGGTCCGGCCGGCCGCTCGTCGGTCACGCCGTCGACGGCGGGTTCCGGATCGGTGTCGTCGTCGAAGACGGCCCAGGCCGGCTGCTCGTCGTCGTGGGTCCAGTTGATCAGTGCGAAAGCTTGGTCGCCCTTGATGGCCAGCGCCGTCATGGACTGCTGAACACGCATCGTGGTCTGCAGCACCTGACTGACCGCGGTCATGGGCAGGGTCGCCGCGGTGGTCGGCAGTTTCCTGGCCTCTTCGACGGCCGTCACGGCGATTCCAGCGGCGACACGCGCCACGAACGGGGGACGAATCATTCCCACAGCCTGCCTGACAACGGCACGTTTGGGTAGCCGACGTGCCCACAGCGTCGACGACTTCGGTGCGACGATGCGCACACTACTCGGCGGAGGCCCCGCGAAAGTGTCGTCCGTCCGGGGTGACCCGTAGTCTGGAACCATGTCTTCGGCTGTTCCACTCAATGTGGGTATCACACGTTCGGCAGATTCGGGAGCGTCGCGTGCCGACGGCGAGAAGCGCGTACTGCTCGCGGAGCCTCGCGGCTACTGCGCCGGCGTGGACCGCGCCGTCGAGACGGTGGAGAAGGCGCTCGAGAAGCACGGCGCCCCGATCTACGTGCGCAAGGAGATCGTCCACAACCGGCACGTCGTCGAGACGCTGTCCGATCAGGGTGTCGTCTTCGTCGACGAGACCGACGAGGTTCCGGAGGGCGCGCTGCTGGTGTTCTCCGCCCACGGCGTATCTCCCGCGGTCCACGAATCGGCCGCGGCGCGCAACCTGCGCACCATCGACGCCACGTGCCCGCTGGTCACGAAGGTCCACCAGGAAGCCAAGCGCTTCGCCCGCGACGACTTCGACATCCTCCTGATCGGCCACGAGGGCCACGAGGAAGTGGAGGGCACCGCCGGCGAGGCACCCGATCACGTGCAGCTGGTCGACGGACCCGACTCCGTCGACGCCGTGACCGTCCGCGACGAATCGAAGGTCATCTGGTTGTCGCAGACCACGTTGAGCGTCGACGAGACGATGCAGACCGTCGCCCGGCTGCGGGAGCGTTTCCCGAATCTGCAGGACCCGCCGAGCGACGACATCTGCTACGCCACCCAGAACCGTCAGGTGGCGGTCAAGGCGATGGCGCCCGAATGCGACCTCGTCATCGTCGTCGGATCCCGCAACTCCTCGAACTCCGTTCGCCTCGTCGAGGTCGCACTGAATGCGGGCGCGAAGGCGTCGTACCTGGTCGACTACGCGCGCGAAGTGGATCCGGCCTGGCTCGACGGCGTCCGAACGGTCGGGATCACCTCCGGTGCGTCCGTGCCGGAGATCCTGGTGCGCGGTGTGATCGATCTGCTCGACGAGCACGGATTCCACGACGTCCAGCCGGTCACCACGGCGAACGAGACGCTGGTCTTCGCACTGCCGCGCGAGCTGCGCGCCGCGCGGACCTGATCGGCCCGCTACCTGCGCTGTCCCTGCTCTAGCGGGGCCGCTCCGTCTCGAACGGCGGCTCGTACCGGTCGCGGTAGCGCACCTGCGGAATGGGGTGGGCAGGCACGTCGGAGTTCGGCCGGGGTCGCGGCGTCGCCCGCGGCGGGACCGAACGCGGCGCCTGAGTGCTACGCGGAGGTGTCGAGCGGGGTGCCTGTGCGGCCCGGTCGACCATCGGTGGTGGGGGCGCCGTCCGTCCGCCCGACGAGGACGAGCGGCGAGGCGGTGGAGTGGCTGCCCGTCGAGCCGAGCGGGGGTGCTCCCGTGCAGCGTCCTTGTCACGCGCCCGACGCGCCGGCGGAGACTGCTCCGACCCCTCGGCTGCGCGCCGAGGACGGGCAGAGCGTGGCTCCCGCTGCGCGCGTCGCCGCTCCGACGTGCGAGCGGGGCCGGTCTTGCGTTGCTGCAGCAGGAAAAGGCGGAGTCCACCGATCAGCAGCGTTACCACGGTGGCGGCAAGCATGACCGGAAACCGGTTGACCAGCGGATACGCGACGTTGATCGCCAGGTCTTTCAACGCGGTGCTGTTCTCCTCCGCGATCAGACTCTGCCCGAGCGGCACCGCGACGAACAGGATCAGCGGCGGCTGGACGATCGCGGTGAACAGCGCCCGATTGCCGGCAGCCGCCACGGCGAGAACACAGCCGAGGAAATAGAACGTGGAGAACGCGGCCGTGAGTTCGGTGCCACGAGCCGCATCGACAGCGAATCCGACAAAGGTGACCCCGACGGCCAGGAGAATGACACCCCACCAGGGGAGACCGGGGACCGTAGGGACAATCGACCGCCTGTCGAGCGGCACCCCAGAGCGAGCACGTTGGGTTGCAGACACACAACGACAGTAGCGGCAACTTGTTAACTGGCCTCGTTGGCGTGACCGGTAGAGCCTGAGAGATCCTCGAGATTTGTGCGTCGCGGCCACGAATCGACGGCGCTGACCTCGGTGACGTCCCCGTCGAACACGTCGAGGTCGTGGAGCTTGCGTGCGGTGACTGTGACCCGGGACTCCATCGACGCGACGGTGAGATTGAACGAGTCGACGGCCTTGCCGAGTTGTGAGCCGAGGCGGTCGAGGTGCGCGCCGACCGTGCCCAGCCGCGAATACAGCTCCCGGCCGAGCTGGTGGATCTTCGCGGCGTCTTGAGACAGCGCCTCCTGCCGCCAGGTGTGCGCGATGGTCCGCAGCAACGCGATGAGGGTGGTGGGGTGGCGAGGATCACGTTTCGCGAGAACGCGTGCTCGAGCAGCCCGGAGTCGGCGGTCAGCGCCGCGTCCAGGAACGGATCACCGGGCACGAACAGCACCACGAACTCCGGCGTCGGGTCGAACGACTCCCAGTACGTCTTGTCGGCCAACTGGTCGACGTGCGTGAGCAGCTGCCGGGCGTGCCGGGTGAGGTGCTGTTCCCTAGCGGTCGGGTCTTCCGTCTGCGCGGCGTCCACCGGCCATGGACCGCGCGGAACCCACCTCGCCCTGGCAGCCGACCTCGGCGCCGGTAGGCCGCGAACGGGACCTTGGCGTCGACCACGATCTGCTTGCCGCCCGCGAGGTACACGAGCAGGTCGGGACAGACACCGTCCTTCGGCACCTGGGTGTCGAAGTCGCAGTGCCGGATCATCCCGGCCAGTCGACCACCCGGCTCCAGCTGGATCTCGCCGTTCATGTTGAGTGTTGTCTAGTGCACTCGGCATGAGTGCCCGGGTTACCCCGGTCACGTTTACCATCCGGTGGTGTTCCCGCAGCGATACCGTCTGCCCGCCGGGCGGCGGGTCTTATGGTTGGTTTCTGTCGGGCGTCTTTCACGTCTCGTCCGCAACTCGCCGAAGACGCACCACCGTCACCAGCTGCGAGGGCAGCGAGGTTGAGGGCGGCGTTGTGATCACGATCCGCGCGGTATCCGCACGCATCGCAGGTGAACACCCGAACTGTCAGGGGCAGTTTGGTCTGCCACGTGCAGTCCGGTGCCGGCCCACTCGGTCTTGTAGGTCAGTTGTCGCCGAATCTCGGCGAGCGCCGCATCACCGAGGGCCCGATTCAATCCGCGTTTGTAGGCGCCACCGGAGCGTGTCATTCCGGCAATGTTGAGGTCTTCGACGACGACGGTGTCGAAGTCCCGGACCAGTCGGGTGGTGAGTTTGTGCAGGTGATCGCGGCGCGCGTCGGCGATGCGGGTGTGTACCGCCCGGATCTGTTCCTGGGTGCGCAGCCACCGCCGTGACGGCTCCTGGGCGGTGCGACGATCCGGGCCGACCCACCGCGATGCGCGGCGCCCCAGGCGACGCAATCTCTTCGCGTGCTTGCGGGCGTGTTTCGGGTTCTCGATCATCTCCCCCGTCGAGAGGACCGCGAGGTGTTTGACCCCCACATCGACCCCGACCACCGAACCGCCCACGCCACGATCACCGACCGCGGCGGCGGTACCGGTCGTTGTGGGTGGGAGTGCACGGGCGGGAAGAGTGATGTCGACCGAGAACGACACCTGCCACCGGCCGCGTCGATACGACAGGGTCGCCGACCGGATCCGCGCCGACCCGGCGATCGTCTTGCGGGCCAGTTTGCGGGTGGATTCGCACGTCCGGATCGCCCCGATCCGCGGCAACTGCACATGACGGCGGTCCCCGCCGTCGGTGACCAGCCCGAAACTGCCCGTCGTGAAGCACCGCCCGTTTGCTTTTGAAGCGGGGGAATCCGGTGGCGCCTTTACGTTTCCCGGACCGGGCATCGGACCAGTTCGACAGGGCGGCAGCGCAGTTCGCGATCCCGGAACTGTATGCCTCTTTCGAGTTCTCCGGCCACCACGGCTGCCCGGACTCGGGGTTGACGGCGACGGCGTTCTTGACGGTGTTCCAGTGTTTGCGCAGGCCGTACGCGGACCAGCACACCGGCGGCGTCAGCTCCGCGTCCGGGATCTCGTAGGACCGTTCCGCTGCGCGTTGGTCGAGGTTCGCCTTGACCTGCGACAGTGCCCAGTTGTAGGCGAACCGCTGCGCCCCGCAGTGCGAACGGATCACCGACTCCTGCTCCGGGGTGGGGTCGAGGACGTACACGAACGCACGGATCACCGTCCGACACGGGTTCGGCGCAGCGATGTCGGCAGTCCGATCCGCGAGTACCGCAGCGGCCGTCATGGGCGGTCCGTCGCGACGGGCACTGCGCTGCCCATACCGGCGGGTACTCATCATCACCACCTCGTCGTAGTTCAGCGCCTGTTCCGCCATGGCGCCGACGGCCTCGTGCAGCGGCCCGACCAGTCGCGAGATCTGTTCGCCGATCGCACCCGAGTGGCGGCGCGCGGAGTCTTCGCTGACTGCGCCGAGCGACTGCCGGAGGAGGGCCTCGTTCTCGCGCAGCGCGGCGAGCTGTGCCTCCGCTCGCGCCGCCCGAGCACCGCTCCGTGCCGCGTGCAGGAGCCACCCGAGGGCGGTGCCCGCGGCCAGCGCCAGGAGCATTCCGAGTGCAGCGAGTGCATTCATGTGGCTCATGGTGCACCGCCCCACCGACACGTCGAATCGGTCGGACGCCACGCGGCCGAGGTGTTCGAGGTTGTCGGCAGGGTGCTCTACGGTCTCGGGACATGAGGATCCTGCACACTTCGGACTGGCACATCGGACGCACGTTCCACGGGGTGGACCTGCTCACCGACCAGGCCCGTGTGCTCGACGCGATCGCCGCCCTCGTCGCCGAGCATGGTGTGGACGTCGTCGTCGTTCCCGGCGACGTCTATGACCGGTCGATCCCCAGCGCGGACGCCGTCACCGTGTGCAACCGCGGATTCGAAGCCATCCGGGACGCCGGCGCGGTCATCGTCGCCACGTCCGGCAATCACGACTCCGCTGCGCGGCTCGGGGCGGGTGCCGCGTTCTCCCGTGCGGGCGGGCTCCACCTCATGACGACGGTCGCCGGGATCGGCTCGCCCGTCGTGCTCGAGGACGCGCACGGTCCCGTCGCTTTCTACGGCATTCCCTATCTCGAGCCCGAGATCACCCGTTCGCAACTGGACGTGCCGACCGCCCGCTCGCACGCCGAGATCCTCGACGCCGCGATGGACCGTGTCCGCACCGACCTCGAGGGGCGGAACGAAACCGGTCCGCACACCAGGTCCGTGGTGCTGGCTCATGCGTTCGTCGTGGGAGCGGAGGCCACGGGATCGGAGAGGTCCATCTCCGTCGGCGGCGTCGAGACGGTGTCGGCTTCGGCCTTCGGCGGGGTGGACTACGTCGCGCTCGGCCATCTCCACTCGCCGCAGACCCTCGCCGAGAACATCCGGTACTCGGGCTCGCCGCTGCCGTACTCCTTCGGTGAGCGCACCCACAGCAAGGCGGTCTACCTCGTGGATCTCGACGCCGACGGCCTGCGGGCCGTCGAGCGAGTCGACCTGCCGGTGGTCCGCGGGCTCCGGCAACTGACGGGGACGGTGCAGGAGTTGCTCGAGGACGATGCGTTCCGCGGCGCCGAGGACTGCTATGTGTCGGCGGTGCTCACCGACCCGGAACGCCCGGTCGACGCCATGCGCTCGCTCCAGACGCGATTCCCGTTCGCCGTTCACCTCGAGTGGCAACGCCCGGAGGGCGGCGACGATCTGCGCTACCGCGACAAGGTGCACGGGCGCAGCGATTTACAGATCACGCGCAGCTTCCTCACCGATGTGCGCAGCGAACCGTCGACCGGCGAGATCCGGCTTGTGGAAGCTGCACTCGGCTTCGCCGACCGGGCCGGCGAGGACACCGCCGAGGTCGTCGCGCTGGAACAGACGGCATGAGGCTGCATCGACTCGAAGTCGAAGCCTTCGGGCCGTTCGCAGGATCCGTGGAAGTCGACTTCGATCGGCTCGGCGCGGACGGGCTCTTTCTGCTGCACGGTCATACCGGCGCCGGTAAGACGACGGTCCTCGACGCGGTGGCGTTCGCGCTGTACGGCACGGTGTCCGGGGCACGGAAGGACGGCAAGCGCCTGCTGTCCGACCACGCGCCCGCCGGTTCCGTTCCGACGGTGACGCTCGAGGCGACGATCGCGGGCCGGCATCTGCGGCTCGTCCGCAGCCCGGAGTTCGAGCGTCCCAAGCGCCGTGGGTCGGGGACCCTCAAGGAGAACGCGAAGGCCACGCTCACCTGGCTCGACGGTCGCGGGGAGAACCTGTCCCGGATCCCCGACATCGCCGAGGAGGTCGGGCGGCTGATGGGCATGAGCGCCGACCAATTCTTTCAAGTGGTCCTGCTGCCGCAGGGGGAGTTCGCGAAGTTCCTGCGCGCCGACAACGAGGAACGCGGTCAGCTTCTGGAGAGGCTGTTCGACACCACCCGATTCGGAACGGTGGAGGAGTGGTTCCTGGACCGCAGGCGTACCAGCGCCCACGACCTGGACGAGCATCAACGGGCCATCGACGTGCTGCTGGCACGGGTCGCGACGGCCGCAGGCATCGAGGGGGGTGCCGACGCTGATCCGGCGACCTGGGCCCACAAGCTCGAGGACGAGGCCCGCGAGACTCGTGACCTGGCCGCGGACGAACTGCAGAAAACCAAGAGTCAGGCGAAGGTGGCCCGCGACGCGCTCACGGAGGCGCGCCGCGTCCTCGAACTGCAGAACCGTAGGCGGCGAGCCGAGGCGGAACTCGAGGCCCACGCAGCGGGGGCAGGCCGGCGGGCGGACCTCGTCGCCGAATTGGCGGATGCGCGCCGGGCCGAACCGGTCGCGACCGTGGCGCGCGACGCCGATGCTGCCCGGGCCAAGGCCGCGGCCGCCGCGCGACACGTCGAGGCGATCACGGACGGATTGCGTTCGACGGTGGGCGGCGCCGATCTCGTGGCGGAGTTGTCCTGGCCTCCGACCGCTGACGAACGGGAGTACATCCGATCGAGTATCCGTGTTTGGCGTGACGAGATCGTGCGCCTCGACGGGGCACTCGCCGAATCCGTCGCCGCCGACCGGCTCGCTGTCGAAGTGGGGAGGCTGCGCGCCCGGCAGGTCGAACTCGCCGAGGCCGGTGACGCGCTGTCCCGGGAGCGGGAACAATTGCCGCTCGCTCTACGGGAAGTGGAGAAGGCGCTCGACTCGGCGCAGAAGGCCCGCGCCGCACTGCCCGCCCTCGTCGATGCGCGGGACCGGGCAGCGGACGCTGCCTCGGCGGCGGCGGATCTCCGCACCCGACGGGCCGAGCGTGATCGGCTCGAGCGGGGCGTGCTCGATGCCCGGCAAAAGCATCAGGACGCGCGGGAATACTGGCTCGACTTGCTGCAACGTCGGATCGCGGGCATGGCCGCGGAACTGGCGGGCACGCTCGAGGACGGTGTCGCGTGCCAGGTGTGCGGTTCACCCGAGCACCCGCACCCTGCCGAACCGTCCGAGCTGTCGGTCACGAAGGCCGACGAGGACAAGGCCCTTGCGGCGGAGCAGAAGGCCGCGGCGGTGCTGACGACCGCGACCGAGAAGCTGGGCGCGGTGGAGCGCGCGATCGACGTGCTCGTGCAGCGCGGCGGCGACGGTGACGCGGACGCACTCGCGCAGGCCCTCACCGCTGCAGAAACGGCGGTGGGGGAGGCGACTGCACTGGGCGACGAGATCGAGCGTCGGTCCGCATCGCTCACCGAACTGCGGGACCGCGAGAGTTACCTGCAGGAACGGGCGCGGGACGTGGGCGTCGACGCCGCCATCGTGGCCGAGAGGATCACTACGAGTACGACACAGCTCGGGGAGATCCGGGCCCGGGTGAGCGAGGCTGCAGGCGACGCCCCGAGCGTGGAGGCTCGTCGCGCACGACTCGACGCCCTCGCCGAGTCCGCATCCGAGTTGCTCGACGCGCGGGACGCCGGTGCCGGAGCCGAGTCGGCGGCCCGTGAACTCGTGGCCAAATCCGAAACACTCGCCGGGGACGCCGGTTTCGACAGCACTGCCGACGCCGTGGCGGCGGTCCGGACGGCCGCCCGCCAGGGTGAGATCGAGGCTGTCCTCACGGCGGCGCGGGACGCCGAGGTCGGGGCGCGCAGCGTGCTCGACGACCCCGAGGTCGTTGCCGTCGCCGAGGCGGAGCCCGTGGAATTGGCGTCCGTCCAGCACGCGCACGACGTGGCCGCGGAGGTCGTGAACGTCGCCGTCGCGGCGGCGTCCGACGCCGAGCGCCGACTGCTCGATCTGGAACGGTTCGTCGGCCAGCTCGACAAGGCCGCCGAGGCGATTGCGCCGATGCAGACCGCGCACGAGGAGCTGGCCGTGCTCGCCGAGGTGATTGCGGGCCGTGGCCAGAACGCCAGGAAGATGTCGCTGCGGTCGTATGTGCTGGCGGCCCGGCTGGAAGAGGTGGCGGTCTCGGCATCCGCGCGGCTCGGCCGGATGTCGGCGGGACGGTACGAGTTCGTCCACAGCGACGAGGCCGGTCCGCGAGGCCGCCGCGGTGGTCTGGGGCTGGACATCCGCGACGACTACACCGGGGTGGTGCGTTCGGCCAAGACACTGTCCGGCGGTGAGTCGTTCCTGGCGTCACTGTCGCTGGCGCTCGGTCTCGCCGATGTGGTCGCGGCGGAGTCGGGAGGCGTCGTGCTCGACACGATGTTCATCGACGAGGGATTCGGCACCCTCGACGCGGACACCCTCGACTCGGTGATGGGCGTCCTCGACGAGCTTCGCGACGGCGGCCGGGTGGTCGGGATCGTCAGTCACGTCGACGAGATGCGTCAGCGAATTCCGAGCCGGCTGCACGTGATTCGCGGACGCACCGGCTCCACCGTGGAGGTGGTCGCCGGCTGACCGCCGGTCAATCCGCCTTGGGCGCGACGGCGGCCTGGTCGATCGTGACGCCCTCCCGTTCGGCGTCGTCGAGGTCCTCGTTTGCGGCGACGGCATCGGCGATGTTGCTTTCGGCGCTGTGCTCGTCGATCTGCTCACCGATGTAGCGCACCACCACGGCGGCGACGGCGGCGGCGGGCACCGCGAGGAAGGCGCCGACGATCCCGAACACGGAGGCACCGGCCGTGACGGCGAGCAGAACCACGACGGCGTGCAGTTTCATGCTCTTGCTCTGGAGAACGGGCTGCAGCACGTTGCCCTCGATCTGCTGCACCACGAGGATGATGATGAGCACGATCACCGCGGTGGTGAGACCGTTGGCCACCAACGCGACGAGCACGGCGAGAGCGCCGGCGACGAACGCACCGACGATC
Source organism: Rhodococcus sp. NPDC127593 (assembly GCF_042671975.1). Lineage (NCBI taxonomy): Bacteria > Bacillati > Actinomycetota > Actinomycetes > Mycobacteriales > Nocardiaceae > Rhodococcus > Rhodococcus sp. NPDC127593. The sequence continues at coordinate 129,122 of NZ_JBHXWI010000007.1, read as the reverse complement.
GGGATGAAGCCACCGATGAACGTCAGGATCGCGAGGACCGGTGCGAGTGGCACGCCGAGAATCAGCAGTCCGGCGCCGATGAAGACGGCGTCGATGAGGCTGACCAGCGCCTGCGTCCGGATGAACCCGCCGAGCGTGTCCCACATGCGGCCGAGCACCACTTCGAGGTGACGGCCCGCGCGGCCGCCGCTGACGGAGTGCAGCCACGGGATGAACCGGGGGCCGTCCTTGATGAAGAAGAACGACAGCACCAGCACGAGGCCGAGCGTGATCAGCAGGGAGCTGGCGGTGCTGACGCCGGTGAACACACCGGACGCGATGACCGTCCCACTCTCCTGCACCTTCACGATGATGGTGTGGATGCCCTGGTCGATCTGATCGTCCTGCAGGTTGATCGGCGGGCCCTTCAGCCAGTCCTGCACCTGGTTGATGCCCTGGGTGGCCTTGTTGGCCAGCTCGGGGGCCTGGCTGACGATCGACGGCACGATGCCGGCGATGATCCCGGCCACGACGGCGACGAACATGACGAGCGTCGTCGCTGCTGCCGCCGCCGGGGGGATACGCCGTCTCGTCATCGCCCGCGTCGGCGGCCACAGCACCGTGCACACCACGACGGCCAGGAGCACGGGGAGGACGATCACCCACAGCTTTTCGATGATCCACCCGAACAACAACGCGCCCAGCGAGATGGCCACGAGGACCAGCGACCACTTGGCCAGCCACATCGCACCCACCCCGATGAGATGCCCGCGGTCCGGTTTCGTGACTGCGCTCCCGGACGGCGCCGGGGCTTCCTTCTCCGTCACAGATGGTCCTCCCTCACCGTGTCTGCTCAGCAATCAGTACTGACAGTACTGGGGGACGCCGTCACGGGTCGGTGACGTCAGCAGCAGCGGGCACCCGGGTTCGCGTCGGCGTCCGCGTAGCGCGCCTTCCAGTACTCGCGCTCGGTCGGCACCTCGGCGTCCGGATGGTTCCGGCGAAGGTGTTCGACGTACCTGCTGTAGTCGTGGTCGCCCATCAGCGACCCCGTCCACCACCAAGCGGTCCGGACGGCCCCGACGACCCTATTCATCATGGTGATGTGCCCTGTCCGTGTGGGTGTGCGCAGCACCGGGTGCGCGCACGACGCCCGACGCGATGAGTTCGTTCCATTCCTTGTCGAGTTCCTTCTCGGCAGCGGTGGGGACGAACCCGGCGGGCGCGAAGATCTTCGACGGTTGCTCGGGCGACTCGGTGGTCGGCAGTCCACCCGCCCGGAACGCCTTGATGCAGACGAGCGCTCCGGCCACCACGACGACGAGGACGAGGCCGGCGAACACGATCGACAGGGTGCCCTGGATGAACGTGTTGCGGATGACGGCGTCGATGGCCTCGGGGGTCTTGGCGGAACCGAAGCTGGTCTTGCCGGCTTCCTTTGCCTCCTTGAACGCGGCGTGCTGGGACCAGTAGCCGACGGCGGTGTTGCCGGAGAAGATCTTCTGCCAGGACGCCGTCATGGTCACGATCAGGTCCCAGACGAGCGGAACGCCGGGAATCCATGCCCACTTGAAGAGGCCCCTCTTCATGACGATGGCGAGGACCACCGTCAGGGCTATCGCGGCGAGCAGCTGGTTCGCGATGCCGAAGAGCGGGAACAGGGTGTTGATTCCGCCGAGCGGGTCGGTGACGCCCATGAGGAGGATGGCGCCCCACAGCCCGACGACGGCCAGCGAGCACACCCAGGCTCCGACGCGCCACGACGGATCCTTGAACTTGCGGGCGGGTCCGCCGAAATTGCCGAGCGAGTCGGACAGCATGAACCGGGCGACACGGGTGCCGGCGTCGACGGTGGTGAGGATGAACAGCGCCTCGAACATGATCGCGAAGTGATACCAGAACGATTTGAGGGCGGCGCCGCCGAGGAACTGGCTGAGCACTTCCGACATGCCGAACGCGAGCGTCGGGGCACCGCCGGTGCGCGAGATGATCGACTCCTCGCCGACGTTCTCCGCGGCCTGCGAGAGGGTGTCGGGGCTGATGTTCGGGCTGGACAGTCCGAGGCCGTTCACGTACGCGGCGGCCGTCTCCGGGGTTCCGCCGGTGAGGGTGGCCGGCGCGTTGAGCGCGAAGTACAGGTGCTGGTCGATGATGCACGCGGTGACGAGCGCCATGATCGCGACGAACGACTCGGTGAGCATGCCCCCGTATCCGATCAGCCGCATCTGCTTTTCCTTCGCCAGCAGCTTGGGCGTGGTGCCGGAGGAGATGAGGGCGTGGAAGCCGGACAGCGCGCCGCACGCGATTGTGATGAACAGGAACGGGAACAGCGAGCCCGCGAAGGCGGGGCCGTTGCCCTGGATGGCGAACCTCGTGACGTCGGGCATCTTGATGGTGGGCTGCGCGACCAGGATGCCGATGGCCAGCAGGATGATCGTGCCGATCTTCATGAACGTCGACAGGTAGTCGCGCGGGGCCAGCAGCAGCCACACGGGCAGGACGGATGCGGCGAAACCGTAGGCGATCATCAGCCAGGCGAGGGTCACCTTGGAGAGCGTGAACCAGTCGGCGCCCCAGCCGGTGTCGGCAACCCAGCCGCCGGACACGATGGCGAGGAGCAGCAGCACGACGCCGATCAGCGACACTTCCGCGACCTTGCCCGGGCGAAGGTACCGAAGGTAGACGCCCATGAACAGGGCGATCGGGATGGTCATGGCGATGGAGAAGACACCCCACGGGCTTTCCGCGAGCGCGTTGACGACGACGAGGGCGAGTACCGCGATGAGGATGATCATGATGACGAAGACGCCGATCATGGCGGCGACACCGCCGACGAGACCGAGTTCGTCGCGGGCCATCTGACCGAGGCTGCGTCCGCGGCGTTTCGTCGAGATCCACAGAACGAGGAAGTCCTGGACGGCTCCGGCGAAGACGACGCCGATGATGATCCACAGCGTGCCGGGCAGGTAGCCCATCTGCGCGGCGAGGACGGGGCCGACGAGGGGGCCTGCGCCGGCGATGGCGGCGAAGTGGTGCCCGAACAGCACCCGCCGGTCCGTCGGCATGTAGTCCTTGCCGTTCTCCAGGATCTCGGCGGGGGTGGCCCGGTCGTCGCGGGGCTGGACGAGTTTGCGCTCGATCAGCCGCGCGTAGAAGCGGTAGGCGATGAGATACGTGCAGACGGCGGCCACCACGAACCAGACGGCGTTGATGTTCTCGCCGCGAACGAACGCGATCATCACCCAGGCGATGCCGCCGAGAAGGCCGAGGACGGCGAATGTGATCCGCGCCGCCGGTGAGATGGGGGTGCGGTCCACGACGCCGACCGCTGGTAGATCCGGATCCGTATTCAGGTACTCGATCTCGGATTCGGGGGCGGCTCTCAGGGCCATCGCGAACTCCTTCCCAGCGCCCCCGTCGTCATTGTGTGCCAGGGGTGACGCCGTCGACAGATGCCACATCTTTTGTGGCCCCCGTCACCCTATTGCTCCGACGTTCGGTTCGACGAAAAAACGACGTCAGAAGCGAGTCGAATCGGCGTCGATCCAGTCGGTGAGCCAATCCGAGGGCGGATCTTCGAGTAGTTCGCCGGGCATCAGCCACTCGTACAGTTCCGCGTAGGTGCGGGTGGTGACCCCGTCGATCCGGCGGTTGAGCATCGACGGTGTCAGCTGATCGAAGCTGTCGAGACCCATCGATGCCACCATCTGCTGGGCGCCCGCCACCGTCGACTTCTGGAACCGGAACACCCTGGCCGCCTTGTCGGGGACGTCGAGTGCGCGGGTCCGCGCCGGGTCCTGGGTCGTCACTCCGACGGGGCAGCGGTTGGTGTGGCACATCTGCGCCTGGATGCACCCGACGGCGAACATCATCGCGGGGGCGGCCAGGGTGAAGTCGGCGCCCTGGATGATTCGTTTGACGATGTCGGATGCGCTGGCAACCTTCCCTGACGCGCCGATCTTGATGCGGTTCCGCAGTCCGGCGCCGGTGAGCGCGTTGTGCACGAGCATCAGTCCCTCGGTGAGGGGCATGCCCATGTTGTCCTCGAATTCCACTGGACCTGCGCCGGTTCCGCCCTCGGAGCCGTCGACGATGACGAAGTCCGGGGTGACGTCGCGTTCGAGCATCGCCTTGCAGATGCCGAGGAACTCGGTGCGCGATCCGACGCACAATTTGAACCCGACGGGTTTGCCGCCGGAGAGCTTTCGCAGGGTGACGATGAAGTCGATCAGCTCGTTCGGGGTGGAGAAGGCGGTGTGTGCGGGCGGGGAGATCACCGTCTGTCCGACCGGCACGCCGCGCGTCCGGGCGATCTCCCGCGACACCTTCGCCCCGGGCAGCACACCGCCGAGTCCGGGTTTCGCGCCCTGCGACAGTTTGATCGAGATCGCCTTTACCTGGTCGAGTGACGCGTGTTCGGCGAACTTGGCGGGGTCGAAGTGGCCGTCGCCCGTCCGGCAGCCGAAGTAGCCGGACGCGATCTCCCAGATCAGGTCGCCGCCGTGCTTGCGGTGGTACGGGCTGATCGCGCCCTCGCCGGTGTCGTGCGCGAACCCGCCGCGCGCGGCCCCGGCGTTGAGGGCTTCGATGGCGTTGGCGGAGAGCGAGCCGAAGCTCATCGCCGACACGTTGAGAAGTGCGATGTCGTAGGGCCGTTCGCAGTCGGGGCCGCCGATGTGGACGGTCGGCGGCTCGGGCGGTGCCATCCGGGCGCGCAGCGAATGGGCCATGAACTCGTAACCGACGGCGTGCACGTCCCGCTCGGTGCCGAACGGCTCCTCGGCGAGCGTCCCCTTGGCGCGCTCGTAGACGAGGTCGCGGGTGTCGCGGTCGAAGGGCGTTCCATCCGTGGATGATTCGACGAAGTACTGCTGGATCTCGGGGCGGATCTTCTCGAGCAGGAACCGTGCGTGCCCCAGCACCGGATAGTTCCGCAGAATGCTGTGCCGCCGTTGCAGCAGATCCCACGTGCCCAAGGCCGCTGACGCGAGAAGGACGACCGAGGCGAACCACCACCCAGTCGCCACACCGAGGGTCAGGGCGAGGGCGCCCAGTCCGAGGATCCATATCGCGAGGACGATCAACCAGCGGGTCACTCGCTGAGACTAGAACCTCACGTGAGTGCCGACGCGTACTCCGGCGCACTTTTCCACTCACATGGGGAGAGGGATGGGATAGTGGACGCACGAGGTCAGCTGCCACGACAGGGGGAGTCATGTCGGAGTCACCGAGCAATCCGGAATCGTCGAGCAATCCGGTGCCGCCGAAGCCCGGCGACACGGGTGCCTACGGCTACCAGTACCCGACGCAGCAACAGCCGGCGCCGCAGTCGCAGCCGTACCCGGGCCAGTACGGCCCGCCGCCGCTGCCGCCCTCGAACGCCGGGTGGGCGGTTGCCGCCGTCCTCTTCTTCTGGCCGCTCGCCTTCGCCGCGTTCAACCACGTCCACGACGTCTACCCGAAGTGGGCGATGGGCGATTACCAGGGCGCCCAGTACGCGTCCGACCGCGCCAAGGCGCTCGGCAAGATCGCCCTCTGGATCTGGGTGGCGCTGATCGTCGTCTTCGTCATCGGGTACGCCATCTTGATCATCGCCCTCGTCGCGAACAGCGATACCTCCAGCTGGTGAGGCCGATGGTCGTTGATCGGACGCCGACGCCGTAGAATCCAACGACCGTGAGCCTTACCCTCGGAATCGTCGGACTGCCCAACGTCGGCAAGTCCACCTTGTTCAACGCGCTGACCAACAACGACGTGCTGGCCGCGAACTACCCGTTCGCGACCATCGAACCCAACGTCGGCCTGGTCGAACTGCCCGATCCGCGGCTGTCCGAGCTCGCCCGGATCTTCGGCTCCGAGCGCATCCTGCCCGCCACGGTGTCGTTCGTCGACATCGCCGGCATCGTCAAGGGCGCCTCCGAGGGCGCCGGCCTCGGCAACAAGTTCCTCGCCAACATCCGCGAGGCCGACGCCATCTGCCAGGTGGTTCGCGTCTTCAACGACGACGACGTCGTGCACGTCGACGGCCGCGTCGACCCGGCATCCGACATCGAGGTGATCGAGACCGAGCTCGTCATCGCCGACATGCAGACGCTGGAGAAGGCCCTGCCGCGTCTGGAGAAGGAAGCGAAGAAGAACAAGGAACTCAAGCCCATCCACGAGGAGGCGCTGAAGGCGCAGGAAGTCCTCGACGAGGGCAAGACCCTGTTCAGCGTGAAGGACAAGCTGGACTTCTCGCTGCTGCGCGAGCTGAGCCTGCTCACCACCAAGCCGTTCCTGTACGTGTTCAACGCCGACGAGGCCGTGCTCACCGACGAAGCGAAGGTTGCCGAACTGCGCGCCTCCGTCGCCCCCGCGGACGCCGTGTTCCTCGACGCCAAGGTCGAGCAGGAGCTGCTGGAGCTGGACGAGGAGGATCGGCAGGAGATGCTCGACTCGATCGGACAGTCCGAGCCGGGCCTGCACGCACTCGCCCGCACCGGCTTCCACACCCTCGGCCTGCAGACCTACCTCACCGCAGGTCCCAAGGAATCGCGCGCCTGGACCATCCACAAGGGCGACACCGCCCCGCAGGCCGCCGGTGTCATCCACACCGACTTCGAGCGCGGCTTCATCAAGGCCGAGATCGTCTCCTTCGACGACCTCGTCGCCGCCGGATCCATGGCCGCCGCCAAGGCCGCAGGCAAGGTCCGCATGGAGGGCAAGGACTACCTCATGGCCGATGGCGACGTGGTGGAGTTCCGCTTCAACGTGTAGACCGGGCTGTCAGCCCAGCGGGAGGCAGACCGAGCCGAGATTCAGCCCCATCGTCACGTTGACTGTCAGGTTTGCGGACGTCGAGGTGTCGAAGCCGGTGAATCCGCTGAACTTTGCGAAGACGATGTGCGCGCCGGTCGTCGTGAATGTGTGGTTGACCGTGGCGGTGCCGTTCGTCACGGGCGCCGCGGCGCCGAGCGTGGCTGCGCCCTCCTTGAACTCGACCGTGCCGCCCGCGGGGATGGGCGTGACATTCGCGGTCAAGGTGACCGGGCAGGTGGTCGCCGGTGTGCCCTGCGCGGACACGGTGGTCGTGGTTGCTGCTGCTGCGGCGGATGGAACCACGAGCACCATCGCTGCGGCCGCGACGCCCAGGGTGAACAGTGTGGCTCTCAGTCGCGGCACGAGCCTGCGTCGAACGTGGTGGCCCTTTTCTGTCGGTCCCGAACGAGGCTGTGGATTTGCGAACGCGATCATGACCGCACTCCTTCGATTCGCGCTTGATGAAACGCGAAGCGGACGACCACGGCTCGACCTTTGCGGCCGCCCGGGCCGCTGGATTTGACGTTACTCGGGGTGCGTGATCGGCATCAATCCTGACGACCGTTCGGTACCAGGGGGAGAAACCGTGTCAGCCTCGGCCTCCGACCGCCAGTTGCGCGGATCCCCGCACGAGAACCCCTACGACTCCTGCGCCGACGAGTGAGATCAGCCCTGTGGTGACGGCCGCGTAGTTCCAGCCCGCCACCATGCCGTCGACGGTGCCTGCCGGGTTGAGGGCGATGATGCTGACGACGGTGACGCCGATGGACGAGCCGAGGTAGCGGGCGGTGTTGTTGGCACCGCTGCCGAGTCCGCCCTGGTCGGCGGGCACGCTGGCGACGGCTTGGCGGCCGAGGCCGGCGTTGAGCAGTCCGCTGGCGACGCCGGCGAGCAGCAGTCCCGGGACGAGCCGCAGCAGCGACGAGTCGGGGGAGAGGCCCGTCATCGTGAGCATGGCGAGGCCGACGCCGGCGAGTCCGATGACGAGTTGCGGTGACCCGGCGAGCCTTGCCGGGAGTGTGCGGGCGAGCAGTGATGCCACGACACTCGTGCCCGACCACAAGGCGATTACGCCGGCCGCGGCCAGCGTGCTGACGTGCATCGTCTTGACCAGGAACGTGCACGCGAACGACATCAGGCCGATGATGCCCGCCCCGGTGGCGAGTGCCGCGAGGGTGGCGGCCAGGAAGTCGCGCCGGCGGAACAACGCGAGGTCGAGCATCGGGAACGGTCGCCGCCGCTCGACCGCGACGAAGGCGAGCACGAACACGACCGCGCCGACACCGCAGAGCACGGTGGCGGCGGTGTTCCCCTGCCTGCCCTCGACCAGTGCGACGAGCACCAGGACCATCGCGGCGCACAGGGTGACCGCTCCCGGAACGTCGATGCGCTTCGGGACGGCAGAGCGTGACTCGGCGAGCGCACGCGTCGCGACCTGTCCGATCATGAGCGACGCGACGGCGAGTGCCCAGTACAGGCCGCGCCACCACCCGGCGAGGTCGAGGAGCCCCGCGAGGACGGGACCGACGGCGATGCCCGCGCCGACGCTTGCGCCCCAGATCCCGCTCGCCGTCGCACGCGCCGCCGGGGTGGTGAAGGCATGTGCGACGGCGCCGAGGCTGGCCGCGATCAACGCCGCGCCCGCCACTCCCTGGATCAGTCGTCCGATGATGAACAGGACGGGTTCCTGGCTGACCGCGCCGACCACCGCGCCCAGCGCGAGAAGCCAGGCACCCCACTGGAACACCCGGCGTCTGCCGTAGTCGTCGGCGAGTGCGCCCGCGGTCAGCAGGACCGCGGCGAGGCCCACGCTCATCGAACTGAGAATCCACGTCTGCGCTGCCGGGCCTGCCGACAGCGCGGTCGCGACGGTGGGCATGTTGCCGAGCGGGGCGCAGAACGCGACCAGAGCGACGAACGTCCCGAGTGACGCGACGGACAGCGTGGTCGCCGGGCGGGGCGAGTGTTCGCGGATCGACTGGGCAATCGCAGTTGGTCTGTTCACAAGACTGAACCTAGATCCTTTTTGGTCTGGTGACAAGACTGAATTGCGCTAGCATGGGGGAGTGGCACTGGGAACCGGGTACTCACAGCAGAACTGCAACCTCGCTCGCGCCCTCGAAGTGGTGGGTGAGCGGTGGACGATGCTCGTGTTGCGCGACTGTTTCTACGGCGTCCGGCGCTTCAGTGATCTGCTCGCCCATCTCGACATCTCGCGCGCCGTCCTGACGGATCGGCTGACCGCTCTCGTCGAAGCCGGCGTGCTCGTCCGAGTCGCCGACGGCGGTCATCCCGAGTACGAACTCACCGAGGCCGGAAAGGCTTTGTGGCCGAGCATCTACGCGCTGTCCCAATGGGGCGAGCAGTACGTGTCGCCCGGCAGCTACCCCGGCCGCGTGTTCTCCCACGCGGAGTGCGGAACGCAACTCGATCGCTTCGGGAGGTGCCCAGACTGCGGCACGATCCCGGGCCCCGAGGACCTGGTGGTCGCACCCGGGCCGGGGGAGGCCGTCCATCCCCGCAACGACGCCGTCGCAGTGGCCCTGCGTGAGCCGCGCCGGATGCTCACTCCGCTGCGTCCGCGCAGCGACGCCTGATCGGCGCGACCCTTACGCCGCGACGCGCAGGGGCGGCTCGAACGTCGCCCGCACCTGCAGCCACTGGGCGAGGATCTGGCATCCGGTGAGCCCGCTCGCATCGAGTGGTTCGCTGGCGTACGCGACGTGCCGCCCGCCCCGCGCGTTGACGACGCGCACACCCCGCCAGGTGAGGCGCGGCGGAAGGTAGCCGAGCACCTCGATCGCCGCGGTCCGCAGCCGACGGACGTCGGTGCGCCACTGCCGAGGGCTGACACAGGTCTTGGTCGCGTTCTGGAAGCTGTTGTTGCGGATCAGTTCCCACGTCTGCGCAAGCCACGTCCGCAGCGCGCGAAACGACATCCACCGGGTGAGGTCCGCGATGTCGCGCACGTAGCTGTCTTCGCTGGCATTGCAGATCATGTCGTCCGGGTGCGCGATCCACTGGACCGGGACGGAGTCGGGGATCGGGGCGCCGTCACCCGCGACACCGCGCCCGCGGCAGCCCGGAACCACCCCTGCGGGTTGTTCGGGGTCGGAGACGAGTCCGACCGCGGAGAGGTTGCCGGCGCACAGGGCGCCGGTGGCGATCTGCCCGAGCACCTCACGGATCACGGTGCATCCCTGCGAGTATCCGATCAGCATGACCGGTCCCGGAGCGTCCTCCATGGCGTCGATCAAGCGGCGGACGCCGACCTCGGTGCTCTGCCGGTAACTGAGCCCGCCCGCGGCGACCGGCCCGTACGACGCCGGATAGCCGATCCACCGCGACGCGAACCGGTCGTCGAGGGCGTCGGTGACGTCACGCAACAGTCCGGAGACGTGGCGTCGGTGGTCATCGGGGTGGGACTCTCCGGTGCCACCGACGGCGAGAACGGTCACCTGGGACATGGCTCCCATCATGCCGACCGCGAGTAAGGATCCATTCGGTCGACTCTGAGAAGTTCCTGGCAATCGAGCGCTGTGGGTTGTCACCCGATCGCCAGCGCGATCAAGGCCACCAGCGGCGGCACGCTCTGTGACAGTGCTCCGACGACGCCGTCGCCTCGCTGTCGGCTGAGCGCCATGCGGTCCGAAACGGCCAGGGCGATGCCCGCCAGGAACATGAAGAGGCAGGTGTAGGCGACGAGGATGCGACCCGGAGTGTCGTGACCCGCCCACCACAGGATGACGCCGGCGATGGCTCCGGAGCCGAGGAACAGATTGTAGAAACCGACGTTGAATGCCCACAGGTGAGCGGCGGGCACGTCGCTGCTCGGAATACGGAAGATGCCTTCGTGCACCGAGGGCCTTCGAAACAGGAACGACTCCCACACGAACGCCAGCAGGTGCACGCCTGCGGCGATCAAGGTGGCGATCTGCGCGACGATGATCATGGCGCACCCGCCCCGGTCGCGAGTTCGACGCCGTAGCGATCGGTGACCCCGTGCAGCAGTCGGGCCACTTGCTCCGGCGAGTGCCTGCCACGGCCGACCGCGTCGAGATCACCGAAGAAGCTGCTGTTGGATGCGCCGGCGGAGACGAGGAGGAAGTCGGCGGACTCGGAGAGGACGGTGAACGTATTCATCGTTCCCGCCTCGACGACGATGGTTTCCCCCGCCGCGAGCTCGTACCCGGTGTCTCCGGCCTGGACGAGTATCCGGCCGCGCAGCACGTGGTAGGACTTCGACCACGGCTCGGCGTGCAGTGGGCCGTCCGGTGCGGTCCGGGATGCTTCGACGAGGAAGACTTCGTATGCCTCGCCGGTGTGATCGCCGCCGACCAGGACCGTGATGTCGGCGTCCGGCGCAGTGAGGCGCCTGCCGTCGCCTGCTCTGATTACGTGAATGTGGGTGGACATACTGCGACGGTAGGACCGGCGCACCCCGCTGCCCATCCCAGGAATCTGGGATGGTGGTGTGCCTGTGACCAGCGCATACTGTGTTCATGCTGGAGGTCCGGGCGGAAAGGCTGCGCCGGGAGGTGCTCGCGTTCGCGGGATCGGGTGCCGGTGTCACGCAGCTCCATGAGCGCGCCATCGAATTGGTCGGTGAGACGGTGCGCAGCGACCTGACGTGCTGGGCGATGCTCGACCCGGAGACACTCGCGATCAGTTCGATGACCAGCGGGCGCAGCCGGATACCGCAGCAGTACGAACCGCTGCTCGCCGAATCCGAGTACAACGGCGACGATCCGGGCACGTTCGCCGAACTCGCCCGCAGTGGCCGAACCATCGCGCGGGCCTCGGATCTACCCGCGGACGAAGTCGCGCACAGCCTCCGTCGCGGCGCGGTCTGGGCGCCGCTGGGGCTCGGCAGCGAGGTCCGAATCGTGTTCCGCGTCGACGGCGTGTGCTGGGGCGCAGCCGGATTCGTGCGGTCCGGATCGGATTTCACCGACCGTGAGCTCGAGTTCCTCACGCTCGTGGCTCCCGGCCTGGCGGTCGCGACACGGGCCGCCGCGTCCGTGCACGCCCCGGCGGTCTCCGGCCACGGCGACCAGGGTCCGGCGGTGGTGCTGACCGATGCCGCCGGCGATCCGATTGCGCTCACGGCCGCTGCCCACGGCTGGCAGGACCGCTTCGACGAGGTCGCCCCGGGCAGGCTGACCGTGGTGTTGCGGGCCGCGACTTTCGGGGCGCGATCCAGCGGATCGGGGATCTTCAAGGCGCGTGTGCGCGACGCGAAGGGCGGCTGGATTCTGGTGCGCGCAACGGCCTTGATCGGCGGCGACGAGCCGCAGACGGTGGTCACCCTCGAACCCGCAGTCGGCGGCGAGCTCACAGGACTGCTGCTCGCGGCCTACGCGGTGACCGCACGCGAGCGTGATGTGTGCGCGGACGTAATGGCCGGTTACGCGACGTCCGAGATCGCGGACCGCCGCGGCATCACGGTGAACACCGTCCAGGACCACCTGAAATCGGTGTACGCGAAGGCCGGGGTGCGCAGCCGCGCGGAACTCGCCGCGCGGCTGCGGACCGGTCGCGAGCACTAGCGGCGGCTCACGAACCGGTTGTGCCGGAACAGGCCTCCTGCGCGGCCGCCCACGTCGAACTGTCCACCCCGGGAGGAGCGCTCGACACGTCCGGAGTTCCACCCTGAGGCGGGGCCGAACCGTCGCCACCCTCCGGCGGTGCCATCTCGCCGCTGGGCGGCGCCATTCCACCCTGTGCCCCGCCACCGGTCTGGTCGGGCGGTGCGGGTACGCCGTTCTCCTCGAGGCAGGCCTGGAGTTCGTCGCTCATCGCCGCAGGCGGGGCGCCGCCCTCCACGGCGGTGCTGCTGGTGTCGGTCGACGAAGTGCCGGACGACGACTCGCCCGAACTACACGCGACGACGGAGCAGGCGAGACCGACAGCCAACGCCGCTCCACCGATGCCGCGAACCAATTGTGAACGCATGATCGATGCCGTTCCCTTCTGTGTGAGTGAGACACCACTACACCGCGGGAGGCTGGGAGAACGCTGCGTGCACGCTGGAAGGACACTGTCAGCGCGGTTCGGGCCGCTCCTGATAACACTTGAAACTCAGTGCGAGACGGCCACGTCCGTGTGTCATCGAGCGCAGGGCGACCGGATAGTCGGTGACCTCGCTCGTCGGCACCGACGCGATCACGGTGACCTCGCCGTCCCCTGCCGGTTCGGTGCCCTCGATCTGGCCGCGCCGTCGTCCGAGGTCAGCCATCACGTCACCCTGAAGCGTCGACGGCACCGTGACCTCGACGTGGTCGACGGGTTCGAGGACAAGGGTGCCCACCTTGTCGATGGCCGCACGGAGGGCGAGCGCCCCCGCCATCCGGAAGCTGAAATCGTCGGAGTCGACCGAGTGATGCTTGCCGTCGAGAACCGTGGCCCGCAGGTCGACGAGCGGAAACCCGTGCCGGCCTCCGCGTCCCATCGATTCGGCGATCCCCTTACCGACCGCGGGGATGAGGGACTTGGGTATCACTCCACCACGGGTCTCGTCGACGAATTCGTAGCCCTCGTCGCGGGGGAGCGGCTCGAAACGGACGGTCGCCACCCCGAACTGGCCGTGGCCACCACTCTGCTTCTTGTGACGACCCTCCGTCTCCACCGGTCCGAGCAGCGTCTCGCGGTAGGCGATCTTGACCGGTTCGGTCTGGAGCGTGATGCCGTAACGCCGCTTCAACCGGGTCAGCGCCACCTGCACGTGCACGTCGCCGGCGCCCCGGACTACCGTCTGGTGGGTTTCGCTGTCGCGGGAAACCTCCAGCGTCGGGTCGTCGCTGACGAGCTCCGCCAGGGCGGTCGCCAGTTTGTCCTCGTCGCCCGCGCTCTCGGCGGCCACGGCGATTCCGTAGACGGGGCGGCGGTGCACGATCGGGGGAACGGTGAGGGACGACCCGATCGGCGCGAGGGTGTCGCCCGTCGAGACGTCGGTGAGCTTGATGGCGCCGACGATGTCGCCCGCCTCCGCGGTGTCGATCGCGGTGTGTTTGCTGCCGAGGACGCGAAGGAGGTTGTGCAGGCGCTCCTTCGCCCCGGTGCGCTGGTTTACGAGGATGTCGTCGGCGTGCACGGTTCCGGAGAGGATCTTCAACAACGCCACCTGCCCGACGTATTCGTCGGTCTGCGTCTTGAAGACGTACGCGAGCGGGTCTCCGGACGGATCGCACCGCACCTCCGCGACCGCGTCACCGTGAACCTCGATGCCCGGGACCTCCGACGGTGCGGGCGCAATCCGGCACACGAAGTCGAGCAACCGGTCGACGGCGATCGCATCGACGGCCGACCCGCACAGCACCGGCCACAGTGAGCCCGCGGCGAAACCCGCGCGGAGCGCGTGCTCGAGTTCGGCCACGGAGATGTCCTCCCCGTCGAGATACTTCGAGAGCAGGTCGTCCTCGATCTCGACCACGTCCTCCACGAGATGCTCGTGCTGTTCGTGCTCGCGGTCGGCGATGTCGGCGGGCAGTTCGTCGCTCGTGTTCGCGGACCCGCTGTCGTAGAGGATGACGTGCTCGGTGAGGAGATCAGCGACCCCGGTGAACGCCGACGCTTCGCCGACGGGCAGGTCGACCGGCTCGACCCCGGACCCGAAATGGTCGCGGATCCCGGCCAGGACGACGTCGAACGACGCCCGCTCCTTGTCCATCTTGTTCACGAACAGGATGCGCGGGATGGATCGCTCCCCGGCCGCCTGCCACAGCAACTCGTCGTTCACCTGCAGACCGCTGACGCCGTCGATCACGAACACGGCGACGTCCGCGACCCGGAGAGCGGTCATCGCGTCGCCCACGAAATCGGCGTAACCCGGCGGGTCGAGCAGGTTGATCCGGTAATCGCCCCACGAGAACGAGGCCAGGCCGAGCGCCAGCGACTGCGTGCGGTCGTGCTCTTCCGGCTGGGTGTCGAGCACGGTGTTGCCGCTCTCGACACGACCGGGCCGCGTGACGACACCGGCGCGGTACAGCATCGCCTCCGCGAGTGTCGTCTTCCCGTTACCCTGATGTCCCACCAGAGCGATATTGCGGATCAGATCCGTCTCGGTCGTCACTGCTACCCCCACCACAGCACTGTCGTATGGGTCGCTCCCGACGATACCGCGCGCGCGACCGCCGGCGAGGCGTTATCTTCCACCTGGACAGGTGGGCGCGACCTCGTTCCACCACACCCGATACCGAATGGAGACCGGCATGGCTTCGGACGAGTTCCTCGTCGAACGTTCCACCGTCATCGATGCGAGCCCCGATGTCGTTCAGCCGCTTCTCGACAACTTCCGCCAGTGGCAGTCGTGGTCGCCGTGGGAGGACGTCGATCCCGACCTGAAGCGCACGTACTCCGGCCCGGAGTCGGGTGTCGGCGCCGCCTACGCCTGGGAGGGTAATCGCAAGGCGGGGGCGGGGTCGATGGTGATCACCGAGTCGGTGCCCGGCTCGAAGGTCGTGCTCGACCTGAAATTCCTCAAACCGTTCAAGGCGGACAACGTCACGACGTTCCTCCTCGATCCGAACAGCGCCGGGACCACTGTCCGCTGGCAGATGACCGGCAAGACCAACCGCTTCTTCAAGATCGTGGGAGTCCTCTTCCCGATGGACAAAATGGTGGGCAAGGACTTCGAGAAGGGCCTCGCACAGCTGAAGGCGACGGCCGAGCAGCGTCAGTAGTCCTTATCCCGTCGTCAACTCGAGGTCGGTCATGGTCTTGAAACGGGGGGTGCCGCCGCTGTCGTTGCGTGCCTGTTCCATCACGAGGCGGGCGGTCCGTCCGTTCAGGTGGAGCGTCGCGACCTGGTCGCCGAAGAACGGTCCGGCAACCTTCGACCAGTCGATGGGAACGGGTGGCACCCGCGACACCCGGCCGAGGATGAAACGCACGGTCCGCTCGGTGGCGCGCCGCCACGAGATCCGGAACGCCACCTTCATGGCGGCCGGAACGTAGTTGTGCAAGGGAGAGCACGTCAGCTGATACACCAGAGACTGCAACTGCTCGGTGTAGTGCGCCTGCGCGACGTAGGCGTGGTGGACGTCCCCGGACAGCACCGAGATGGTGGACGGCGCTCGGCCACCCGGCCCGGCCCGGCGGCCAGCGCCGACCTCGGCGAAGAGGCGGGCGAGCCGGTCGAACGAGTCGCGAAACGCCGCCCAGTGCTCCAGGTCCGCCCCCCGCCGGATCTTCTCCGCCAAGGCTGCCACCCGCGGGCCGCGGGATCCGGCTGCGAGGCGTTCGTCCCAGGACTCGAGGTCGTGGAGGGCGCGGGGCAGCAACCACGGCAGGGACGTCCCGACGAGCAGGTGGTCGTAGTCGCCCTCGGTCTGACGTTCGATCCAGGAGAATTCGGGGTCGGACACCATCTCGCGGCGACCGCCGGAGAGGACACGACCGCACCGCGAGTCGATGACGAGCAGCCGCGCGACCCCGAGGTCCCGGCGATACGACCACTGCGTGCCCTTGGCCCCGTCCGCTTCCTCGTCGGCGGCAGACGCGAATTCACGGAGCATCGGCTCGACGTCACCGCCGTGCTTCCGAACCCGTTGATACAGTTCGTTTTCGGCGAGGTGGCTCGGCGCCAGGTTCCCGAGGTGCTGGTACACCCAGTACGACGCCAACGCGCCGACGATGCGCTCCTCCCACCACGACGTGGCCTCGAGTTCGTCGCGCCAGGATTCCGAGGTGTTCCAGTCGTCCCGGACGTCGTGGTCGTCGAAGATCATCGACGTCGGCACCGTGGACATCAGCCAGCGCACCTGGGGGTCCGACCACGACTCGGCGTAGAGCCAGGTGTACTCCTCGAAATTGCGCACCTGCGGCCCCGGCGGCTCGTTGATGTCGTGGATCTCGGCGACCCGGGCCTCGGTGTCGGGGGAGAGTTCGTCGGCGTACACCTGATCCCCGAGCAGCAGCAGGGCGTCGGGCCACCGATCCGGGGACTGTTCGGCCATCCGCACCGCGTACGCGTCCAGGGCGTCGGCGCCGAGGTGCCGGTTGTCCTCCGTCGTGGACATCGTCGCGAATCGGCACGACCCGAATGTCAGGACGAGCGTGTCGTCGTCCTCCCGGAGGGTGCGGATCATCGACGGGACTGTATTCGGCAACGGCCACACCGGGCGGCCGTCGAGGGTCACCTCGTACGGAGTGGTCGACCCGGGCTCCAGACCCTCCACGACGACGAGTGCGTAGTGGTGGCCCGACACGTTCCACGTGCGTTCCTCGTGGCCGAGGACCCTGACGGTGCACGCCTCCGACGTCTTGACCCACACCGTCGCATCGCACGTGCCGACATGTCTCAGCAGCGGTCCGAGAATCAGCTCCGCCACGACGTCACCCTGCCGGATTCTTCGCGCGTGACAGATACATGCGATCAGCCTACGGACCCCTGCGCGCCCGCGAGGACGCTTCTGCACGAGGAAGAACAATCAAGTCTACGAACTCGGTATCGTGATCGGCATGGTCCTGATCCTGCGACTCACGGACGAGCAGGAGCGTGCGCTCACGCTCCTCGCCGAGGCGCAGGGTGTCGGCAAGCGCGAGGCCGCAGTGCGCGCGATCAGCGAAGCCGCGGCACCGCATATCCATGATGCGCGCGTGCGAGCGCTCGCACGGCACGGCCGCGACCGGTTTGCTGGACCGCCTTGCGAGGTGACGGTGTGCTTGGCTCGCCTGAGCGCCGTCACCCCCGAAGATGCTTGTCGGACAGTATGTGTCGGCGGGTGCCGGTAACCTGTCGCGCATGGCTGAACCAGTGAAGGGTCCCGCGTCCTATTTCCCGTCGATCGAGAAGAAGCACGGTCGGCCGATCAGTGAATGGCAGACGCTCATCCGGTCGTCCGAGCTGACCAAGCACATGGAGTTGGTGAGCTGGCTGAAGTCCGAGCACGGCCTCGGCCACGGTCATGCCAACGCGCTGGTCGCGCACACCCTGAAGGAAGACGCCGCCGGCTGACGGTGTCGGTCCAGGTCGGCGCCGGAGGTGCCTCGCCGGCCTGGCGAGGCGGGATCCGGACCTCGCGCCGCGATGAATCGGGTATTCGGCCGCGGGCTATCATTCCGACGACGAATCTGGTGTCGAGGGTTCTGCTGTCGAAGGGAATCGAAGTGAGCACGAAAATCGAACAACTGGAGTTCCAGGCGGAGACCCGCCAGCTCCTGGACCTGATGATCCACTCGGTGTACTCCAACAAGGACTCGTTCCTGCGGGAGCTCATCTCCAACGCGTCGGATGCGCTGGACAAGTTGCGGCTCGAAGCCTTCCGCAACAAGGAGCTCCACGTAGACACGTCGGATCTGCACATCGAGATCGAGGTGGACGCGGAGCAGCGCACGCTCTCCGTCCGCGACAACGGCATCGGCATGTCGCACGAGGAAGTCGTCGACCTCATCGGCACGCTGGCCAAGTCCGGCACCGCAGACCTGCGCCGCAAGTTGAAGGAAGCGAAGGACGCCGCCGCCTCCGAGGAACTGATCGGACAGTTCGGTATCGGCTTCTACTCGACGTTCATGGTCGCCGACAAGGTCACCCTGCTGACGCGGAAGGCCGGCGAGAGCGAGGCGACGCGCTGGGAGTCGAGCGGCGAGGCCACCTACACGATCGAAGCGGTCGACGACGCCCCGCAGGGCAGCTCCGTCACCCTGCACCTCAAGCCCGAGGACGCCGAGGATCACCTGCACGACTACACGTCGGAACGGAAGATCAGGGAACTCGTCAAGCACTACTCCGACTTCATCGCGTGGCCGATCCGGATGAACGTCGAGCGCACGGTTCCCGCGGAGGGCGACGGCGAGGACGAGGTCACCACGACGTCCGAGACGATCAACTCGATGAAGGCGCTGTGGGCGCGCTCGAAGGACGACGTCTCCGAGGACGAGTACAAAGAGTTCTACAAGCACATCGCCCACGCCTGGGACGATCCGCTCGAGGTCATCCCGATGAAAGCTGAGGGCACGTTCGAGTTCCAGGCACTGCTGTTCATCCCGTCCCACGCCCCGTTCGACCTGTTCATGCGGGACGGGAAGACGGGTGTGCAGCTGTACGTCAAACGCGTCTTCATCATGGACGACTGCGACCAGCTGATGCCGGAGTACCTCCGCTTCGTCAAGGGTGTGGTCGACGCTCAGGACCTGTCCCTCAACGTGTCTCGTGAGATCCTGCAGCAGGACCGGCAGATTCGAGCCATCCGGCGCAGGCTCACCAAGAAGGTCCTCACCACGATCAAGGACCTGAAGGCCGAGCGGCCTGACGACTACCGCACGTTCTGGGCTGAGTTCGGCCGCGCGGTCAAGGAAGGCCTGATGTCGGACACCGACAATCGGGATGTGCTGCTCGGTATCTCGTCGTTCGCGTCGACCCACAGCGAGGAGGAGCCGACCTCGCTGGAAGACTACGTGGCACGGATGAGGGATGGTCAGGAGCAGATCTTCTACGCGACCGGCGAATCCCGGCAGCTGCTCGAGAGCTCACCGCACATGGAGGCCTTCCGCGCGAAGGGCTTCGAGGTGCTGCTGCTCACCGATCCCGTCGACGAGATGTGGGTCGGTGCCGTGCCGGAATTCGACGGCAAGTCGTTCCAGTCGATCGCCAAGGGTGAGGTCGATCTCGACACCGAGGAAGACAAGAAGGCGCACGAATCGGAGCGGGAGGAGCAGGAGAAGGACTTCGCAGGCCTGCTCTCCTGGATGGCCGACGCGCTGAGCGATCAGGTCAAGGAGGTGCGGCTGTCGACGCGGCTGACCACGTCACCGGCGTGCATCGTCGGCGACGCGTTCAGTATGTCGCCGGCACTCGAGCGGATGTACCGGGCGTCCGGGCAGCCCGTCCCCGTCACCAAGCGCATCCTCGAGCTGAACCCTGCCCACCCGCTCGTCACCGGGCTGCGGGAGGCGCACGGCGAACGCAACGAGGATCCGGCGCTGGGGGAGACCGCGGAGCTGCTCTACGGGATGGCGTTGCTGGCCGAGGGTGGCGAACTCGAGGATCCCGCCCGGTTCACCACCATGCTCGCCAACCGCCTCGCCAGGACGGTGTAGTTCAACTTGCTGGTATTGGTCACGGGGGGAACAGGTTTCGTCGGGGCGTGGAGCGCGAAGGCGGCGGTGGACGCCGGTCATCGGGTGCGCTTCCTCGTGCGGGATCCTGCTCGCCTCGTGACCAGTGCCGCGGCGCTCGGACTCGACACGTCCGATCACGTCGTCGGTGACATCACGGACGCCGAGTCCGTGCGCCGCGCGCTGGATGGCTGCGACGCCGTCATCCACGCCGCGGCCGTGGTCGCGGTCGACCCGCGGCGCGCGGAGGAGATGCTGCAGACCAACCTGGCCGGCGCGCAGAACGTGCTGGGAACCGCGGTCGAGCTCGCCCTCGACCCGATCGTCTACGTCTCGAGTATCGCCGCGCTGTTCCAGCCGGGGGCCCGGCTGCTCACTCCCGAACTGCCGGTGTGCGGGCCTCCCGACGCCTACGGCCGGAGCAAGGCCCGGGTGGAGCAGTACGCCCGCGACCTTCAGGCCGACGGCGCACCGATCGCGATCACCTATCCGGGCATGATCGTCGGTCCGCCCGCGGGGAACCAGTTCGGCGAAGCCGCCCAGGCCGTCGAGGCCGCCGTCCACCTGCGGGGTCTGCCCGGGCGGAGCGCCGCGTGGACGATGGTCGACGTCCGGGAGGTGGCGAGCGCGCACGCCGCCCTCCTCGAGCCGGGACGCGGAGCCCGCCGATACATGCTCGGTGGTCCGCGGATTCCGATTGCGGGGATCGCCGAGATGCTGGGCGTGATCACCGGCAAATGGATGGGGGTGTTCCCGGTTCCGGACGCCGCGTTGCGCCTGGTGGGCAGGCTGGTCGACGCCGTCGACCGGTTCGTCCCCATCGCCACCCCGATCTCGGAGGCCGCGATGGAGTACTACACGCGGATGCCGGACACGGACGACCGGCCGAGCGAGGGCGAACTGGGTGTGAAGTACCGCGATTCGGCGGAGACCTTGGCCGACACCGTCGCCGGGCTGACGGAGGCGGGCCGACTGTGAGTACGGAGACGGGCCGACTGTGAGTACGGAGGCGGGCCGACTGTGAGCTTTACTCGTGCGGAGTTGGAGTCGTTCCGCGACGCGGAGGTTGCGGACCTCCTCGGACCGGGCTGCCGACTGTTGTTCGTCGGTATCAACCCGGGACTGTGGACGGCCGCGACCGGGGCGCATTTCGCGCGCCCGGGCAACCGTTTCTACCCGGCCCTGCTGGCCGCCGGGATCATCGAGCGTCCGATCGATCCGACGGCAGGGATGTCGGACGCGGATCGCGATCACCTGATCGAGCGGGGCGTCGGCATCACTAATCTGGCCCCGCGCGCCACGGCAAAGGCGGACGAGTTGACCGGTGAGGAACTGGCCATCGGCGCCGAGCGCCTGCGCGCCGTGGTCCGCGACACGGCTCCCCGGGTGGTCGCCGTCGCCGGAATCACCGCCTATCGCACGGCTTTCGGGGAGCGTGCCGCGAAGAAGGGCAAGCAGCCGCGCGACCTCGAGGGCGCGGAGTTGTGGCTGGTGCCCAATCCCAGCGGGCTCAACGCCCACGAAACCGTCGCCACCCTGGCCGCGTCGTACCGGGAGGCGGCCATCGAGGCGGGAATCGTATCCGGCTGACCGGGCAGGTCGCTAGGCTGCGGAGATGACCGTCGTCTACAACCTCCTGTTCGTCTGCCACCTGCTCGGCATGGCTGCCCTCGTCGGCGGCTATTTCGCGGTGCTTGGAGCGCCGCGGATCTCCGAGGTGATGGTGTGGGGTGCGCGGCTCCAGTTCGTCACGGGACTGATCCTGGTCGGGCTCGGCGAGGCCGCACTGGACAAGGACTACAACCACGTCAAGATCGGCGTCAAGCTTCTGCTCTCACTGGTGGTGGTCGCGCTCGCCGAGATCGTGCGGGGCAAGCAGAAGAAGGGGCAGGAGAATCCGAACCTGGTCCACGTGGTCGGCGGGCTCGGCATCGTCACCGTGCTGGTGGCCGCCCTCTGGACATGACCACCCTCGGGTTTCACTTCTTCGGTGGGGCAAGGAGTTTCATCGCAAGTCGCTGCGCGGACTCGGGCATCCGGTCCTTCATCGACATCGCGAACTCGCCGGCCTTCGTGCGCACGGACGTGCCCCTGCCGAACCGCCTGTTGAAGGCGGATCCCTCGGTCGGCTGATCGAAGTGGAGGGGCGGGGCGCCGTCCGCGGCGCCGAGGGCACGCCCGATCACCATCCGCTGAATCTCGCTTGTGCCCTCGAAGATGGTGTAGAGCTTGGCGTCCCGGTACCACTTCTCGACGGGATGGTCGCTGATGTACCCCCACCCGCCCATCGTCTGCAGTGCGCGCTCCGTAGTCTTCACCGCGACCTCCGACGCCGCGAGTTTCGCCATCGAGCCCTCGCCGTGGCGGAACTCCACGCCCGCCGCAGCCATCCACGACGCCCGCCACGTGAGCAGCCGCGCCGCGTCGATCTGGGTCGCGAGGTCGGCCAGCGGAAACGCGATTCCCTGGTTGTCGATGATCGGACCGCCGAATGCCTCCCGACGGTTCGCGTACTCGGTGGCGTATTCGAGCGCGGCGCGGGCGATGCCCAGCGCCTGGGCGGCGACCATGGGACGTGTCTGCTCGAACGTGCCGAGGGTGGCCGATTTCCGCCGCGGCGCGCCGGTAGCCGCCTCCTCCTGCACCTCACGGGCCTTCCGCATACGGTTCTGCAGCTTGTCGTCGCCGCCGAGCAGATGGTCGGCGGGCACCCGGACCTGATGGAACTTCAGCTCCGCCGTGTGCGACGCGCGGCAGCCCAGCTTGTCGAGCTTGCGGACGAGTTCGATACCCGGACTTCCGCCGGGGACCACGAAGAGCGCCTGCCCGCGATGGCCCAGATCAGGATCGACGGTGGCGTTCACGACGTGCACGTCGGCGATGCCCCCGTTGCCGATCCACATCTTGTGCCCCTCGATGACCCACTCGTCGCCGTCGCGCGTCGCGGTGGTCCGCAAGTTGCGGACATCGCTGCCGCCCTCGGGTTCCGAGATGCACAGTGCGGCGAGTTTCAGGTTGCCTGGCTCGCCGAAGCATTCGGGCGCCCACCGCAGCATCTGCTCCGGCGTCGCGGCCTGCCCGATCGACGACAGCGCCAGCGCGGGCATCACGACGGCCAGCCCGATTCCGGCGCAACCCCAGAACAGCTCCTCCATGAACAGGGGGAGGGACAGACCGGTCGGGTCGCCGATGAGGTCGCGGTAGAACAGCGGACTGTAGAAGCCCTCCTCCGCGGCCTTCTCGAGAACGTCCCACGGAAACTCCTGCGCGCGGTCGTGCTCGGCCGCCACCGGCCGGATCACGTTCTCCGCGAAGGCGTGTGTTCGTTCGACGAGATCCCGCTGAGCCGGGGTGAGAGCGAGGCTGAAGGTCATGGCAGTCCCTCGGTTGCGGCGTTGCTGTGCACCAACGTAACACTCACGGGCTGATGGGACTCGCGATCCCGGTATCCTGATAGGTGAGATGATTGTCCCATTATCTGGTAGAGGTTGCTAGCGTCGGAGGTATGAACGGCGAGGAGACGGTCTACACCCACGGTCATGACGAATCGGTGCTGCGCAATCACCGATGGCGTACGGCGGAGAACTCCGCCGCGTATCTGCTCCCACACCTGCGCGAAGGCATGACACTGCTCGATGTCGGATGCGGGCCGGGCACCATCACCGCCGACCTCGCAGGACTCGTCGCACCCGGAGTCGTCACTGCCGTCGAGATGAACGACGAGGCGCTCTCCCTCGCCAGGAGCGAGTTCGCGAAGCGCGGAGTCCCGAACGCCCTGACCGTGGTGTCCGACGTCCACGCCCTGGACTTTCCCGACGACAGCTTCGACGTCGTGCACGCGCATCAGGTCCTGCAACACGTCGGTGATCCGGTGCAGGCACTGCGCGAGATGAAGCGGGTGTGCAAGCCAGGCGGGATCGTCGCCGCCCGCGACGCGGACTACGGCACCTTCACGTGGTTTCCGGCGACACCGGAACTCGACGACTGGCTGGCGCTCTACAAGGACATCGCGCGGGCGAACGGTGGCGAACCGGACGCGGGCCGTCGCCTGCGGGCGTGGGCGCACGAGGCGGGCCTCGGCGACGTCGCGAACACCGCGAGCACCTGGTGTTTCTCCTCCGACGAGGATCGCGAGTGGTGGGGCGGGTCCTGGGCCGATCGCTCGCTGCAGTCGAACTACGCGGACCGGGCGCTCGCGCTGGGGCTCGCCACCGAGGCGGACCTGGAACGCATCGCGGCGGGCTGGCGTTCGTGGGTGGGGCAGGACGACGGCTGGTTCGCGCTCCTGCACAGCGAGATCCTCTGCAGGGTGTAGCAGCGCGGAGGGAAATCTCGCGACAAGTGCCCGAGGATGGAACACTCGCCCCATGACGACGTTACGGGTGGGTCGACTGTGGTTGGCGGGATTGATGGTGGCGCTGATCGGGCTGGTACTCGCTCCCGGCGCCTCTGCGGCCCCGGACCGAGCGGTCTTCTCCAGCACCTCGGACCAGGTGATCACCGTCTACGCCCCGTCCGCGGGGGCAGTCGTGGCCGAACTTACCGCCTGGGAACGGAACGCGGACGGCACGTGGCAGGTGTTCGCGGGCCCCGTCCCCGCCGACGTCGGCGCGGAAGGACTCGGTGCGGCGAACGAATTCTCCACCCGCACGCCGACCGGTGTCTTTCCGCTGTCACAGGCGTTCGGCCGACAGCCCGCGCCCGAGTCGGCGATGCCGTACTTCCAGTCCGATCGACGTGACTGGTGGGATTCGAATCCGCTCTCGCCGACGTACAACACGCACGTACGGCAGGACGCGAGCCCCGGTGGTAACAGTGAGAACCTCTACGCGGCCGGACCGCTGTACGACTACGCGGTCGCGATCGGCTACAACGCCGCCCGCATTCCCGGCCTCGGTTCGGCAATGTTCCTACACGTCACGGACGGCACCACCACCGAAGGGTGCGTCGCGATCGACCGCGACACGCTGACCTCACTCCTCGGCCGGCTCGACCCGGCGAAGAATCCGGTGATCGAGGTCGCCGTAGGCGCGTAGCGCCCGTGCGCCTTTCTGGTAGCTGGAGCTACCAAAAAGGCGCACGGGCGGCGGAGCCGCCTAGAGGCCGGGGCGCTTGCCGATGGTGAGGGTGGGTGTGGAGACACCGGCGAAGAAGTCCTCGCCCTTGTCGTCGACCACGATGAACGCGGGGAAGTCCTCGACCTCGATCTTCCAGACCGCTTCCATGTCGAGCTCTTCGTACTCGACTATCTCGACCTTCTTGATGCAGTCGAGGGCGAGGCGCGCCGCGGGACCGCCGATGGACCCGAGGTAGAAGCCGCCGTACGACTTGCATGCGTCGGTGACCTGCTTGGAGCGGTTGCCCTTCGCGAGCATCACCATCGAGCCGCCCGCGGCCTGGAACTGCTCCACGTAGGAGTCCATGCGACCGGCTGTGGTGGGGCCGAAGGAACCGGACGCCATGCCGTCGGGGGTCTTGGCCGGACCGGCGTAGTACACCGGGTGATCCTTGAGGTATGGCGGCATGTCCTCGCCGGCGTCGAGCCGTTCCTTGATCTTGGCGTGGGCGATGTCGCGTGCGACGACGAGCGGGCCGGTGAGCGACAACCGTGTCTTCACCGGGTGCTTGGACAGCTCGGCGAGGATCTCGGGCATCGGCTTGGTGAGGTCGATCTTCACGGCGGCGCCCTTGCCGGTGCCGGAGACGCCGTCGGTCTCGGCGTCGAGCTGGGCGTCGGTGACCTCGGGGAGGAATCGGCCGGGGTTGAATTCGAGCTGCTCGAGGAAGACGCCCTCGGGGGTGATCTTCGCCTTGGCTTGGCGGTCCGCCGAGCAGGACACGGCGAGCGCGACGGGCAGCGACGCTCCGTGGCGGGGGAGACGGATGACGCGGACGTCGTGGCAGAAGTACTTGCCGCCGAACTGTGCGCCGATGCCGATCTGACGGGTCAGCTCGAGCACCTTCTCCTCGAGCTCCAGGTCGCGGAAGCCGCGGCCCGTGATCGCACCCTCGTTGGGGAGTTCGTCGAGGTAGTGCGCGGACGCGTACTTAGCCGTCTTGAGCGCGAACTCCGCGGACGTGCCGCCGACGACGATCGCGAGGTGGTACGGCGGGCAGGCTGCGGTGCCGAGGGCACGGATCTTCTCCTCGAGGAACCGCATCATGCCGTCCGGGTTCAGGATCGCCTTGGTCTCCTGGAACAGGTAGGACTTGTTGGCGCTGCCGCCGCCCTTGGCCATGTACAGGAACTTGTAGGCGTTCTCGTGGCCGGTTGCCGTGTCGGCGTAGAGCTCGATCTGGGCGGGGAGGTTGCTCCCGGTGTTCTTCTCGTCCCACATCGTGATCGGCGCGTTCTGCGAGTACCGCAGGTTGAGCCGGGTGTAGGCGTCGTAGACGCCCCGGGCGATGGCCTTCTCGTCGTCGCCGGGGGTGAGGACGTGCTGGCCGCGCTTGCCCATGACGATCGCGGTGCCGGTGTCCTGGCACATCGGCAGCACGCCTGCGGCGGAGATGTTGGCGTTCTTGAGCAGATCCAGAGCCACGAACTTGTCGTTGCCCGACGCCTCGGGATCGTCGAGGATGCTTGCGAGCTGCGTCAGATGGTCGCTGCGCAGGTAGTGCGAGATGTCGTGGAGTGCGGTCTCGGTGAGCAGGCGCAGCGCCTCGGGCTCGACGGACAGGAAGGTGCGGCCGTCGGGTCCTTCGACAGTCGACACCCCCTCGGTGGTCAGCAGCCGATACTCGGTGGGGTCCTCACCGATCGGCAGCAAGTCCTCGTAGAGGAAGTCGGCCATTCTATCTCCTGGACAGCGGGTTGTGTGAAGTTCGTATCCAAGGCTAGACGCGGGCTACGGCGGCCCTGTGACGCGGGGGCATGCTTCGACCTGCGCAGTGGCGTGGCTCACAGAGGTTTCGGCGGCGAATCCGTACACTTGACTTGATGCGTGCATACGAACCAGATCGGCCGGCCGAATGACCCTTGAAGTCCAGTACGCCGGAGCTGTCGACGGCGAGAAGTCCGGTGTACGCGCCAAGCGGCCCGTGCTCCACGCCTACCTCGACATCGCGATTGTGGTGGTCGTCCTCGCGGCCACGAATCTGATCGCGCACTTCACCACCGCGTGGGCGAGTATCGCGACCGTCCCCATCGCCGCCGTCGTGCTGCTCGTGCTCACCCGACGCCGAGGACTCGGCTGGGCCGAACTGGGGCTCTCGCCCCGGCACTGGCGAAAGGGTTCGCTGTACGCGCTGGCCGCGATGGGACTCGTGATCGGCGTCGTGGCGATCGGCGCGGCCCTGCCGATCACCCGCCCCTTCTTCATGGCCGACCGGTACGCCACCCTGTCCGGTGCGCTCATCGCGTCGATGATCGTCATCCCGTTGCAGACCGTCATCCCCGAAGAACTCGCGTTCCGCGGTGTGCTGCACGGCACCCTCGACCGGGTGTACGGCGCACGCGGTGTCTTCGCGGCCGGATCGCTGATGTTCGGTCTCTGGCACATCGCGTCTTCGCTGGGACTGACGTCGGGCAACAAGGGGCTGTCCAGCTTCCTCGGCGGCGGCGTCCTCGGTCAGGTGCTCGGCATCCTCGCGGCGGTGGTCGCCACCGCAGCCGCGGGCGTCGTGTTCACCTGGCTCCGTCGCCGCAGCGGCAGTCTGATCGCGCCCATCGCGCTGCACTGGTCGCTGAACGGCGCCGGTGCGCTCGCCGCCGCCATCGTGTGGCACACGACCATGGCCTGAATCCGGAAGTCAGCCGGCTTCCGGGGTGCCGAGCCATTCGAGCAGCTTCTCGTACACCGACTCGTGGTTGAGCATCGTGAAATGGTTCGCGGGCGCGAGGTGCATGCCGTCCTCGTCGCGGAAGCCGATCATCCGCGTCCTGTTCCGGCCGGACGCACTCGGCACCAGCACCATGCCGTCGCCGAGCAGGCGACCCAGCGGATGCCTCGGGCTGCGCGTGATGGTCGCGGAGACGAAGCAGTACATCACGCCGTCGAGGAGCGGGACCTCATTGCACGCCGCGGCGCGGAGCGCGTCCGGATCGCGATCGCGCCAGTCCTCGTCGACGAGCGAACCCTGGTTCAGATCGCGGATGCCGGCGCTCCTTCGGCGCAGGAGCCCGGAGATCGCGCGCGTCTCGGGCAGCGCGGCAAGGCCGGCACTCGCGTAGTGGACGGCCTGCTCCAGCGGGGCGCCGAGGTGGGGTGAGCCGAGGCTCACGACGTGCCGAACCCGCCTCACCCACGGGCGGTCGTCGAGGAAGGCGATCCGGCAGGCGCTGCGGGCGACGAGGCCACCCATGGAATGCCCGACGAGTGCGATCGACTCGACCTCGACCGGCCAGTTCTCGGTGACCGCGTCCAGAAGTTCGGACAGGCTCCTGCCGTTGTCCGAGATGTGCCTGCCGGAGTTGTACCGGATCTGCAGCGCCGTGTACCCGAGGTTCGCCCCGAGTCGTTCACCGTAGGTGGGACGGCCACCCAGCGTCCACGCGTCCTCGGTCTCGACGAGTCCGTGCAGGAAGACGACGATGCGGCCGCCGGCGCGCGGGAAGGCGTCGGCGAGCGTGGACGCGTCCGGCGCGAGCGCGACACCGTTCACCCGTATCGCCAGGGGCTCGGCGAGCGGCGACCCCTCGGATTCCAGTACGTCGCCGATCAGCCCCTGGATCGCGGCAATGGCCCGGGCTCCGCGGCGTGTCTGGGACGGGGCGACGTTCTCCGACGACGGGAGGTCGAGAAACCGTCCTGCGAGGGAACCACCGAGACGTGCGGTGTCGGCGACGAGTGCGTACACGGCGCCCGAGATCTCGTCGTGGAGCACCTTGGCGGGAAGGGCGCGGGGGCCGACGCCGAGCCGGATGCCGGCGAAGACGCGATCCGAGATCGCGCGGTGGATGCTGCCGATGCCGGTGGTGGCGCCCCCGATTTCCTCGAGGGCCAGCCGGGCGAGGGCCCGCACCTCGGAGCGGCGTCGGATCTGCGGGTCTGTCACGAGATTTGAGTGTACGCGTGTGCACTGAGATGCGCGCATGTTACGGAAGTGCCGAAAATGCGCACCGCAGTCGATTATTTCGAGAATAAATCAACGGTGAAGCGGAAAAGTTGATCTTCGAGGGTCGACTCAATTGGTCGACCGACCAATTCCGGAAAAATGCTGGTAACGCGGATTATGAACATGTTCACGTCAGGAAATTACTCATCGTGATAGATACGTGATCGAGTCGATCGAAGGGTGCTCACAACGCCGTGACGAGGTCCGCGCGCCTGAGCGTGCGAACCCCGTCACGGGTGTTCAAGTCTTGTGCCAGCGAAAATGCTAGCCAATCGTGGCCGCGGCCGCGGTTGCGGCGTCTGCGCCACCGCCCAATGCGTCGGCGGAACCCGAGAAGAAGTCCAGGGCACCGGCGAGGTCGGAGAAGGCGGAGAAGAATTCGGACAGGAAGGCGAGATCCATGCTTTTAACTCCTTGCTCGGTTGTGGGCATTTATGTCGGCGCTGAGCGGGCGCCGGATTCATTCCTACCGTTATTGAAATGAGATCGCAATCCGAGGGTTTAACCGAAATGAAACGCAGGACGAATTACCGGGTTCCGACCAGGTGAGAAGCCCGTGTCTGGATTCACATCCGACGCGCAGGATCCCACGATGTGGGAGCCGGGCAGTGCCCGAATACCGCCGTCGACGGGCGTCGGCGGGGCTATCCTCGTCCCACGACGTGTAGCGCCTTCCGGACATACCGACGTATAGGGGAATCCATCATGCGCAAGACCATCGTCACCGGTATCGCGGTCGCGGCAATCGCGCTGCTCGGCGCGGCCGGCTGCTCGGACGACAGCTCGAACGAGGCTCCGATCGCGACCACGACGACCTCGTCGGCGTCTGACCGGGTGGAAGGCGCGATAAGCAGCGTGCAAGCCACGGCGTCGTCCGCCGTGAACACCGCGCGCGAGGCCACGAAGAACGCGATCAACTCGGCCATCGCGGCGGTCCCGATCGGATTCGAGTCGGGAACCGCCGAGCTCAACGCTGTCTCGGACGTGACCGTCAAGGCGGTGGCCGCCGCGATGAAGGCCGGCGACAGCAAGATCGAGATCGAGGCGTACGCCAGCAACACGGACGAGGCGGCCGCCGAACTACTGGCCGATCAGCGCGCCCAGGCCGTCGCGAACGCACTCGAGGCGCAGGGTGTCGACAAGAGTCGCATCTCGGTCGACGGAACGGCCAACCCGCCCGAAGGTGTCAACGTCGATCAGGTGGAGATCACCGTCGAGGACAGCTGACCGGCCCGGTCAGCGCAGGACCGCCCGGTGCTCGTTGCTGTACGGGATGTGCTCGGCGGTTCGGCCTTCCCGGAGTTTGAGCACCCACTCGGGGTCGGACAGCAGCGCGCGGCCGACGACCACGAGATCGAACTCGCCGTTCTCGTACTGCGCGAGCAGGCGGTCGATACCGGCGGTGTTCGAGGCGCCGTCCGAGGTGAAGGCCGTCGTGAACACGTCGTCGAGACCCACCGAACCGACCGTGATGGTGGGTAGTCCGGTCAGCCGTTTGGTCCAACCGGCCAGACCGAGTGCCCCGTCGGCACCGGCAAGCTCGGCGAACGCCGGCTCCCAGTGCCTGCGGGTGGACGGGTGCAGCACGTCGACGCCGGCGGCGACGAGGGGCGCGAGCACGGCGGCGAGTTCGTCGGGGGACTGCGCGATCCGTGAGTCGTAGTGGTTCGACTTCCACTGGCTGAAGCGGTAGACGATCGCGAAGTCCTCGCCGACGGCCTCGCGGATCGCTGCGACCACCTCGGCGGGGAACCGGGTGCGGGCCTCGAGCGATCCGCCGTAGCCGTCGGAGCGGACGTTGGTGCGGTCCCACAGGAACTGGTCGAGAAGATAGCCGTGCGCACCGTGCAGTTCGATGCCGTCGAAGCCCACGTCGCGCGCGTTGACGGCGGCCGCCACCCAGGCCTCGCGCAGCGCGTCGACATCGGACGCGGTGAATTCGCGTCCCAGGCGGGTCCCGTCCAGGGCGATTCCGGACGGGCTGGCGGTGGTCACGTCGGGATTCATGCGGGGTTGCGGGCCGCGTTCGACGCCCAGGTGCCACAACTGCGGGATGATCTGCCCGCCCTCGTCGTGGACGGCGTCCACCACCGATTTCCAGCCCGCGAGACTGTCCTGTCCGTAGAGGAGCGGCACCCGGGTGTGGGATCCGGCGGCCGGGTCGGGAATGTACGTTCCCTCGGTGATGACGAGTCCGACCCCGCCCGCCGCGCGCCGGCGGTAGTACGCCGCCACATCGTCCCCGGGAATGCCGTCAGGGGAGAAAGCCCTGGTCATGGGCGCCATCGCGAAGCGGTTCCGGAGCTGGAGGGATTTGACGGCGAACGGCTCGAAGAGCCCGTCCACGGGCAGCGGTGTTTCGGTCATGCCTGTCTGCAACTGATCTTGGTTACGCACTATTCCTGCATACGACCTGTCGTGTAGTTGTAATCTGAAGTCACAGTCGACACTCGCTGCCGGCGCGTGGGTTCTCGCCCGCGCCCGGTCTGACGGGAGGGTGCACTGATGGGCGCGAACGACGGAAAACCTGCCGATTTGGTGCTGTTCGGTGACGTGGTCACCATGAACGACGCCGCGCCACGCGCTCGGGCGGTCGCGGTGCGCGACGGGCGGATCGCCGCCGTCGGCAACGATGCCGCGGTGTTTCCGCTGATCGGGCCGGCAACGATCACGGTCGACGTGCACCGCGCATGCATACTCCCGGGCTTCATCGAGGCGCACGGCCATCCGCTGAACTCCGCAGTCTTGCTCGGCGAACCGGTCGTGGACATCAGGCCGGTGACCATCGCGGACGCGGGGGAGGTGGTCGACGCCGTCCGCCGCGCCGTCGACGAACACCCAGACGGCGCCGTGCTCAACGGCTGGGACCCACTGCTCCAGAAGGGGCTGCCCGAACCGACCCGCGAATGGCTCAATTCCGTCGCTCCCGACACGTCCCTGGTGATCCTGCACAACACCGGCCACGTGGCCTACTTCAACGACGTCGCCGCGCGAGATTCCGGATTGACCAAGGACACGCCGGACCCCGAGGGCGGCAGTTTCGGCCGCGACGAGTCGGGTGAACTGGACGGTTCGGCGTTCGAGGCGCCCGCAGTGATGGCGGTGGCCGCCACGATCCTCGCCGGAGCCAGCACCCGGCTCCCCGAGCTCCTCGCAGCGGAATGCGCGCGGATGAACGCGGCAGGGATCACCACCGCCAGTGAGATGGCATTCGACCCACGCTTCCGGAGCGCCCTGACGGCGTTCGCCCGGTCCGGCGCTCTCACCACCCGACTGCGGCTGTACGAGATGTCGAACCCGGAGCGCACCTCCGAAGTTTCACCCGGAGTGGGCAACGACCTGCTGCGCCAGGTGGGCATCAAGATCTGGTCGGACGGCTCGCCGTGGGTGGGCAACGCGGCCACCAGCTTTCCGTACCTCGACACGGACGTCACCCGGTCACTCGGCCTTGCCGGAACCCGTGGGGAGGCCAATTACACGGAGGACGAGATTCTCGAGATCAGCAAGCCGTATTTCGAGAACGGCTGGCAGATTTCGTGCCATGCCAACGGTGACGCCGCGGTCACCCTGGTACTCGACGCGTGGCAGCGGATGCTCGCAGACTCCCCACGCGAAGATCACCGACTCCGACTCGAGCACGTCGGGGCGATGACCCCGGACCAGTTCCGCCGAGCGACCGAACTCGGCGTCACGTGCAGCATTTTCGTCGACCACCTCTACTACTGGGGCGACGTGCTCGTCGACGACCTGTTCGGTCCCGAGCGCGGAGCACGTTGGGCGGCTGCAGGTTCCGCGATCAAGGCGGGCCAGCGGATCTCGTTCCACAACGACGGCCCGGTCACCCCGACCAACCCGCTGCGCAACATCGCCGACGCCGTCACCCGCCGCACCCGGTCGGGACGTGTGCTCGCTCCCGAGGAACGGATTTCCGTCCCGGATGCCCTGCGCGCGGAGACGATCAACTCGGCGTGGCATCTCCGAAGCGAGGACGCGATAGGGGCGATCGTCCCCGGTATGCACGCCGATATCGTCGTGTTGTCGGCCAACCCACTTCTGGTGGATCCCGACGACATCGCGGACCTCGAGGTGCTCGCCACGATCCTGGAGGGTCGAACGGTCTTCGGAAAGCTGGAGTGATCCGGTTGGCGCCCGGGTCGAGGGCTCTGCGGTCGATCGGGACGTCAGCCGGAAACTGGATCCGGACTTCGGGTTACACCCGCAAATGGCTGGTTCTCGGCGTCGTGATCGGGATCGTCGCCGGGCTCGGAGCGGTCGTGTTCTACGTCGCGCTGAGGGAGGCGACGCAACTGCTGATCGTCGGCATCGGGGGCTACCACCCGCCGACCGCGGCGGGTGACGGAGGGGCGGTCGGCAGCCGGGAGTTCACGAGACCGTGGGCGATCCCGCTCGTGGTGTGTCTGGGTGGTCTGGTGTCGGGCATCATCGTGTTCACGCTGGCACCGGAGGCCGAGGGGCACGGCACCGACGCCGCGATCGACGCCGTGCACCGGGACCCCCGGATGATCCGCGTCCGCGTCGTCCTCGTGAAGCTGGTCGCGTCCGCGATCACGATCGGGTCCGGCGGGTCCGGCGGTCGCGAGGGACCCACCGCGCAGATCTCGGCGGGTTTCGGATCGCTCCTCGCCCGCAGGCTGGACCTGTCCCCACGGGACGGTCGGATCGCCGTGGCGATCGGGATCGGCTCCGGCATCGGTGCGATCTTCGGCGCCCCGCTCGGCGGCGCGGTGTTGTGCTGCACGATTCCTTACAAGGAAGACTTCGATTTCGAGGTGCTCGTGCCGGCGCTGGTCACGTCGATCGTCAGCTACACCGTGTTCGGTAGCTTCCTCGGTTTCGGTCCGCTGTTCGGCTACGCCGCTCAGGACTACGTCTTCGACACCCCGGTCCAGCTGGTGTGGTTCGCGCTCATCGGTGTGCTCGGCGGCCTGATCGGGTTGCTGTACAGCGGGACGTTCTACACGGCCGTCGATCTCACCCACCGTCTGCCCGGCAGCCGGATCGTCAAACCGGCGGTCGGCGGGCTGCTCGTCGGACTGATGGCGCTCCTGTTGCCGGAGGTGCTGGGCAGCGGCTACGGCTGGATCCAGCAGTCGATGGCCCGCGGCGACCTCACGGCCATCCCGTTGTGGGTGGTGCTGCTGTTGCCGTTCGCGAAGATCCTCGCGACGTCGCTGTCCATCGGTTCGGGGGGATCCGGCGGGATCTTCGGCCCGGGAATGGTGATCGGGGCGTTCACCGGCGCCGCGGTGTGGCGGCTGCTGGAACCGATCGCCCCGGGCGTCCCCGACAATCCGGCGCCCTTCGTCATCGTCGGCATGATGGCCTGCTTCGGGAGCATCGCCCGCGCTCCCCTCGCGGTGATGTTGATGGTCGCGGAGATGACGGGAAGCGT
This sequence comes from Rhodococcus sp. NPDC127593, assembly GCF_042671975.1. Taxonomy (NCBI): domain Bacteria; kingdom Bacillati; phylum Actinomycetota; class Actinomycetes; order Mycobacteriales; family Nocardiaceae; genus Rhodococcus; species Rhodococcus sp. NPDC127593. The sequence continues at coordinate 94,819 of NZ_JBHXWI010000007.1, read as the reverse complement.
CGGTGTGCTGGTGCCGGGGATGATCGCCGTCGGGCTCGCCTATCTCATCGTGCGCCGATCGGGGAAGACGATCTACCGGGCGCAGCTCGAGAACCGTGCGGAGGCTCGGCTCGCCCCGGGATGATCGGATCGGGGTCCGTGTGCGGTGGGCCGGGTGGATTCCGGCATGCTTGTGGCCATGACTGTTCACGTTCCTCAGTACGTCGACCTCCTCTGGCCAGCGCTTCAGGCTGCCATTGCTCTCGGTGGTTCGGCGTCCAACGAGGAGCTCGACAGCGCCGTCGTTGAGCGAGAAGGGCTTTCGTTCGACGTGCAGGGCGTGCTGCACGGTGACGGTCCGAGCACCGAGATCGAGTACCGGTTGGCGTGGGCCCGCACCTACCTCAAGGGGATGGGTCTGCTCACGAACAGCCGGCGCGGGGTGTGGAGCGTGACGGAGAAGGGCCGCGAGGTCGCCGAGAGCGAGATCCGCCCGCTGCACGCCGAGTTCTCCGCCGAGAATCGCAAGAAGAATGCCGCCCGCAAATCGGCGAAGGCGGCGTCCCGCAGGAACGACGAACCGGATGCCAACATCGCCGAGGCCGAGAACGACGCGGACTGGAAGGACCTCCTGCTCGACACGGTCCTGAAGATGTCGCCGCCCGCGTTCGAGCGGCTGACCCAGCGGTTGCTGCGGGAGGCCGGATTTTCGAGCGCGTCCGTCACCGGTCGCGGCGGCGACGGGGACATCGAGGGCCTCGGCGTGTACCAGTTGTCGCTGCTCAGTTTCCCCGTGTTCTTCCAGTGCAAGCGCTACAGCGGCAGCGTCGGGGCGGGGGCGGTGCGCGATTTCCGCGGCGCGATGGCGGGCCGCGGCGAAAAGGGCCTGCTCATCACCACCGGAACATTCACCGGTGACGCCCGCACGGAGTCCAAGAGGGATGGGGCGCCGCCGATCGATCTGATCGACGGAGACCGGTTGTGCGACCTGTTGAAGGAGCATTCACTGGGTGTCCAGACCACTACGCGTCTCGTCGAGGACGTCGAGGTCAGGTCCGATTACTTCCACTCTCTGGAGCCCAAATGATCAGCGCCGGGTCACCGACCCGGCGCCTGGATACTCTTTCCCGTTGCGGTATGGCCACGAAGCGATCACGCAGGCCCTGAAGCGGTGCCGACAGCGTCTTCCCGTGTGTAAAGAGGAAGTTAAATACACATGTCACTGACGTGAAAAGCGACCGAGGGAAGTCGATATGACGACCACATCGCCGTGGCCGTTGATGGGCCGCACGGTACGGCCGCCGGCGGGGATGCTGGCGGACCGGCGGTTCGGGGTGCTCGTCGACCAGTTCTTCGGACTCTTCCACGACGCCAGCCAGGGCGGTGGCGCCCTGGCCGTCTACCTCCACGGTGAACCGGTCGTCGACGTGTGGGCCGGGTGGGCGAGCCGCGACACGTTCTGGCAGGACGACACCGTCACCCTCACGTTCTCCACGGGCAAGGGCGTCGCGTCCACCGTTCTGCACCGACTCGCCGGACGCGGGATCCTCGACTACGAGGCGCCGGTGGCGCAGTACTGGCCCGAGTTCGCCGCCGAGGGCAAGGACGAGATCACGGTGCGCGAACTGCTGTCGCACCGCGCCGGACTGCACCGGGTACGTGGGCTCGTGCCCGGACCGCTGAGTCTGATGGACCATTCCCTGGTCAGCGCCGCACTGGCCGCGGCGACCCCGGATCAGCGGCGGCTGAAGGTCCCCGGCTATCACGCGGTGACGTTCGGCTCGCTCGTCGCCGAACTGACGTCCCGCGCGGCCGGGAAACCCTTCACCGAGCTGGTGCGCACCGAGGTCGCCGAACCGCTCGGGGTGAAGGAATTCTGGTACGAGGTGCCGCCGGCCGAGCGTGCCCGGATCGCGAGGACCTTCCCCCACATCAACCCGTTCGGCGTTCCGTGGGGAGCCACGTCGTTCGCGATGTCGCGGCTGCCCGGTCTGCGCAACGTGGCCGACGCCGGCATGCCCGCCGGTTTCGACGCCCTCGTCCGCAACCCTGCGATCCACGACAGCGTGATGCCGGGGTGGAACGGCGTGTTCAGCGCCCGCGCGCTGGCGCGGATGTACGGGGCGCTGGCGAACGGCGGAACCGTCGGCGGTGTGGAGTTCCTCCCGCCGGACGTCGTGGCGCAGCTGAGCCAGGTACAGACGACGGCCCGCGACTACGTCCTGGGCATACCGATGAACTGGCGGCTCGGCTACCACGCGGGGATGGTGGCACGTCGCAGGCAGCCGTCGAATACCTTCGGGCACTACGGGTTGGGCGGGTCGGGTGCGTTCGCCGACGCCGACACCGGGCTGTCGATCGCATTCGTCACCAACCGGCTCGGCAACATGCTGACCCCCATCGCCGATCTCCGCCTGCCGAAGCTCGGCTCGACGGCGCTCGCCATCGCCGAGAGGCTGTAGCCGGGGCAGTTCCGGCCGTCGGTGGAACCAATTCGATTTCGACGCGCCGTTTTTCGATCGCCGCGAGCCGCAGGTCTGGAGGGCGGGGGACCGGTAGCATCGTGTCCGTGACCGACGCGACCGCCCACACCAGCCGTCCCGATCGGTTGCGTGTCCTCGTCTACAGCGACGATGCGACCACCCGCCAGAAGGTCGTTCTGGCACTGGGGACGCGTCCGCACCCCGACCTTCCGGAGTTGGAGTACGTCGAGGTGGCGACCGCGCCCGTGGTGATCCGGCAGATGGATGCAGGCGGTATCGACCTGGCCGTTCTGGACGGGGAGGCGGTGCCCGCGGGCGGGATGGGGATCGCGAAGCAGTTGAAGGACGAGATCGACGACTGTCCCCCGATCCTGGTCCTGACCGGGCGCCCCGACGACGCCTGGCTGGCCAGCTGGTCGCGGGCGGAGGCCGCCGTGCCGCATCCGCTGGACCCGATCCGGTTGTCCGAAGCGGTCATAGCGCTGCTGCGCACCCGCCTCTCAGCTTAGGCTCTCCTGACTCCGTTTCCTGCCGCGTGAAGGTGCATCGAGCGCCTGTGCCGCAGGGGTTTTCCGCACTTCGAGATCGCCTGGAACTCGCACGGTCAAATCGACCGGGCTCGACGACTTCCCTTGTACGCTGTGGCATAACTCACAAGAGCGTAGCTTCGGAAACGACCGTCCGGGAATCGGGCGGACAGGCTCGGGAAGAGGGGAGCTGAGACGGCATGAATGTGTACGTGCCGATCCTCGTGCTCGGGGCGATTGCGGTCGCGTTCGCGGTCTTCTCCGTGATCGTGGCGAGGATCGTCGGACCGAGGCGCTACAACCGTGCCAAGCTCGACGCCTACGAGTGCGGCATCGAGCCGACACTCTCGCCTCTGGGTGCGGGCCGCATCCCGGTGAAGTACTACCTCACGGCCATGCTGTTCATCATCTTCGACATCGAGATCGTGTTCCTCTATCCGTGGGCTGTTCATTTCGATGCTCTCGGCTTCTTCGGTCTCGGGGCCATGGCCCTGTTCATCTTCAACGTCTCCGTCGCCTATGCGTACGAGTGGCGGCGTGGCGGTCTCAGTTGGGACTGATCGGTCCCGCCAGCGATCCAAAAGCTAAGTCGGAAGAGAAGAGTCGGATATGGGCATCGAGGAGAAGCTGCCGAGCGGCTTCCTGCTGACCACGGTCGAGGGGCTCGCGGGTTACGTCCGCAAGGGTTCGCTGTGGCCGGCGAGTTTCGGGCTCGCCTGCTGTGCGATCGAGATGATGGCCACCGCCGGCGGACGCTTCGACATCGCCCGTTTCGGCATGGAGGCGTTCCGGGCGTCGCCGCGGCAGGCGGACCTGATGATCGTGGCCGGCCGGGTGAGCCAGAAGATGGCCCCGGTGCTGCGGCAGATCTACGACCAGATGGTGGAGCCGAAGTGGGTGCTGGCGATGGGCGTCTGCGCGTCGTCGGGCGGCATGTTCAACAACTACGCGATCGTGCAGGGCGTCGACCACATCGTGCCGGTGGACATCTATCTGCCCGGGTGTCCGCCGCGGCCGGAGATGCTGCTGAACGCGATCCTCACTCTGCACGAGAAGATCCAGCAGATGCCGCTCGGCGTTCACCGCGAGGAGGTGGCGCGGGCGGCGGAGCAGGCGGCGCTGGCCGCCACCCCCACCATCCAGATGAAGGGCCTCCTGAGATGACCGGCGTGGGAACGCGGGAGCGAACCGAGCCGAGATCCGGCGTCTGGGCCGTGCGGTCTGGACTGAGGAACGAGGGAGCGTAGCGAGTGAGTGACGAGGGAAGAGCGCACGAGACAGACCAGACGCCTGCGAGCGAAGCGAGCCATGTCCCCGCGAGCAATGTCCCAGAACAGATCGGTGTGCGCAAGGGTTTGTTCGGGGTGCGGGGTAGTGGGGATACGTCGGGGTATGGGCGGTTGGTGCGTCCGGTGTTGTTGCCGGGGAGCACGCCGCGGCCGTTCGGGGGGTATTTCGATGAGGTCGCGGATGGGCTGGAGGCGGCGTTGGCGGAGTCGGGTGTGGGTTTCGAGGTGGCGATCGAGTCGGTTGTGGTGTTTCGGGGTGAGGTGACGTTCGGTGTGCGGCGGGAGTTTTTGCCGTTGGTGGCGCGTGCGTTGCGTGATGAGCCGGATTTGCGGTTCGAGATGTGTCTGGGTGTGAATGGTGTGCATTTCCCGCAGGATGCGGGCCGGGAGTTGCATGCGGTGTATCCGTTGTTGTCGATTACGCACAATCGTCGGATTCGTGTGGAGGTGACGGCGCCGGATGCGGATCCGCACATCCCGTCGTTGTATGAGGTGTATCCGACGAACGATTGGCATGAGCGGGAGACGTACGACTTCTTCGGGATCGTGTTCGATGGTCATCCGTCGTTGACCCGGATCGAGATGCCGGATGACTGGCCGGGTCATCCGCAGCGGAAGGACTATCCGCTCGGCGGCATTCCCGTCGAGTACAAGGGCGCGGAGATCGCGCCGCCCGACGAGCGGCGGGGGTACAACTGATGAGCGAGGACACGGTTTTCACTGTCGCCGGTCAGGACTGGGACGAGGTCGTGGATGCGGTAAAGGCGTCGGATGCGGGTTCGGAGGGCGGCGAGGAGCGGATCGTCGTCAATATGGGTCCTCAGCATCCGTCGACGCACGGGGTGCTGCGGCTCATTCTGGAGATCGAGGGTGAGACGGTCACGGAGGCCCGGTGCGGCATCGGTTATCTGCATACGGGGATCGAGAAGAACCTCGAGTATCGGACGTGGACGCAGGGCGTGACGTTTGTGACGCGGATGGATTACCTGTCGCCGTTCTTCAACGAGACGGCGTATTGCCTCGGTGTGGAGAAGTTGCTCGACATCACGGATCAGGTGCCGGAGCGGGCGAGTGTCATCCGGGTGATGTTGATGGAACTCAATCGCATCTCCTCGCATCTGGTGGCGTTGGCCACGGGTGGCATGGAGTTGGGCGCGGTCACGGCGATGTTGTTCGGTTTCCGGGAACGTGAGCTGGTTCTGGACGTGTTCGAGATGATCACGGGACTGCGCATGAATCATGCGTACATCCGGCCGGGCGGTTTGTCGCAGGATCTGCCGGAGGGTGCGGTGGAGAAGGTGCGCGAGTTGCTCACGTTGATGCCGGAACGGCTGCGGGACATGGAGAATCTGCTCAACGACAACCGCATCTGGAAGGGGCGCACGAAGGGCATCGGGTATCTCGACCTCACGGGGTGCATGGCGCTCGGTATCACGGGTCCGATGCTGCGTGCGACGGGTCTGCCGCACGATCTGCGTAAGTCGCAGCCGTATTGCGGTTACGAGAATTACGAGTTCGCCGTCAGCACCGATACGGGGTGTGACGCGTACGGCCGCTACTTGATCCGGGTCGACGAGATGAAGGAGTCGCTGAAGATCGTCGAGCAGTGCCTCGACAAGTTGCGGCCGGGCCCGATCATGGCGGAGGACAAGAAGATCGCGTGGCCGGCGGATCTGACGTTGGGTCCCGACGGTCTGGGAAATTCGCCCGGGCACGTCCGCGAGATCATGGATTCCTCGATGGAGTCGCTGATTCATCACTTCAAGTTGGTGACGGAGGGTTTCCGGGTGCCGCCGGGCCAGGTGTATGTGGCGGTGGAGTCGCCGCGGGGTGAGCTCGGTATGCACATGGTGAGTGACGGCGGTACCCGCCCGTACCGGGTGCATTTCCGGGATCCGTCGTTCACGAACCTGCAGTCGGTGGCGGCCACGTGTGAGGGCGGCATGGTTGCGGATGTCATTGCCGCGGTCGCGAGCATCGATCCTGTGATGGGGGGAGTGGACCGATGACCGAGCAAGCAGCACCAAAGCAAACACCCATCTTCATCGAGTTCGGCCCCCGGCCGGAGGAGAACGGGCTGCTGGTGCGGCCGGGTGCGCGTGAGGAGTATCCGCCGGAGGTCCGTGCGCGGCTGGACGCCGACGCCGACGTCGTCATCGCGCGTTACCCGAATTCGCGTTCCGCGCTGCTGCCGCTGTTGCATCTGGTGCAGGCGGAGGACGGGTGCATCACGCCGGCGGGGATCGAGTTCTGTGCCGGCCGGCTCGGGTTGACCGGCGCGGAGGTGGCTGCGGTGGCGACCTTCTATTCGATGTACCGGCGCGACCCGACGGGCGACTACTACGTCGGAGTGTGCACCAACACGTTGTGCGCGATCATGGGCGGCGACGCGATCCTCGCCGCGCTGGAGGAGCATCTCGACCTGCCGCACGGTGGCACGTCCGCCGACGGCACGGTCACGCTGGAGCACATCGAGTGCAATGCGGCGTGCGATTACGCCCCGGTGGTGATGGTCAATTGGGAGTTCTTCGACAACCAGACCCCGGAGTCGGCTCGCTCACTCGTCGATTCGCTGCGTTCGGGGGAGCGGGTGACGCCGAGCCGCGGTGCGGCGCTGTGCACGTTCCGGGAGACCGCCCGCATTCTCGCCGGGTTCCCCGACGAGCGTCCCGGTGCGCTGGCGGAGGGTGGTACCGCGGGCGACGCCACACTGGCCGGCCTGCGCGTGGCGCACGAACGGGGCATGGCGGCACCGGATCCTGCGGAGACCTCGCTGATCCCGGAGCCGCAGTCGCGGGACACCGAGCCGGTGGCGGCGGAATCGGCGAAGGACCAGCCGGCGCCGGCCCCGTCCGCGACGGTGCCTCCGGAACGGTCCACCTCCGAGACGGATCCGGCGGCCACCGACCCGGGTCGAAAGGGAGACTGACATGCCGCTGACCCCTGTCCTCAGCCGTTACTGGGACGAGCCCGAATCCTGGACCCTCGACACGTACCGTCGCCACGACGGGTACGAGGGGCTGCAGAAGGCGCTGCGTATGGACCCGGACGAGGTCATCTCGACGGTCAAGGAGGCCGGACTACGCGGTCGTGGTGGTGCCGGGTTCCCGACCGGAATGAAGTGGTCGTTCATCCCGCAGGGCGACGACAAGCCGCATTACCTCGTGGTCAACGCCGACGAGTCCGAACCGGGAACCTGCAAGGACATGCCGCTGCTGCTGGCCACGCCGCACGCGCTCGTCGAGGGCGTCATCATCGCGGCGTACGCGATCCGCGCCGGGCACGCCTTCATCTATGTGCGCGGGGAGGTGGTGCCGGTGCTGCGCCGGCTGCAGGCCGCGGTCGCGGAGGCGTATGCGGCGGGCTACCTCGGGAAGAACATCCTGGGCATCGGTTTCGACCTCGAGCTGGTCGTGCACGCGGGTGCGGGGGCGTACATCTGCGGGGAGGAGACGGCGCTGCTCGACTCGCTGGAGGGTCGCCGCGGCCAGCCTCGGTTGCGTCCGCCGTTCCCCGCGGTGGCCGGTCTCTACGCGTCACCGACCGTCGTCAACAACGTCGAGTCGATTGCGAGTGTCCCGCCGATCATCGTGAACGGCATCGAGTGGTTCCGGTCGATGGGGAGCGAGAAGTCGCCGGGCTTCACCCTGTACTCCCTGTCCGGGCACGTGACGAAGCCCGGACAGTACGAGGCCCCGCTCGGAATCACCCTGCGGGAGTTGCTCGAGTACGCGGGGGGAGTCCGCGCCGGGCATCGATTGAAGTTCTGGACCCCGGGCGGTTCCTCGACACCGATCTTCACCGACGAGCATCTCGACGTCGCCCTCGACTACGAGGGCGTCGGCGCCGCCGGATCGATGCTGGGCACCAAGGCCCTGCAGATCTTCGACGAGACCACGTGTGTGGTGCGTGCCGTGCTCCGCTGGACCGAGTTCTATGCGCACGAGTCGTGCGGCAAGTGCACGCCCTGCCGGGAAGGCACCTATTGGCTGGTGCAGATCCTGGAGCGTCTCGAGAGAGGGGAGGGGACCGATGCCGATCTGGAGAAGCTGCTCGACATCGCCGACAACATCCTCGGCAAGTCGTTCTGCGCTCTCGGTGACGGTGCGGCCAGCCCGATCATGTCCTCCATCAAGTACTTCCGAGACGAATACCTCGCACACTTCGAGCAGGGTGGCTGCCCGTTCGACCCGCATCAGTCCACGCTCATGGCTGGGGTTCACGCATGATGCCTGCGAAAGAAGTGAACAACCAAGTGAGCAATCACGTGAGCGTTGTCATCGACGGCGTCGAGGTCAGTGTCCCCAAGGGCACGTTGGTGATTCGTGCCGCGGAGATGATCGGCATCCAGATCCCGCGGTTCTGCGACCATCCGCTGCTCGATCCGGTCGGTGCGTGCCGTCAATGTCTCGTCGATGTGGAGGGGCAGCGCAAGCCGCTCGCCTCCTGCACCACGACTGTCACCGACGGCATGGTCGTCCACACCCAGCTCACGTCGCCCGTCGCCGACAAGGCGCAGAAGGGCGTGATGGAGTTGCTGCTGATCAACCATCCCCTGGACTGCCCGGTGTGCGACAAGGGCGGCGAGTGCCCCCTGCAGAACCAGGCGATGTCCAACGGACGCGCGGAGTCGCGCTTCGGTGAGGTCAAACGCACGTTCCCCAAACCGATTCCGCTGTCCACGGAGGTCCTGCTGGACCGTGAGCGGTGCGTGCTGTGCGCGCGGTGTACCCGGTTCTCCCAGCAGGTCGCCGGGGACCCGTTCATCGAACTCATGGAACGGGGCGCGCTGCAGCAGGTCGGGATCTACGCGAAGGAACCGTTCGAGTCGTACTTCTCCGGCAACACCGTGCAGATCTGCCCGGTGGGTGCGCTGACGGGTTCCGCGTACCGCTTCCGGGCCCGCCCGTTCGACCTGGTCTCCAGCCCCAGCGTGTGCGAGCACTGCGCGAGCGGGTGCGCCCAGCGCACCGACCACCGGCGGGGCACAGTGCTGCGCCGGCTGGCGGGCGACGATCCCGAGGTCAACGAGGAATGGAATTGCGACAAGGGGCGGTGGGCATTCGCCTACGCCACCGAGCGCGACCGAATCAGCACCCCTCTCGTCCGCGGCGACGACGGCACGCTGGCACCCGCCTCCTGGTCGGAGGCTCTGGCGGTCGCGGCGCGGGGACTGGCCGGTGCGCGGGGCAACGCGGGTGTTCTCGTCGGGGGCCGGTCCACGTGGGAGGACGCCTACGCCTACGCGAAGTTCGCGCGAACAGCGCTCGGCACCAACGACATCGACTTCCGCACTCGCGCACACTCCGGCGAGGAGGCCGAGTTCCTGGCCGCCCGGGTGGCGGGGCAGCGACTCGCGGTCACCTACGAGGACCTCGACGCCGCGCCGGTCGTCCTACTCGTCGCGTTCGAGCCGGAGGAGGAGTCGCCGATCGTGTTCCTCCGGCTGCGCAAGGCCGCGCGTGCGAAGGCCGTTCCGGTCTACTCGGTCGCCCCGTACACGTCCCGTGGCCTGGAGAAGATGTCCGGCAGGCTGCTGCGGTCCGCGCCGAATGCCGAGCCGGAGCTGCTCGACGGACTCCGCACGGGTGATTTGGAGCCGGGTGTCACCGAGCTGCTGCGCCGGCCGGGTGCGGTCATCATGGTCGGGGAGAGACTCGCCGGGGTGCCGGGGGCGCTGTCCGCCGCGGTCCGCCTGGCCGACGACACCGGGGCCCGGCTGGCCTGGGTGCCGCGACGTGCAGGCGAACGCGGTGCACTCGAGGCGGGCGCGCTGCCCGGACTGCTGCCGGGTGGCAGACCGGTGGGCGATCCCGAGGCTCGGCGGCAGGTCGCGTCGGCGTGGAACGTCGCGGATCTGCCGGATGCCGCGGGCCGGGATACCGCGGGCATCCTCGCCGCGGCCGAGGCGAAGACGCTCGGGGCGCTGGTGATCGGTGGTGTCGAGGCCGACGATCTTCCCGACCCGCAGGCCGCGTTGGCCGCGGTCGAGGCGGCAGGGTTCGTCGTGAGTCTGGAACTGCGCCACAGTGCGATCAGCGAGCGCGCGGACGTGGTGTTCCCCATCGCGCCGGTCATGGAGAAACCGGGCACCTTCCTCGACTGGGAAGGGCGCGCACGCGATTTCGACGCCGCCCTCCGAGCCAGCGGGTCGATGCCCGATCAGCGGGTGCTCCACGCGATCGCCGGCGAAATGGGTGTCCCGCTGGGTCTTCCGGACGCCGCGACCGCACGGCGCGAACTCGAGAGGCTCGGCGCCTGGGACGGGGAGTTCCCGGATCCGCCCGACCACCCGCAACCGCCGCGGCGGGAACCCGGGCCGGGGGAAGCGGTGCTCGCCACCTGGCGGATGCTGCTCGACTCGGGACGGCTGCAGGACGGGGAACCGCACCTGGCGGGCACTGCCCGGACGCCGGTCGCGCGGATGTCCGCGGCCTCGGCGGCCGAGACGGGTGCCGGTGACGGAGATCCGGTCACCGTCACGACGGAACGGGGCGCCGTCACCCTGCCGTTGGTGATCACCGACATGCCGGATCGGGTGGTGTGGCTGCCGCTCAACTCGCTCGGATCCGCCGTCTACCGGCAACTGGCCACCCGGGCGGGGAGCGTCGTGAACGTCCGCCGTGCGGCCGGCACCAACGGGATCGTCCCGGGAGGTGCGCTGTGACGATCGAGGCCGTCTACCCCGACCCGGCGCTGTTCGGTCACGACCCGTGGTGGCTGGTTCTCGGCAAGGCCCTGGCCATCTTCGTGTTCCTCGTCCTCACCCCGCTTCTGACGATCCTGGCCGAACGGAAGGTCATGGCGTGGATGCAGATGCGCGTCGGCCCGAACCGGGTGGGCCCGCGGGGCATGCTGCAGAGCCTCGCCGACGGCATCAAGCTCGCGCTGAAGGAGGGGATCGTCCCGAAGGGTGTGGACAAGCCGATCTACATCCTGGCGCCGATCATCGCCGCGGTACCGGCGTTCATGGCGTTCGCCGTGATCCCGTTCGGCCCGGCGGTGTCGATCTTCGGGCACTACACGCCGTTACAGCTGACGGACCTCCCGGTCGCCGTCCTCTACGTCCTCGCGGCCACGTCGATCGGCGTCTACGGCATCGTGCTCGCCGGCTGGGCGTCCGGCTCCACCTACCCGTTGCTGGGTGGGCTGCGCTCGACGGCACAGGTGATCTCGTACGAGATCGCGATGGCGTTGTCGTTCGCGGCCGTCTTCCTGGACGCCGGAACGATGTCCACGTCGGGCATCGTCGCCGCCCAGGAACACACCTGGTACGTCTTCCTGCTGCTGCCGTCGTTCCTGATCTACGTCACGTCGATGGTCGGCGAGACCAACCGGGCGCCCTTCGACCTGCCCGAGGCCGAAGGCGAACTGGTCGGCGGGTTCCACACCGAGTACTCCTCTCTGAGCTTCGCGATGTTCATGCTCGCCGAGTACGTGAACATGGTGACGGTTTCAGCGCTCGCCACCACGCTGTTCCTCGGTGGCTGGCACGCCCCGTTCCCGCTCAGCCTGTGGGACGGCGCGAATTCCGGCTGGTGGCCGGTGCTGTGGTTCACGCTGAAGGTCTGGGGCTTCCTGTTCGTGTTCGTCTGGCTGCGCGCCACGCTGCCCAGGCTGCGGTACGACCAGTTCATGGGTCTCGGCTGGAAGATCCTGATCCCGATCTCGCTGGTGTGGGTCATGATCGTCGCCACCGTCCGGGCCTTCCGCAACGAGGGTTACGACGCCCGGTCGATCGCGCTCGTCGTCGCGGGCCTCGTCGTGGCCCTCGTCGTGGTGGTGCTCCTGTGGAAGCGCCTGCGTCCGGGCCGTGTTCCCGCACCCGAGAAGCCGGTCGAGCCGCGGGGACGGGCCGAGCTGTCCCCGGAGACACTCGAACCGTTCGACCCCATGGCCGGTGGATACCCGGTTCCGCCGATGCCGGGTCAGACGCTGCCTGCGTTCCGGCGCACGCCCGTCTCCGTCACCGGCGCGCACTCCACCGGCTCGACCCAGGAGAACAGTGATGACTAAATTCCTCGGCCCCATAGCGGGTTTCGGCGTGACCTTCTCGACGATGTTCAAGAAATCGAACACCGAGTTCTACCCGGAGGAGAAGGTGCCGACGGCGCCCCGCTACCACGGCAGGCACCAGCTCAATCGTTACGCGGACGGGCTGGAGAAGTGCATCGGGTGCGAACTGTGTGCCTGGGCGTGCCCCGCCGACGCCATCTTCGTGGAGGGTGCCGACAACACCGACGAGGAACGCTTCTCGCCCGGCGAGCGGTACGGCCGGGTGTATCAGATCAACTACCTGCGCTGCATCGGGTGCGGGCTGTGCATCGAGGCGTGCCCGACGCGGGCGCTGACCATGACCAACGAGTACGAGATGGTCGACGACAACCGGGCCGGCCTGATCTACGAGAAGGACCGGCTGCTGGCCCCGCTCGAGTCCGGCATGGTCGAGTCGCCGCACCCGATGGCTCCGGGCGCCACCGCCGAGGACTACTACCGCGGCACGGTGACCGGGGGAGCGGCGGCTGCGTCGCAGGACGGGTCCGAGGTCGAAGAGTCGGCGGGGGACAGGCCGTGATCGAGGGAGGAGAGCCGACGTGGTGAACACGATGCCGTCCGCGGTCCAATTGGTCGCGGAACCCTTCACCCAGACCTCGACGGGCGAGGGCGTGCAGTTCTGGGTCCTCGCGACCGTGGCGGTGATCGGCGCGCTCGGAGTAGTCAGCGCAACCAAGGCCGTCTACTCGGCGATCTTCCTCGCGACGACCATGATCATCCTGGCCGTGTTCTACATCGCCCAGGGCGCGCTCTTCCTCGGCGTCGTGCAGATCGTGGTGTACACCGGCGCGGTCATGATGCTGTTTCTGTTCGTGCTCATGCTCATCGGCGTCGATTCCTCCGAATCCCTCGTGGAGAACCTCCGCGGTCAGCGCGTGGCCGCGATCGCGGCGGGACTGGGATTCGGACTGCTGCTGATCGGCGGCATCGGGAGTGCGTCCGTCTCCGCGTTCACCGGTCTCGATCAGGCCAACGCGGCGGGTAACGTCGAGGGGCTGGCCGAGCTCGTCTTCCTCCGGTACGTGTGGGCTTTCGAACTGACCGGTGCGCTGCTGATCACCGCGACCATCGGTGCCATGGTGCTCGCCCACCGGGAGCGTTTCGAGCGGCGGAAGGACCAGCGCGAGCTGTCCCAGGACCGCGTCCGCGAGGGTGCCCGTGTGACACCGCTGCCCAGTCCGGGGGTCTACGCCCGGCACAACGCGGTCGACATACCGGCGTTGCTGCCCGACGGCACGTTCTCCGAGCTGTCCGTCAGCCGGTCGCTCGAACGGCGGCCGAGCCTGCCCGCCCGGGCGCTCGGCACCGCGGACGTCGCGACCCCCGAACCCGAAGCGGCCGACGAGGGCGGTCGGCGATGAACCCCGAGAACTACCTCTACCTGTCGGCGCTGCTGTTCACGATCGGCGCGGCCGGGGTGCTGATCCGCCGCAACGCGATCATCGTGTTCATGTGCATCGAACTGATGCTCAACGCCTCGAATCTGGCGTTCGTGACGTTCGCCCGGATGCACGGCAACCTCGACGGCCAGGTCTTCGCATTCTTCACGATGGTCGTCGCGGCCGCCGAGGTCGTCGTCGGTCTGGCGATCATCATGACCATCTTCCGTTCCCGCCGTTCGGCTTCCGTCGACGACGCCAACCTCCTCAAGAACTGACGGGTCCCCGATGACGCACATCCTCGAGAAGGTGACTTTGCCCGACGACGACACCCCGATCGGCGGTGCGGCATGAGCGGAACGCTCTCGTCGGCCGTGTGGCTGCTGCCGGTTCTGCCCCTCCTCGGCGCCGCCGTGCTCCTGCTGGCGGGCCGGCGCAGTGATGCGTGGGGCCATCTCCTCGGCTGCGCGACGGCGCTGGTCTCGTTCGCGCTCGGCGTCGTCTTCTTCGTCGACATGCTGGGCCGGGACGCAGCCGAGCGGGTCGTGCACCAGACCCTGTTCAGCTGGGTGCCGGTCGGCGAACTCCAGGTGGATTTCGGTCTCCAACTCGACCAGCTGTCCGTGTGCTTCGTGCTGCTGATCACCGGGGTGGGTTCGCTGATCCACATCTATTCGATCGGGTACATGGCACACGATCCGGAGCGCAGGCGATTCTTCGCCTACCTCAATCTGTTCCTCGCGGCGATGCTGCTGCTGGTGCTGGCCGACAACTTCCTGGGCCTGTACGTCGGGTGGGAGGGCGTCGGTCTCGCCTCGTACCTGCTCATCGGGTTCTGGCAGTACAAGCCGTCCGCGGCGGCGGCCGCGAAGAAGGCGTTCGTGGTCAACCGCGTCGGCGACATGGGCCTGGTCCTCGCGATCATGATCATGTTCTCGACCTTCGGCTCGATCGAATTCGCCGACGTGTTCACGCGTGCCGGCGCCGCGAGCGAGGGGGTGCTCACCGCGATCGGGCTCGCACTGCTGCTCGCCGCCTGCGGCAAATCGGCGCAGGTCCCCCTGCAGTCCTGGCTCGGTGACGCGATGGAGGGTCCGACACCGGTGTCGGCGCTCATCCACGCCGCGACCATGGTCACGGCGGGTGTGTATCTGATCGTCCGATCCAACGCGATCTTCGATCTGGCCCCGGGTGCCCAGCTCGCTGTCGTGATCGTCGGTGCGGTGACCCTGCTGTTCGGCGCGATCATCGGCTGCGCGAAGGACGACATCAAGAAGGCGCTGGCGGCATCCACGATGAGCCAGATCGGGTACATGGTGCTGGCCGCCGGTCTCGGGCCGGCCGGGTACGCGTTCGCGATCATGCTGCTGCTCACCCACGGCTTCTTCAAGGCCGGTCTGTTCCTCGGCGCAGGATCGGTGATGCACGGCATGAACGACGAGGTGAACATGCGCCGCTACGGTGGTCTGCGCACCTTCATGCCGATCACGTTCGTGACGTTCGGGTTGGGATACCTGGCCATCATCGGGATTCCGCCGTTCTCCGGCTTCTTCTCCAAGGACAAGATCATCGAAGCGGCATTCGCCGCCGAGGGCGTCCAGGGCGTCGTCCTCGGAACGGTCACGCTGCTCGGCGCGGGACTCACCGCCTTCTACATGACCAGGGTGATGCTGATGACCTTCTTCGGACAACCGCGGTGGGCTTCCGGGGCCAGCGACGCGAAGGGGAATGTTCTCGTCGCCGACCCACACGAATCGCCAGGGGTGATGACGGTGCCGATGATCCTGCTCGCGGTGGGCTCGGTCGCCGCCGGCGCCCTCCTCGCTGTCGGCTCCTCCCTGCAGCACTGGCTGGAACCGGTCGTCGGCGCCCACCACGGCGAGCCCGCCCTGCCCGTGTGGGCGATCACCGCACTCACGCTGGTGGTGGTGCTCGCGGGAGTCGCGGTGGCCTACCGGCAGTACGCTCGGCAGCCGATCCCCGAGGTCGCGCCGGCGGACGTCACCGCGTTCACTGTTGCGGCCCGGAAGGACCTGTACGGCGACGCGTTCAACGAGGCGGCGCTGATGCGTCCCGGGCAGGAGCTGACGCGAACACTCGTGACCGTCGACGGCAGGGGAGTCGACGGTGCCGTCAACGGGTTCGCCGCGCTCGTCGGCGGAACGTCGATGCGGGTGCGGCGCCTGCAGACCGGGTTCGTCCGTTCGTACGCGCTGTTCATGTTCGCGGGTGCGGCCCTTCTGGTCGCCACGATGCTGGTGAGGCTGTGGTGAGCGGCTTCCCGTGGCTGACCGCCCTCTGGGTGCTGCCACTCGTCGGTGCCGGTGTGGTCCTGGCATTGCCCGTCCACAGGCGCGCGCTCGCGAAATCCGTCGCCGTGGGTGTGTCCGTGGTGGTGCTGTGCCTGGCGGTCGTGCTGGCGATCCGGTTCGATCCGACCGGCGAGCAGTACCAGTTCGTCGAATCTCACGCCTGGATCCCGGCGTTCGGCACCCGGTACATCCTGGGCCTGGACGGCATCGCGCTCGTCCTGGTGCTCCTCACCACCGTTCTGGTGCCGCTGCTGTTGCTGGCGGGGTGGAACGACGGTGACACCGCGCCCGACTACGGGCAGCGGCGGATGGCCCACACGTACGTGGCGCTGACGCTGATGGTCGAGGCGATGGTGATCATGTCGTTCACCGCCCTCGACGTCCTGCTCTTCTACATCTTCTTCGAGGCCATGCTC
Organism: Rhodococcus sp. NPDC127593; assembly: GCF_042671975.1. Taxonomy (NCBI): domain Bacteria; kingdom Bacillati; phylum Actinomycetota; class Actinomycetes; order Mycobacteriales; family Nocardiaceae; genus Rhodococcus; species Rhodococcus sp. NPDC127593. Next base: position 78,379 of record NZ_JBHXWI010000007.1, on the reverse strand, counting down.
ATCCCGATGTACTTCCTGATCGGAGGATTCGGCGGGGCGGGGAGGTCGTATGCCGCGGTGAAGTTCCTGCTCTACAACCTGTTCGGCGGCCTGATCATGCTGGCTGCGGTCATCGGGGTGTACGTGGTGACGGCGCGTCAGGACGCCTTCGGCGGCGGCACCTTCGACTTCCGGGTGATCGTCGCCGAAGGGCTGGACGCCGACCCCGGCGTGCTGAAGGCGCTGTTCCTCGGTTTCATGTTCGCGTTCGCGGTCAAGGCGCCGTTGTGGCCGTTCCACACGTGGCTGCCGGGCGCCGCGGTGGAAGCCACCCCGGCCAGCGCGGTGCTCATGATGGCCGTCGTCGACAAGGTCGGGACGTTCGGCATGCTGCGCTACTGCCTGCAGATGTTCCCCGAAGCGTCCGCGTACTTCGCACCGTTCGTCACGGTGCTGGCGGTGATCGGAATCATCTACGGCGCGGTACTGGCCATCGGCCAGACCGACGTGATGCGACTGATCGCCTACACGTCGATCTCGCACTTCGGGTTCATCATTCTCGGCATCTTCGCCATGACGAGCCAGGGACAGGCCGGATCGACGCTGTACATGGTCAACCACGGCATCTCGACCGCGGCGCTGTTCCTGATCGCGGGGTTCCTGGTGTCCCGCCGCGGCACCCGCCTCATCGCCGACTACGGCGGCGTGCAGAAGGTCGCGCCGGTGATGGCAGGGACGTTCCTCGTGGCGGGACTCGCCACGCTGTCGCTGCCGGGCCTGGCGCCGTTCATCAGCGAGTTCCTCGTCCTGGTCGGCACGTTCTCGCGCTACCAGATCGCTGCCGTGGTCGCGACTTTCGCGCTCGTCCTCGCCGCGATCTACGTGCTGTGGCTCTATCAGCGGATGATGACCGGACCGCTGAAGGAGGGCAACGAGACCGTCCGCGACCTCGTGCGCCGTGAGATCGCGGTCGTGGCGCCGCTGATCGCCCTGCTGCTCGTCCTCGGCGTCTACCCCAAGCCCGTGCTGGACGTCATCACCCCCGCGGTGAGCCACGTCCTCGTCACCGTCGGTCAGCACGATCCCGCACCCACCGTCGCCGGGCAGGACCCAGAGGGAGGCACACACCGATGAGTACCTCCGAACTCGTACTCGCCCAGTCCACGACGTTGCGCGCGCCGGACATCGAATACGGCCAGCTGGCACCCATGTTGATCGTGTTCGGCGTGGCCGTCGCCGGTGTGCTCGTCGAGGCGTTCCTGCCCCGGCGCGGCCGCTACTCGAGCCATCTCGTTCTCGCGCTCGGAGGACTCACCGCCGCGTTCGTGGCCGTCGTCATGCTCGCCGGAACCCGCGACTCCACCGTCGCGGGCGCGGTGGCCGTCGACGGTCCGACACTGTTCCTCCAGGGAACGATCCTGCTGATCTCGATCCCCGCGATCCTGCTCATCGCCGAGCGGAGCGTCGACAGCGGGGTCGCCGCGGCGACCGCGGAGGTAACAGCCGCGAGTGCAGCCGAGCCGGAAGGCGGAACCGACGCCTTCACCCCCCAGGCGTTCGCTGTCCCCGGCAGCGTCGCCGAACGGGAGGCCACCAAGAGCGCCCCAGGGCATACCGAGGTCTTTCCCCTCACCCTGTTCGCGGTCGGCGGGATGCTCCTGTTCCCGGCGTCCAACGACCTCCTCACCATGTTCGTGGCGCTCGAGGTCCTCTCGCTGCCGCTCTACCTGCTGTGCGGGCTGGCGCGGCGTCGCCGTCTCCTGTCGCAGGAGGCGGCCCTCAAATACTTTCTGCTCGGGGCGTTCTCGTCCGCCTTCTTCCTGTTCGGTGTGGCCCTGCTGTACGGCTACGCCGGCACGGTCGAGTTGCCGCGGATCGCCGACGCGCTCGCCCGGGGCACCGACGACAAGACGCTGGCGCTGATCGGAACCGCGCTCCTGTCGGTGGGCCTGCTGTTCAAGATCGGTGCCGTCCCGTTCCACTCCTGGATTCCCGACGTCTATCAGGGTGCGCCGACTCCGATCACCGCTTTCATGGCGGCGGCCACCAAGGTCGCGGCCGTCGGCGCGATGCTGCGCATCTTCTACGTGGCACTGCCCGACCTGCGCGCGGACTGGCGGCCGGTGATGTGGGGCATCGCCATCCTCACCATGGTGGTCGGTGCGGTCATGGCGGTCACGCAGAACGACGTCAAGCGGATGCTCGCGTATTCGTCGGTCGCGCACGCCGGATTCATCCTCACCGGTCTGATCGCGGCCAACCGGGCGGGCCTGTCGTCCACGATGTTCTATCTCCTGGCGTACGGGTTCAGCACGCTCGGCGCGTTCGCCGTCGTCACCCTGGTGCGGGACAGCCGGGGCGAGGCGACGGACCTGTCCCGCTGGGCGGGACTGGGGCGTCGTTCGCCACTGGTCGGCGGCGTCTTCGCGCTGTTCCTGCTCGCGTTCGCCGGAATCCCCTTGACGAGTGGGTTCGTCAGCAAGTTCGCGGTCTTCCAGGCCGCCATCGAGGGCGGTGCCGTTCCGCTCGTCCTCGTCGGTGTCGTCAGCAGCGCGATCGCGGCGTTCTTCTACGTCCGCGTCATCGTCCTGATGTTCTTCTCGGAGCCGCAGAGCGACGCCCCGACGATCGTGGTGCCCAGCATGTTCACCGCCGCGGCCATCGCGGTCGGAGTGGTGGTGACGGTGGTTCTCGGAATCCTGCCGCAGGGGGCACTCGATCTGGCCGACCAGGCTGCGGTGTTCTTCCGCTGACTCGTGGCGCCGCCGGTTCGGCGCGGGTCGCGAGTGTCCGATGTGACGGATGTAGTCCAAGTGGCTGGCGGGACCCGTGTGAGTGTGGTGGAATGCAAACCGGACAACATACCGACTGAGCGAGAGTGAATGTCGGAGACACGCCGGAGCGCGACCGATCGGATATGGGGGCCACAGTGCAGATTTCTCGGAGAGACCTGTTCCGGTACGCGGCAGCGGGATCCGCTGTGGCCGGGATCGCGGCACTCACGTCCACCACGTCCTCGGTCGCCGTCGCGAAGGCGGACAGCCTCGGCATCCTGATCGACTACGCCGGTGGGGTGCCTTCGGCGGACGCGATCCTCGAGGCCGGCTATGCCGGCGCCATCCGCTACGTGTCCGACCGCCGGCCCGGCGCCGAGTGGATGGAAGGCAAGCCGATGCTCGCCGACGAGGCGCAGGCGTTGCTCGACGCCGGACTGTCGGTCGTCTCGTGTTATCAGTTCGGCAAGGGGTCGACGGCCGATTGGCGCGGCGGTCTCGAGGCCGGCAAGCGGCACGCGGAGCGCGGACTCGAATTGCATCTCGCCGCAGGCGGTTCCGAGGACCGACCCATCTACGCGTCCATCGACGACAATCCTTCGCCCGCCGATTTCCTCACCATGATCGCCCCGTACCTCGCCGGGTGGGAGTCGGTGGTCGGCAAGGCCAACACCGGCATCTACGCCAACTCCAAGACGCTGGATCTGGCGGTCCTCGCCGGGCTCGGGTCGTGGTATTGGCAGCACGATTGGGGCACACCCGAGGGGTACGTTCACCCGTCGGCGCACCTGCACCAGTACGAGATCGACGCGAGCAACGTCGCCGGGGTCGGCATCGATCTCAATGACATCCTGAAGCCCGACTACGGCCAGTGGTGACCGCTAGGCCGCCGGTTTGCCCGCCCATCCTGATGAGCCACTCCCGGGCGTCGTCGGGTAGCTTGCCGGCGGCTTCCGCTGCGCGGCACCACTTCTTGGCCGCGGCGAGAAAATTCATCGGGTTGTACGCGTCTTCCTCGCGTGACCACAGGTTGTCGCCGGCGTAGTGCAGGATCGTGATGTTCGCTGCGGCGTGCTCCGAACCGTCGCCGGGATCCTCCATCGGGTTGTCGATCTCGCAGATGACCCATCCGCGGTCCTCGTCGATCACGTACCAGTTCGCCGGGAACGCGGTCATCCGGCTTCCGGGGAAGGCGGACATGGTGCGCGTGACCCATTTCCGAATGGCCTCGCGGCCGTCGAAGTGGCCGAAGGCGTGCTCGACGTACGTGGCGTCCGCCGTGAAGAGGTCGGCGAAGCCGTTCCAGTCCCCGAGTTCGACGCAGCGGCTGACGGTTCGCTGATAGTGCGCGAAGGCCTCTTCGAGCTCGGCTCGACTCCACGGCATGTGTGCATCCCCTTCTCTTGTCGGCGCCCCGAGTGTGAGCGCCTCGGAAAATGAGAACACGTTTCATTTCTCGTGTGGGGCGTTTTCCGGTGGATGGGACGGCGTGAAACGCTCCTCGGGGCAACTCCGATTACCTGTTGTCACTCTCTTCACTCTGGACCCGGAGGTTCTCCCATGGAGCTGCTCGTCAATTTCGTGTACACCGTCGCCTCGGTCCTCTATACCGCGCTGTTCGTCAACGGATCCTGATCCCCGTCTGCGCGCCCTGGCGGAGACATTCGAACGCCGGCAGTGAATGTGGACACTACACATCATGTGTATGGTGCATAACAGTGCCTCGGGCAGAATGACGGTAACTACTGGAGGTGTCGGTGTCCGATCGTGACGAGGTGGCGGCAGATGTCGAGAACGAATTGACATTGCTGTCGCGCTACCACGCCCATGCGCAACGGGCGGGATTCCAACTCGACCGTTCCGCCTACCTCCTCCTCGGACGCCTGGAACTGGAACATCCCCTCAGCCTGAAACAGCTCGCCGAGGCATTCCGGCTCGACATCTCGACGATCAACCGGCAGATCGGCGCGCTACTGAAGCGCGGCCTCGTCGAACGCGTCCCCGACCCGGACGGGGGAATGGCCCGCAAGGTCGAGGCCACCGCGCTGGGGCTCGAACAGCTTCACGCCGACCGGGCGCTGGGCCGAAAAGGAGTCGAGCGCATCATCGCCGAGTGGAGTGACCACGACCGGGACGAGCTGCGCCGGTTGCTGACGAAGTTCAACGGCGAGATCGAGAAGTACGACGGCAACTCCTGGCCGCGCGCCGAACGGAAGTCCTGACCGGACCGCGTCAGGACTGGACGTGCGCCGTCGCGTCCCGGGCGAGGTCCGGTTCCTCGGCGATGATCGTGAGGTGAGGGTGTTCCGGCGGCGAGTCGTGCCACCCTTTCCATGCCATCAGGGACCACCGCGACAACCCGGACAGCGCAGACCCGAGGCTGGCGAACGAGGCGGTGCTCAGGGCCGAGCCGGCCGACCCGACCGACCCGATCGAGAGCACCGAGCCGACACTCCCGATGGACAGGATGGAGTAGGCGGAACCGATCGACAGGATCGACCCCTCCGAACGGATCGACAATATGGAACGCCGGGCGTGTCGCGATCGCAGTGAGTGGTCTGGTGTGTGATGCGTCGAGGGCATTCCTCGGTCTACCACGGCGGTGCCGTCGGCGAACAGAGAAGCGGTGCAGACATGAGCGAAGGGCCCTCCGGAAGTCCGGAGGGCCCTTCGCTCGTCAGCTGTACGGAGTTACGCGACCTGGAACATGCCGACGGTGGGGAGGAAGCTGCACGTGATCGGCGCGGCACCCTCCTTCTGCGTGGTCAGTCCACCCGACACGACCGCGAGGACGCGGCCCGGGCCGGTGTCCGCGATCGCCGACAGGGTTGCCGGACCGTCGGGGTTGATCTTGGCCTCGTTGGTGAGGTTCTGGGTGGCGCGCCGCTGGTTGTCCAGGTTGATCCACGTCACAGTCAGTGGATTGGGCTGTTCGGCGGCAACGGAACTGGTTCCGAGGGCGGTGAACACGAAACCGGCCTGACCTGCCTTGGGTCCGGGCGGGGGCAGCTGGGCCGGACCAGGGACCGCGAGTGCGGTGCCCACGGAGTCGGCGCCCTCTCCGATGCAGCCCTTGCCGATGGTCGGGTAGAGGAACTGCGCGATGACGGGTGCGTTCTCCTGCGGGATCTCGGGACCGCCGCCGCCACTGCCGTCGAGGAACGTGATGACGCGCTCGAGGGTGGACTTGAGTTCCGGCGGGATGCCGGGGGACTCGAGAAGGATGCGGGCCTGGTCCAGGATCGCGTCCTGGGGTCCTGCGGCGATGTCTTCGGTACCAGCGGCTGCGCCGATGATCGCGGGTGCGAACGATGCGAGCATCTCCACGGGGATGCCTTCGGGCACGGGCGGCGGCGTCGGCTGCGCATTCGCCTGGGCCGGCACTGCCATAGCGGCTGCTGCGGCAACAGCGAGAGCAGTAACTGCTCTGCGCACACCTCGGGTTCGAAGCACAGTCTCCCCATCCTTGGTCATAACAGCGTGGACGACAACTCAATCCACGTCTGACGGCTCGGGGGGTCACTCTATGTACAGCGCCCCCGGGTTGTACAGCTCAACGAGTTCGTTCACCGATAGCTGCGGCATCCCGGTGGGAGTGTATGGCATACAGACCCCGACGGTGATCTTCCGGTGACCATAGCTTGTGGCACGTGTGGTTCGTGTGATTGGTGATGCAACTGTTACGCGCGGCTACGGACACCTCGGGGCCCGCGGACGCCGCCGTCTACGCTGTGCGGGATCGTTTCGGGATCGGCTGAGACATCTACACACCTCACGGGGAGAGCACCACACTGTGTCCGACCATGCAGCGTCCGACGACGGAGCAGCCTCCGACGACCCGTCATCCGAGCGTTCTCCCACGTCGTCCCGGGGAGCGTCCGCCCTGCACGGCCTGTTGCGGTGCGCGCCTGTGCTTCTCGTGCTGTCGGTGCTCGGGCGCATGGCGTGGACTCTGTTGAGTCCCAACGGGATGAACCTCGTCGACCTGCACGTCTACGTCGACGGTTCCGAGGCGCTCCGCGGCGGCAGTCTCTACGACTTCACCTATTCGGAAGTGACACCGGACTTTCCGCTGCCGTTCACCTACCCGCCGTTCGCCGCGCTGGTCTTCTTTCCCCTGCACTACCTGCCGTTCCCGCTGGTCGGGGTCGGCTGGCAACTGCTCACCATCCTCGCCCTGTACGCGCTGGCACGAATGAGCCTCGGGCTCGTGCTCGGTGACGCCGCGCGCAGCCCGCACTGGCGGGCGGTCGCGGTGCTGTGGACCACGGTGGGGGTGTGGGTGGAACCGGTGCGCACCACGCTGGACTACGGCCAGATCAACGTGTTCCTCGCGCTGCTCGTGATGACCGCGGTCCGCAGCTCCCGGTGGTGGCTGTCCGGTGCGCTCGTCGGTTTCGCCGCCGGGATCAAACTGACCCCGGCGATCACCGGCCTCTACTTCCTGATGCAGCGCCGGTGGAAGGCCGCCGTCTTCTCGGGCGTCGCCTTCGCCGCGACCGTCGGAGTCAGTTACCTCCTGATCGGCTCGGAGGCGCGGGAGTACTTCACCCACCTGCTCGGTGACGCCGATCGCATCGGGCCGGTCGGCTCGGTGTGGAATCAGTCCCTGCGCGGCGCGTTGTCGCGGCTGCTCGGGTACGACGTCGAGACGGGCGCCCTCTGGCTGCTGTCCGTGGCGGTCACGGTGGTCCTCGCCGTCCTGGCCTGGCGCGCGATCGCCCGGGACGATCGGCTCGGCACCCTCGTCATCGTCGAGTTGCTGGGGCTGCTCGTCTCACCGATCTCGTGGTCACACCACTGGGTGTGGGTCATTCCGATGCTGATCTGGTTGCTGCACGGCCCCTACGGATCGATGCTGGGCACCCGGATCCTCGCCGGATACTGGCTCGTCACCACCCTCATCGGCGTGCCGTGGGTGCTCAGCTTCTTCCAGGACTCGATCTGGCTGATCTCCCGGCCCGCGGTACTCGCGTGGCTGGGCACGGTCGACGTCGTCGGCGCGTTCGGTGTCTACGCCTGGGTGGCCTACGCCGGGCGCCGCACGAAGCATGCCGCGGCCGCCGCCGCGGTCAGCCCGCCAGTGAGTCGATCTGCGCAGCAAGATCCAGATCCAGCTGCGTGAGCCCGCCGGCGGAATGCGTCGACAGCGTGTAGGTGACCTTGCGCCACCTGATGTCGATGTCCGGATGGTGGTTCGCTGTTTCCGCCGCCTCCGCGACCTTCCGGACCAGCTCGACGGCTTCGGGGAAACTCGGCGACTCGACGGTGCGGACGAGGGAATCACCCGCCCGCCGCCACCCGGGCAGTTCTGCGAGCGCGGTGTCGATCTCTCCGTCTGACAGCAACTCGGCCATACCCCATGATGGTGCGGTGCCAGTGGAACGTGCAAGGCCTGTCGACCACGCCGGCGAGGTGGTGGCGGCCGCGATCATCGTCGACGGCCGGCTGTTGCTCGCGCAACGGACGCGGCCCCCGGAACTCGCGGGACTGTGGGAGCTGCCCGGGGGCAAGGCGGAGGCGGGGGAGACCGCCGAGGATGCGCTGCGCCGCGAACTGCGGGAAGAACTCGGGGTCGAGGTGTCGGGCGGCGACCGGATCGGTGACGACGTGCCGCTGCCCGACGGCCGGGTGCTCCGCGCGTACCGGGTCGAACTGGTGTCGGGAACCCCCGTCGCGCTCGACCACGCGGAACTGCGGTGGGTGGACGGACGAGAACTGGGGGAGATCGAGCTCGTCGGCAACGACCGCGGGTGGGTGCCGGACCTGCGACTGCACCTGAACGGCTGGGGCTGACCTCAGGCCGCGCGGGCCTTCTTGAGCCCCTTCTTCAGTTCCTTCTTGGAAGCGCCCTCGTTCTCGAGCTTCTTCATGCGCATGATGACCACCGGGCACTTGATGCAGCGCGTCTTGCTGCGGCAGCACTTCTTCTTCGGCTTGAGACCCGAGACCTTGCCGGCCTTCACCTTGCCCATACTCGGCTCGGCCTTCCTACTACGGTGAACACCGGTATCGCCGGCTCCACCCAGGTTAGCGTCCCCTCAGCTTTCGGCCCCGACCCACACGCGCGACAGGCCGAATTCGACGTGGCGCAGATCACTTTACGCTGGTCGGGCACGCCCCGGGCAGCCGGCGATGCGCGAAGTAGGCGCTCGGGCGGGTAGTATTCACGTGGCCGCGATGCCTGCACTGGGCGATTTACCATCGCCTCGACGAGGATTCTGAATCGAGATGACAAGGCGGCCGCCAGAAAGCCGTGCGAGGGAACTTTCGCGTGGCCGAATCAACTCAGCCAGGAGAGCCACCGCGTGACCATCACCAGCTTCCGTAACGTTGCCATCGTCGCACACGTCGACCACGGCAAGACCACTCTCGTCGACGCCATGTTGCGCCAGTCGGGGGCATTCGAGGAGCGCGCCGAACTGGTCGATCGCGTCATGGACTCCGGCGACCTCGAACGCGAGAAGGGCATCACCATCCTCGCGAAGAACACCGCCGTCCACAAGCATCACGGCGACGGCAGTGTCACGGTCATCAACGTCATCGACACCCCCGGTCACGCCGACTTCGGTGGCGAGGTCGAGCGCGGCCTGTCCATGGTCGACGGTGTCGTCCTGCTCGTCGACGCGTCCGAGGGCCCGCTGCCGCAGACCCGCTTCGTGCTGCGCAAGGCGCTCGCCGCGTCGCTGCCCGTCATCCTCGTGGTCAACAAGACCGACCGTCCCGACGCCCGCATCGAAGAGGTCGTCTCCGAGAGCCACGACCTGCTGCTCGACCTGGCCTCCGACCTCGACGACGAGGCCGCGGAAGCCGCCGAGCTCGCCCTCGACCTCCCCGTCCTGTACGCCTCCGGCCGTGAGGGCAAGGCGTCCAAGATTCAGCCCGAGAACGGTCACGCCCCGGACGCCGAGAACCTCGACGCCCTGTTCGACGTGCTCCTCAACTACGTGCCCGCGCCCAAGGGCAACGTCGACGCGCCGCTGCAGGCTCACGTCACCAACCTCGACGCCTCCGCGTTCCTCGGCCGCCTCGCGCTGGTCCGTATCCACAACGGCGAGCTGACCAAGGGCCAGACCGTCTCCTGGTGCCGCGAGGTGGACGGCGAGCCCGTCGTCACCAAGGCCAAGATCACCGAACTGCTCGCCACCAAGGGTGTCGAGCGTCAGCCCGCCGAGAAAGCCGTCGCCGGTGACATCGTCGCCGTCGCCGGTTTCCCCGACATCATGATCGGCGACACCCTCGCCGACCTGGAGAACCCGGTCCCGTTGCCGCGGATCACCGTCGACCAGCCCGCCATCTCGGTGACCATCGGCACCAACACCTCGCCGCTCGTCGGCCGCGTCAGCGGGCACAAGCTGACGGCCCGCATGGTGAAGTCGCGCCTCGACCAGGAACTCGTCGGCAACGTCTCGCTGAAGGTCCTCGACATCGGCCGCCCCGACGCCTGGGAGGTCCAGGGTCGTGGTGAGCTCGCGCTCGCCATCCTGGTCGAGCAGATGCGCCGCGAGGGCTTCGAGCTGACCGTCGGCAAGCCGCAGGTGGTCACCCGTCAGGTCGACGGCAAGGTCCACGAGCCCTTCGAGGAGCTCACCATCGACAGCCCCGAGGAGTACCTCGGCGCCATCACCCAGCTCCTCGCCAACCGCAAGGGCAAGATGGTGCAGATGGCCAACCACGGCGCGGGCTGGGTCCGGATGGAGTTCATCGTCCCGTCGCGCGGCCTGATCGGCTTCCGCACCGACTTCCTCACCGAGACCCGCGGCACCGGCATCGCCAACGCCGTCTTCCACGGTTACGCGCCGTGGGCCGGCGAGATCCGCGCCCGCCACACCGGCTCGCTCGTCTCGGACCGCACCGGTTCGGTCACCCCGTTCGCGATGATCCAGCTCGCCGATCGCGGAACCTTCTTCGTCGAGCCCGGCGCCGACACCTACGAGGGCATGGTCGTGGGCATCAACCCGCGCCAGGAGGACCTCGACATCAACGTCACCCGCGAGAAGAAGCTGACCAACATGCGTCAGTCCTCCGCCGACGTGATGGAGACCCTCGCCAAGCCCATCAAGCTGGAGCTCGAAGGCGCGATGGAGTTCTGCGCCGGCGACGAGTGCGTCGAGGTCACCCCGCAGGTCGTGCGTGTGCGCAAGGTGCACCTGTCGGCCACCGACCGTGCCCGTGAGCGTTCGCGCTCCAAGGCCCGTGACAAGGCGGCCCTGTAGTCGGCACGTCCGACCACGTCATACACAACCGGGCGGATGTACCTTCGGTCGATCGTCGGCCGAAGGTACATTCGCTCGTGGGTTTCCGGAGCCTTCCGGTATCTCTGAGGAAAGGCGGCGCGGTGGTTGCTGGGGGTGGACTCGCGAGAGGTCGAGGAGTTCGGGGCCGAAGGCGTGGGGCAGCGGTGACCGCGCTCCTGCTGGCAGTGACGACGACGGTACTCACGTCGTGCACCGCCGATCCGCCCCCACCGGTCGAGAGCACCGACAGTCCCAAGCCGACGGTGTCGCCGACCGAGAAGCAGCCCGTCGTCGTCGCGATCGACGACGTGGGCAGCGGATTCAACCCGCACCTGCTGTCGGACCAGTCGCCGGCGAACTCCGCGGTCAGCGCCCTCGTGCTGCCGAGCCCGTTCCGGCCGGTGCCCGACCCCGCCCGCCCGGGCGGCAGCAACTGGATTCCCGACTCCTCGCTCGTGATCTCCGCGGACGTCACGTCGCAGGAGCCGTTCACCGTCACGTACCAGCTGCGGAACGAGGCGCAGTGGTCCGACGGCGCGCCCATCGCCGCCGAGGACTTCCGCTACCTGTGGCAGCAGATGATCAGTGCCCCCGGCGTGGTCGACCCCGCAGGCTACGAAATGATCGAGGACGTCAGGTCGTCCGGTGGCGGCAAGACGGTCACCGTCGTGATGAAGGCCGCCTACCCGGCGTGGCGTGAACTCTTCACCGACCTGTTGCCGTCACATCTCATCAAGGATTCCCCGGGTGGCTTCGCGACCGGACTGTCCGAGAACATCCCGGTATCGGGCGGGCACTTCCACATCAAGTCGATCGACCGTGGCCGCGACGAGATCCTGCTCGAACGCAACGACCGGTTCTGGGACAAACCGGCGACCCCCGACCAGATCCTGATGCGCCGCGACGGCACCCCGTCGCAGCTCGCCGACTCGATGCGCAACAACGACACCCAGATCGTCCAGGTTCACGGGGGCACAGCCACATCCGCCCAGCTCGCGGCGATCCCCACGGTGCGGACGGGTTCGTCGTTCCAGCCGCGCGGACTCGACCTCACACTGAACGGCCGGGTTCCCGAACTCGCGGACGTCCGGGTGCGGAAGAGCCTTCTGCAGCTGCTGGACACCGAACTGCTCGCCGTCGTCGGGGCCGGCAGCGAGGCGGCGGCGGTCCCGGCGCGCTCACAGGTCTACGCCCCCTCCGATCCCGGTTACACCTCGACCGCACCCGCGCGGCCGAGTCGCGAACAGGTGCTGGCGCAGCTGGCCGAGTACGGATACGTCGCCGAAACGCCCACGGACACCGTCGTTCCCGCAGGCACGGCGCCGTCGACCCGGCTCGTCCGCGACGGCATCCCGTTGACGCTCGTCATCGGGACACCCGAGGGTGACGACACCGCGGGCGCGGTCGCCAACACAGCCGCCGACCAGTTGCGCGGCGCCGGCGTCGACGCCACCGTGACGTCCCTGCCTGCCGAGGAGTTGTACGGGGAGTCGTTGAGCAAGGGCGACATCGGGGCAGTCGTGGGTTGGTCGCGCGCCGGGTCCGACCCGGCGACGGCGCTGGCCTCCCGTCACAGCTGTCCGCCCGCGGTGGTCGCGGCAACCCAGCAGCCGAACACCGAAACCACCGGCCCCGAACGTGATCCGGTCGCGGAGGCCGAGGCTCCGTCGAACCTGTCGGGAGTCTGCGACCCCACCCTTCAGCCGTCCATCGACGCCGCGCTGCGGGGGGTCGGTGATGTGCCGCAAGCTCTCGCCGACGCCGACCGCAAACTCTGGGATCTGGCCGCGGTGCTGCCGATCATGCAGGACCGCACGCTGGTCGCGGCGGGACCCGGCGTCGACGGGGTGTCACTGTCGGGCGCCGTGCAGGTCGGAATATTCAGTGACGCAGCGGGCTGGAGCAGGATCAAGGAATGAGTGAGCGGCGACTACTGCTGGTTCATGCCCATCCCGACGACGAGACCCTCACCACCGGCGGCACCATCGCGCGCTACGCCGCCGAGGGTGCCGACGTTCACGTCCTGACGTGCACGCTCGGCGAGGAAGGCGAGGTGATCGGCGCGGAGTGGGCGCAGCTGGTCGCCGACGCCGCCGATCAGCTCGGTGGCTTCCGAATCGGTGAGCTGACGTCCGCGCTGTCGTGTCTCGGTGCGGGAAGGCCACGGTTCCTTCTGGGGGCGGGGCATTTCCGTGATTCCGGCATGGCCGGCACGGCGTCGGCGGCCGACCCGCGCGCTTTCGTCAACGCCGACCGCGACTCCGTGACCGCCGCGATGGTGGCGGTCATCCGGGAGCTGCGGCCGCACGTCGTGGTCACCTACGACCCGGACGGCGGGTACGGGCACCCCGACCACATCCAGGCGCACACGATCACCACCGCGGCCGTCGAGGCGGCGGGTTCGGCGCAATACCCGGACTGCGGCGAAGCGTGGGAAGTCGCGAAGCTGTACTGGACGGTGACCGAGGCGAGCGCGCTGGAGTCGGGAATCTGCCGTATCGGCGACATCCCCGACGGCTGGCGGCTGCCGGAGCCCGGCGAATTGCCGAGCGTCCCGGACGCCGACGTGACGACGGTGATCGACGTGCGGGGCGTGCTCGACGCGAAGAGGGATGCGCTGTCGGCGCACGCCACCCAGGTGACGGTGGCGCCGAGCGGCACCGAGTACGCGCTCTCCAACGACATCGCACAGCCGATTCTGGCGGAGGAGCATTTCGTGCTGGTCCGTGGCGCCGTCGGGGATCGGGACGCCGAAGGCAGGGAACGGGACCTCTTCGGTGGCATCGGTCGCTGACCGCAGGTATCTGTGACCGGCGTTGCGTATTACACTGTGGCCCACGTCACGCAGCGACCCCGGTCGAGTCCGCGTGGCACCCGTCAGGAGAGGCGATAGATGTACAACTGGGATGTTCAGAACGCCATCGTCGCGTTCGTCGACACGCTTCGGCCTTCGTGGCCGGCCCAGCACGACCTGTACTACAGCGTGCTGTACGGATTCGCCGACATGCAGAGCCATTTGCTGACCCTGCTGGGCTACCCGCCCGTCGCCTGATCCACTATTGACACATGACCGTCGGCACCGCAGCGAAACCCCGGCACCTCGATGTTCTGGGGAGGGTCACCCTCGCGCTGCTGGTGTTCGACGGTTTTCTGTGTGCCGTCCTCTCGGTGCTCTTTCTGCCCACCTACCTCGGGGCCACACCGTTTCCGATCAGCATCCTCGCCGCCGCGGTCGCCAACCTGGCGCTGGTGATCGCTGCCCGGTCGACGACCGGCCGGGTGAGGACGGGGGTGCTGCCGCTCGTGGGGTGGGGGTTCGGTTTCCTGCTCTGCATGTTCGGCGGTCCGGGCGGCGATGTGCTCATGCTCGCGTCCGTCTGGACGCTCCTGCTGCTGTTCGGCTCCCTTGTCCCGGCGGCGGTCTACCTGTGGAAAGTCAGCGCGAAGGACGCCTTCGGATCTGTTTCGCCGACGGAGGGCGAGGGTACGCGGTAGCGACCAGCAGTCTGCTGAAGGAGCACCGCGATGACAGATCAGAACTTCACGACCGACGACGCCGGCATCCCCGTATCGAGTGACGAGCACTCGCTCACCATCGGGACGGACGGGCCGATCCTCCTCCAGGATCACTATCTGATCGAGAAGATGGCCCAGTTCAACCGCGAACGGGTAGCGGAGCGTCAACCGCACGCCAAGGGGGGCGGGGCGTTCGGACGGTTCGAAGTCACCGAAGATGTCTCCGCCTACACGAAAGCCGATCTCTTCCAGCCCGGCAAGAAGACGGACATGCTGATCAGGTTCTCGTCCGTGGCCGGTGAGCGCGGCAGCCCGGACACGTGGCGCGACCCACGCGGGTTCGCCGTCAAGTTCTACACCGACCAGGGCAACTACGACATGGTCGGGAACAACACGCCCGTCTTCTTCATGCGCGACCCGATGAAGTTTCAGGACTTCATCCGTTCGCAGAAGCGGCGTGCCGACAACAACCTCCGCGACCACGACATGCAATGGGACTTCTGGACGTTGTCTCCGGAGTCGGCGCACCAGGTCACGTGGCTCATGGGCGACCGCGGCATCCCACGCACCTGGCGGCACATGAACGGGTACTCGAGCCACACGTACATGTGGGTGAATGCCGCGGGCGACAAGTTCTGGGTGAAGTACCACTTCAAGACCGACCAGGGCATCGAGTTCTTCACGCAGCACGAGGGCGACCAGATGGCGTCCATGGACACCGATTACCACATGCGAGACCTGTGGGAGCACATCGAGGGCGGCGAGTACCCGAGCTGGACCTTGAACATGCAGATCATGCCGTTCAAGGACGCCGACGGCTACCGGTTCAACCCGTTCGACCTCACCAAGGTGTGGCCGCACAGCGACTACCCGCTGATCCCCGTCGGCAGGATGACGCTCGACCGCAACCCCACGGACTACCACTGTGAGATCGAGCAGGCCGCGTTCGAGCCCAGCAACCTGGTCCCCGGCATCGGCCCGAGCCCGGACAAGATGCTCATCGGCCGGCTGTTCTCCTACCCGGACGCCCACCGCTACCGGATCGGAGCCAACTACAAGGAGTTGCCCGTCAACAGGCCGCACGTCCCCGTCCGCTCGTACTCGAAGGACGGCAACATGCGCCACCACAACCCCGGGGATCCGGTTTACGTGCCGAATTCCAAGGGTGGCCCGCACGCCGACCCGTCGCAGGTGGGGGAGACCGCCACCTGGTACAGCGCCGGCGACATGGTGCGCTCGCCGTACGCGCTCCACAAGGAGGACGACGACTGGGGTCAGGCCGGGACGATGGTCCGTGAAGTGCTCGACGACGCCGCCCGGGACCGCCTGGTGGACAACATCGTCGGGCATCTGCTGAACGGTGTCAGCGAACCGGTTCTGGCGAAGGCGTTCGAGTACTGGCGGAACGTCGACAAGGCCCTCGGCGATCGGATCGCCGACGGGGTCGGGAAGAAGCAGTCGGAGGCCGACCCCAAGGCGGGCGAACAGGCCAATGCGGCGCGCAGCAGCGCGCAGGCGAAGGCTTAGCTCTCGAACGCCACCGGGTGCCGAGGCTGGTACAGCGTCATCTCGCCCGCGCCGGGAATCTTCAGGGACGTGGTGAGGCCGTACCCGTCGTCGCGGATTCCTCGGGTGAACTCGGCACCCTTGGCTTCGAGTTCCGCGACGGTCGACTCGATGTCGTCGCACATCAGCGAGATCTCGTGATGCGGCCGAGTCGACCACGGCTCACCGCCCCGATCGTCCGAGGTGGGGTGCACACCCATCTCGGACGGTCCGGTGCGGAAGATCAACCACCCGCCGCCGGCATCGACGTGTGACCAGCCGAGCACGTCGCGGAAGAAGTCGCGGGCGGACTCGGCGTCGTCGGCATAGACCAGTGTGTGCACAGCAGTGATCATGTGGGCAGCTTAGTGCGATTCGTCCGTCACACTGGGAGGATGTCGAACGACGAACTTTCCGGACTGACCATCGCCGTCACCGCCGAACGCCGGGCCGCCGAGTTCATCACGCTCCTCGAACGGCACGGGGCCGCCATCGTCCACACACCGGCCATCCACGTGCTGCCGCTCGTCGACGACACCGATCTGCGATCCCGCACCGCCGACATCATCGCGTCGCCGCCGGACCTCCTCGTCGTCAGCACCGCCGTCGGATTCCGGGGATGGCTGGACGCGGCGCGGGCCTGGGACGAGGAGGACGCACTGCTCGCCGCCCTGCAGTCGGCACGGATCATCACCCGCGGTCCCAAGGCGAAGGGCGCGGTCCGCGGCGTCGGCTTACGCGAGGAGTGGTCGCCGGAGACGGAATCCTCCGAGGAGGTGCACGAACACCTCGTCGCCGAGGGGGTGCGCGGTCTGCGTGTCGCGGTCCAGTTGCACGGCACCATCACCGAATGGGAACCGATGACCGACCTGAGCGTCTCCCTCGCCGGCGCCGGGGCCGAGACGACGGCCGTGTCGGTGTACCGGTGGATCAGACCCGAGAATCAGCAGCCGCTGCTGACGCTGCTCGATCAGATCATTCGAGCCGACGTCGACGCCGTCACCTTCACCAGCGCACCCGCCGTGGCGTCTCTCCTCAGCACCGCGAAGGACACCGACCGCGTCGAGGCCCTCCTGCACGCGTTCCACGGTCCGGTCGCGCCCATCTGCGTCGGCTCGGTGACGGCCTCGCCCCTCACCGCCCTCGGCGTCGACACCATGCAACCCGCCCGCCCCCGGCTCGGCAGCATGGCCAAATACATCATCGAGGAACTCCCCAGGCGGCGGCACGCGGGGTGAACGGCACTTTCGGCGCCTCAGATCGGTCGGATGTACCGTTCGCCCGGGGTCACTCGATCAGCCCGGCCGCGTGCGCGGCGTCGGACAGCACCGACTCGAGCATGGCAGGGGTGAGGCGGCCGGTGAAGGTGTTCTGCTGGCTGACGTGGTAGCACCCGAACAGGTGCAGGGGACGTTCGGTACCGGGGAGTTCGACGTGCGCGCCGTGCCCGAACTTGGGTCGCGGCCGGGGGACGGCCCAGCCGGCGTCGTCGAGGACGGGGAGCAGCGACTGCCAGCCGAATCCGCCGAGCACGATCACCGACCGAAGGTGGGGTTGCAGAATGCGCAGTTCGGCGTCGAGCCAGTGGCGGCAGTGGTCGCGTTCGTCCGGGGTGGGTTTGTTCGCTGGCGGCGCGCAGTGCACCGGGGACGTGATGCGAACGCCGGACAGTTCGAGGCCGTCGCCGATGTGGGTGGCGGTGGGCTGGCTCGCGAGACCCACGGCGTGGAGTGCGGCGTAGAGGAAGTCGCCGCTGCGGTCGCCGGTGAACATGCGCCCGGTGCGGTTCGCGCCGTGGGCGGCGGGGGCGAGACCGACGATCAGCAGGGGTGCATCGGGTGGACCGAACCCGGGAACCGGACGCCCCCAATAGGTTTCGTCTCGGAACGATGCACGCTTCTCGCGTGCGACCCTTTCCCGCCACTCGACGAGGCGGGGGCAGGCTCGGCATTCGATCAGCTGGGCGTCGAGACCGGCGATGTCGGTCAGCGCCGCGCCCACACGTCACCTCCGCCGGGTGTCACCGACTCGACGAGCGACCACGCCTGGTCGGCAGGCAGATCGATCACCAGGTATTTTCCGGTGCCCGCGGGGGTGGCGGCGATGACGGTCGCCACCCCGGCCCGCCGTTGGAAGAACGTCTGACGGACGGTCCACCCGATGATCCCGTCGGCTTCGAGGCTGTCCCGGGCGCGGTCGAGGGAGCCGCTGCGGGTGATCAGCCACCCGGGCAGCACCGCATGGCCGAGGCCGCGGTACCGATCCCACGCCAGCATCACGCCGCCGACGGCGAGCGCGACGATCGCGGCCCACGCGGCCCAGAACACGGACCGATCGACGATCACGAAGACCAGGGCGACGGCGAGCGCGATCTCGGCGGGGATCAGGGCCCGCGTGTAGCGCCGCCGCTGGGCGACCGGCCCGTGCGGGGTGAGCGGGGCCGCGGCCTGACGGTGGTCGCCGATGACGGTGGCCATCACCCGCTCCGCTTCCGTACGCGGCGCCTGGGGGAGCAGCAGTGACGACTCCCGTCTCTCGGCGCTGACGCCGGTCATGACGGCATCCAGTCGGGCGCCGCCTGCGAGCCGGAGGAGGAGCGGTTCCTTGAGGGTCGTACCGCGCAGACGGGCGCGGTCCAGGGTGGTCTGGCGGGTCTTCAGCAGGCCGTGGCTGACGTGCAGGGTGCGGCCGTTGTCCGTCAGTGTCATGTTGCCGTACGTCAGGAGGTACCGGATGCAGGCCAGGGCGCTGGCGGCGATCAGGAGGACGACGATCCCGACGACGACGGCGATGGCGATGCCGACGCGCTCGGCGGATTCGATGCCCTCGGCCACCGTCGACGAGCGGGCGATCTTCGCGCCGATTCCGTACTGGAACGCGAGACCGACGATCGCCGCGATGGTCACCACGCCGGTCGCCGAGAACGGGGCGTAGCGCACCCAGGCCGGTGTCCAGTGGCCGATCTCGGTGACCGCGGGCTCCTGCGTGACCGCGGTCTGCTCGATGTCGTGGGAGGGCTGGCGGGCGAGGAGTGCGGCCCGCAGGTCGGGAACCAGCCCGGTGGAGAGGGCGTTGAGTTCGAACTTCGCCGCGTCGGGTTTGGAACCCACCTGCTGGCCGGTGCCGATGCGCACGATCGACAGCCCGAGCAGGCGATGCAGAACCCCCGCCTCGACATCGACGGACCGGATGCGGTTGCGCGGTACCGACAGCAGGCGTTTGCGGAACAGGCCCTGCCGCAGTTGCACGTGGACCGGGCCGATGCGGTAGCTCGTCGTGAACCAGCGCGAGATGCCGAACACCACGAACACGACGATGGCGACGAGACTCCAGACGTGATTGCCGCTCTGGGTGCCGATCACCAGCGAAATCAGCAACACGGGCAGAAGTTTGACGATCTCGTCGACCGGGTGGACGAGCAGCATCCGGCGGTCCAGACGCAACCAGGGCTGCTCTTCCTCGGCGGCGACCGCGGCCTCGCCGTGCGCGATGGGGGGAGCGATTCCCGGTTCCGGTGCCGCACTCATGTGGCGTCACCGACATTGGTGCCCGCGATCTCGGTGAGCTGCGCGACGGTGCGGTCGGCGGTGTCCTGATCGAGGGCGGAGATCTTGACGGCACCGGCGGACGACGCCGTCGTGACGGTGACGGTCGCCAGCCCGAGCATGCGGTCGATGGGTCCGCGTTCGGTATCGACGGTCTGGATGCGCGAGATGGGCGCGATGCGTCGTTCCTGGGTGAACCAGCCGCTGCGGGTGTAAACCGCGGTGTCGCTGATCTCCCAGCGGTGCACCCGGTACCGCCAGAGCGGGACGACGGCGACGTGGAGGATCGCGAGAACGACGGTGATCGCGAGGACCGTGACGTGCACCCACAGGGGCCACCAGTGGAAGACGAGAGCGACCGCTTGCACGACGAAGAGCGGAAGCCAGAGTAGGGCGGCGTTGATCGCCCACAGTTGCTTGGCCTTGGGGCTGGGCCGCCACAGCGGGTCCGCCATCGTGACGGTGGTGGGCACACTCATGCCCCTACTTTGGCCGTGCCCCGGCATTCTGTCGAGAACCGACCTATCGTGGGAGAACCCCCCGAAGTGAAAGGAGCGCAGACATGACGTCATTCGATGCGGCCGATTCTCCGGAGGTTCCCGAGGCAGACCGGCTGGAGCAAGAACTCGCCGTGGACGACGACAGTTCCGACGAGGTCGCAGAAGTGTCGTCGCTGGAGGTGAACGAGGCGGACGTGGCCGAACAGAGCCGGGCGGTTCCGGTCGACGAGGACTACCCCCGCGGATAGCGATTCGCACGGCTTGCGGGAGTCTGGGTGGCAGTGGTCGTCGTCGATGGCGCATGATCGCTGGGTGACCCATTCAGGTGAAGAATCCGGCCGGCCCACGATGCTTCCCATGCCCGGTGTTCCGGCACCAGCTCCGTCCGGCGCATCTGCGCAGGAAGTGGCCCCCTCCGCCTCCGCCATGCGGCGGGTGCTGCGCCGTGCCCGCGACGGCGCCACTCTGAACGTGGACGAGGCGACGATCCTGCTGCAGGCCCGCGGCGACGACCTGGCCGATCTGTGTTCGTCGGCGGCGAAGGTCCGGGATGCCGGGTTGCTGGCGGCGGGCAGACCCAAGGCGGTCACGTACTCACGCAAGGTATTCATCCCGCTGACGCGGTTGTGCCGGGACAAGTGCCACTACTGCACGTTCGTCACCGTGCCGGGTAAGTTGCGGGCCGAGGGGCGCGGGGCGTATCTGGAGCCGGACGAGGTGCTGGAGATCGCCCGGCAGGGCGCCGAATTGGGCTGCAAGGAAGCCCTCTTCACCCTCGGTGACCGTCCCGAGGATCGGTGGCCGGAGGCCAAGCAGTGGCTGGACGAGCGGGGCTACGATTCGACGCTGGACTACCTGCGGGCGATGTCGATCCGGGTCCTCGAGGAGACCGGACTACTGCCGCACCTGAATCCGGGTGTGATGAGCTGGGAGGAGATCTCCCGCCTCAAGCCGGTGGCCCCGTCGATGGGCATGATGCTCGAGACGACGTCCACCCGGTTGTTCACCGACAAGGGCGAGTGCCACTACGGCAGCCCGGACAAGGATCCGGCGGTGCGGTTGCGCACGCTCACCGACGCCGGCCGGCTGAGTGTGCCGTTCACGACGGGCATTCTGGTGGGCATCGGCGAGACCGTGCGGGAACGGGCGGAATCGATCATGGCGATCCGTAAGTCGCACAAGGCGTTCGGGCATGTTCAGGAAGTGATCGTGCAGAACTTCCTCGCCAAGCCGGACACCGCGATGCGCGACGTCCCGGATGCGGGTCTCGAGGAGTTCACCGCGACCATCGCCGTGTCCCGGTTGCTGCTGGGCCCGGGGATGCGCATCCAGTCGCCGCCCAACCTGGTCTCGAACACCGAATGCGCGGCGCTGCTGGGTGCGGGTGTCGACGACTGGGGCGGCGTGTCGCCGTTGACCCCGGACCACGTGAACCCGGAGCGGCCGTGGCCGAACCTGGACACCCTGGCCCAGATCACGGCGGAGGCCGGGTTCGAGCTCACCGAGCGCACGGCGGCGCAACCGCAGTATGTGCTCGCCGGGTCGCCGTGGATCGATCCGCGGATCACCGGGCACGTGCAGGCCCTCGCGGACCCGCACACCGGACTGGCGAAGCGGGATACGAAGCCGGTCGGGTTGCCGTGGCAGGAGCCGGACGAGTCGTGGGAGTCGACGGGCCGGGTGGATCTGAACACCGAGATCGACACCGACGGCCGCAACACCGAGACGCGCAGCGACCTGGGCAGCGCGTTCGGGGACTGGGAGACCGTCCGCGAGCAGGTGCTGGAGTTGAGCGGCCCGGTGCGGGTGGACACGGACGTCCTCGCGGCGCTGCGCAGCGCGGAACGCGATCCGGCGGGCTGCACCGACGACGAATACCTGGCGTTGGCGACGGCGGAGGGGCCGGGGCTCGAGGCGATGGTGGCGTTGGCGGATGCGCTCCGCAGGGACGCCGTCGGTGACGAGGTGACGTATGTGGTGAACCGGAACATCAACTTCACCAACATCTGCTACACCGGCTGCCGGTTCTGCGCGTTCGCGCAGCGCAAGGGCGACGCGGACGCGTTCACGCTGTCCACCGGCGAGGTCGCGGACCGGGCCTGGGAGGCGCACGTCGCGGGTGCGACGGAGGTCTGCATGCAGGGTGGCATCGACCCGGAGCTCCCGGTCACCGGGTACGCCGATCTGGTGCGGGCGGTGAAGGCGCGGGTGCCGTCGATGCACGTGCACGCGTTCTCCCCGATGGAGATCGTCAACGGCGCCTCCCGCGGCGGGCAGAGCATCCGGGACTGGCTGACGGAACTGCGTGAGGCGGGTCTGGACACCATTCCCGGCACGGCCGCGGAAATCCTCGACGACGAGGTGCGCTGGGTGCTGACTAAGGGCAAGCTGCCCACCGCCACCTGGATCGAGGTGGTGACCACGGCGCACGAGGTGGGGTTGCGGTCGAGTTCGACGATGATGTACGGCCACGTCGACAACCCGAAGCACTGGGTCGGGCATCTGCGGGTGCTGCGCGGAATCCAGGACCGGACCGGCGGCTTCACCGAGTTCGTTCCGTTGCCGTTCGTGCATCAGAGCGCGCCGCTGTATCTGGCGGGCGCGTCGCGTCCGGGCCCGACCAATCGGGACAACCGGGCCGTCCACGCCCTGGCCCGGATCATGCTGCACGGGCGGATCCCGAACATCCAGACCAGCTGGGTCAAGCTGGGTGTCACCGGTACCCAGGTGATGTTGCAGGGCGGCGCCAACGACCTCGGCGGCACGTTGATGGAGGAGACCATCTCCCGGATGGCGGGATCCGAGCACGGATCCGAGAAGACGGTCGCCGAACTGCGGGCCATCGCCGAGGAAATCGGCCGCCCGGCCCGCGAGCGCACCACCACACACGCACGACGGGACGCCGCGGCATGAGCGAGACGGATCGGCTGGGCGACGACAAGGTCGTCGGCATCCTGGATCGTGCCGCGCGGGGCATCAACCCCGTGCTCGATCTGGCCCTCACGGATCCGTTCGGCATCAAGAGCCGGACGTTCACCCCGACCGCGGAGGACCGGGGCGCCGCGGAGGCGCTGCTCGACGGTATCGCCTGGATTCTCGACACCGTGCAGTTCCCGGGGACGGCGTCGTGGGAGAAGGCGAGCGACGACGAGCGGGCGCGGTGGTGGGTGACCCGGATCGGTGCGTTGAACACGATCGTGGTCGCGTTCCCGGGCATGTTCGGTGTGCTTCTCAACCGGTTCCCGATCCAGGACGTGCTCGGGTTCGCGAATCAGGCCGTCGTTCTCGTCGCCGTCGCCCGGGAACACGGCGTGACGAACCGGTCCGACCAGGTGGACCTGCTGGCGGCCGTGCTCTGCCGGCGTGAGACGGACGCGGTGCTCGCCGACACGGCGCGAACCGATTCCGCGGACGGCGAGTCGTTGTGGCGCCCGTTCGCGCTGATCGGCGCGCTGTGGCGCACCGCCCGCACGGTGCGCGCGCTCAGTGACGAACTCGACAAGCGTCCTGGGCCGGGCTCGACCTACTCGCTGCTGGGCAACATCCCGGTGGTCGGTGTGGTGGCCGGGTATCTCGGCGAACGGGGCGCGCTGGTGAGAGCCGCGAAACAGGGCGAGCAGTGGATCGCGTCCCGGGCGCCGTTGCCCGCGGCGGTACGCCGGGTCAGGTAACCCTCACCGCAGAGAGGTCCGCCGGGCAGGCGATAATAGTGTCTTCCGCGGGGTACAAGCGGCCCGTACCCCGTGCCTACTCGTGTCAGAAAGGCAGGGAGAGCGGCAGTGCCCTACACGATTGCTGAACCGTGCGTGGATGTGTTGGACAAGGCGTGTATCGAGGAATGCCCTGTCGACTGCATCTACGAGGGCGGGCGGATGCTGTACATCCATCCGGACGAATGTGTGGACTGCGGCGCCTGTGAACCCGTCTGCCCCGTCGAAGCCATCTTCTACGAAGACGACGTCCCGGAACAGTGGAACGGCTACATCGCCGCGAATGTCGACTTCTTCGACGACCTCGGTTCTCCCGGCGGCGCGGCGAAGCTGGGCAAGGTCGACTACGACCCGCCGTTCGTCAAGGCTCTGCCCCCCATGGGCGAGGACTAGATGTGCCTCGTATCCCGGTAGCCACAGCACTTCCCGACTTTCCGTGGGACTCGCTCGAGTCGGCGAAGGCGAAAGCCTTCGCCCACCCGGGTGGCATCGTCAACCTGTCGGTGGGAACTCCGGTCGATCCGGTCGCCCCGATCATCCAGGACGCGCTGACCGCGGTCGCCGCGGTTCCGGGATATCCGACGACGCACGGCACCGAGGAACTGCGGAACGCCGCGGTGGAGGCGCTGCGTCGCCGCTACGGCATCACCGGCATCGATCCGGCTGCGGTGCTGCCCGCGATCGGCACGAAGGAGCTCATCGCCTGGCTGCCACGCCTTCTCGGGCTCGGCGCAGACGACCTCGTAGTCATTCCGGAGCTGGCGTACCCGACCTACGAGGTCGGCGCGCTCCTCGCCGGTGCGCGGGTGATCCGGGCCGACGGTCTCAACCGGCTCGGCCCGGAGGGCGCGTCGCTGATCTTCGTGAACTCGCCGTCCAACCCCACCGGCAAGGTGCTCGGTCTCGAGCATCTGCGCAAGGTGGTCGACTGGGCGCGCCGCCGGGGCGCCATCGTGGCGTCCGACGAGTGCTACCTGGGGTTGAGCTGGGAAGGCGAAGCCCTCTCGATCCTCGACGAGCGGGTGAACGACGGCGATCTCACCGGGCTCCTCGCGGTGCACTCGCTGTCGAAGACGTCCAACCTCGCGAGTTACCGCGCAGGCTTCGTCACCGGTGACCCGGCGTTGGTGGCCGAACTTCTCGAGGTCCGCAAGCATGCGGGCATGATGGTGCCGTTGCCGATCCAGTCGGCGATGACCGCCGCGCTCAGCGACGACGACCACGAGAACGAGCAGCGTGAGCGGTACCGCCGTCGCCGCGAGATCCTTCTCGCAGCGGTGCGCGGCGCCGGATTCACCGTCGACAACTCCGAAGCCGGGCTGTACCTGTGGGCGACCCGTGGCGAAGCCTGCCGGGACACCGTCGAGTGGTTCGCCGCGCGTGGCATTCTCGTGGCACCAGGGGAGTTCTACGGTCCCGGCGGCGGCACCCACGTACGCATCGCCCTCACGGCCAGTGACGAACGAATCGCGGCCGCGGCCGAACGACTGGTCTGACCCGAGTCTGCCCGGACAGAGCGGTCACGGTGAAAGTATTGGGCCGTGACCCTCGACGACGTCGCCGACGAACTGTACGGCCTCGACCCCGGTGAGTTCGTCGAGGCCCGCACCGCGCAGGTGACCGCGGCGAGGGAGGACAAGGACCGCGCACTGGCGACCGCGATCGGGAAGCTGCGGAAGCCGACGGTCGTCGGCTGGCTCGTCAACCTGCTCGCCCGCGAGCTGCCCGACGAGGTCGGCGCGCTCCTCGCCCTCGGGGACGCCCTCCGTGACGCGCAGCGACACCTGTCCGGCCCGGACCTTCGGCGGCTGAACACCCAACGGCAGCAGGTGGTGCGCGCGTTGGCGCGCAAGGCCGGTGAACTCGCCGCCGAGCGAGGTCGGACGGTCGGGGAGGACGCGCTGCGGGATGTCGGTCAGACGCTGCACGCCGCACTCGCCGACGCCGCGACCGCCGAGCAGGTGCGGCGCGGCCGGGTGGTGACGGCGGCGAGCTACAGCGGTTTCGGTCCGGCCGGACTCGCCGTCGTCCAGGGAAAGACCGCGAAGACCCCGAAGTCCGAACCCGCCACCACGCCCCCGGAGGAGAAGTCGAAGAAGAAGTCGGTGGAGCGCGACCGCGACGCCGAACGCGCGGCGGCCGAGGCCGAACTGGCGGACGTCACCTCCCAGGCCGACGAGGTCCGCGGCGAACTGAACGACGCGAGAACGGAACTGGAGCAGGCGCGGTCGACGCTGACGGAGATCGACCACCGGATCGAGGAGCTGCGCGTCGAACTCGAACACGCCGAGCAGGAGCGGCAGTTCACCCGGAACGCGGAGAAGGCGTCGGCGGAGGCGGTGCACCGAGGCGAACGAGATCTCGATGCGGCGGAGCGGCGCGTCGAGGAAGCCCGGCGCGCAGTCGACGATCTCGACTGACGAATGTCGCGAACGCTTGACCTCGAGTGCGGTTCAGGTTCTAGCCTGACCCCATGTCCTTCACAGAAGAAGAACTCGACTACCTGGCGTCACAACGCCTGGGCCGGCTCGCGACGGTTCAGCCGAATGGCACGTTGCAGGTCAGTCCCGTCGGTTTCCACTACAACGCCGGCACGTCCACGATCGACATCCAGGGCTACAACATGGCGGCGAGCCGCAAGTTCCGCAACGTCGCCGACAACGGGAAGGTGGCGTTCGTCGTGGACGACGTGCCGTCCGTCGACCCGTGGCGGGTGCGCTGCGTCGAAATCCGCGGGCGCGCCGAGTCCCTCGACGCCGAGGCCGCCGAGGCGAACGGTCTCGGTGGACCGACCATTCGCATTCACCCCGAACGGATCATCAGCTTCGGTCTCGGCGCCACCGACCAGGACGTCCATCAACTCGTGTCGAACGCACGCGACGTCTAGACGTACGCGACGTCCGGACGGTAGCCGGCTGCGAGGACGGCGACGGTGGACGGCGGTGTCAGGACGGTGGCGGTGCCGGCCGGCCGGTTCGCCGGAGTCCCGTATCCCTCGGCCGACCACGGGAGGACGGTGCCGCCCAGCACGACCGCGGGTCCGCCGTCGAACAGCGCGAACGCGCCGTCGGGCAACGACGACCACGCGGCCTCGTGCGTGCGCTGGTGGGAACCGACCAGCCGCTCACCGTGCAGCCGGGCGTCCATCTCGTCCGCGCCGGGCAGCCCACCCCCGTTGGCCGACTGCCACGCGACGCGAAAGTCGTTGTACCGCTCGCGTCGGCACAGGGCGCACGGCCGATGTCCTGCCGCGAGGGCCAGCGCCTCGTCGTGGAAGAACAGGACCGTGTAGTGGCCCCCGCTCCACTGGGCGACGGTGCGGGCCGGGTAGTCGGTGACGCAGATGATCCACCGCTTGCCTGCATGGTTGCGCACGACGGTGTGTCCCCGGTGCAGGCAGCCCCGGTTTCCCATGAACCGGCCACGGAGTGGAATCGCGACGATCTCGGATCGGGGTGACACACGATTCCGTTCGGCCATGTGCCGATGGTAGCCAGCCGACCCGCGCGTCAAAACCGGATGAGTACCCCAGTCCGGCGCTAACCTGGGCTCAAGGGTTCCGCTCGGACGGGTGTCCCCGTCCGCCCGCGGTCCCGGTCACAGTTCCTCACGATCTGAGGGCAGGAGGCAGGCAGCATGGACGCCATCACCCAGGTTCCGGTGCCCACCAACGAGCCGGTCCACACGTACGCGCCGGGCAGTCCCGAACGTTCCCGAGTGCAATCGGCACTCACCGACATCGCCACCAATCCCGTCGACATCCCGCACGTGATCGGTGGCAAACACCGGCACGGTAACGGCGACCGCGTGGACGTCGTGCAACCCCATCGGCACTCCGCCGTGCTCGGCACGCTGCGCAGCGCCACCCACGACGACGCGTCGGCGGCGGTCGAGGCGGCCACGGCCGCGGCGCCCCACTGGCGGGCGCTGTCGTTCGACGACCGGGCCGCGGTCATCCTGCGCGCCGCCGACCTGCTGTCCGGGCCGTGGCGCGAAACGCTCGCCGCGGCGACGATGCTCGGCCAGTCCAAGTCGGTCCAGCAGGCGGAGATCGACGCACCGTGCGAGCTGATCGACTTCTGGCGCTTCAACGTTCACTTCGCACGCCAGATCCTCGCCGATCAGCCGATCTCCTCACCCGGTGTGTGGAACCGGCTCGAATACCGTCCGCTCGAGGGCTTCGTCTACGCCATCACGCCGTTCAACTTCAGCGCGATCGCAGGCAACCTGCCGACCGCGCCTGCGTTGATGGGCAACACGGTGATCTGGAAGCCGTCGTCGACGCAGACCGTCGCCGCGTACTGGACTGTGAAACTGCTCGAGGCGGCGGGAATGCCTCCGGGTGTCATCAATCTGCTCACCGGCAGCGGGCAGGCGGTCTCGGAAGTGCTGCTCAGCGATCCCCGCCTCGCGGGCATCCACTTCACGGGTTCGACCCGGACGTTCCAGCATCTGTGGAGCGAGGTGGGCGCGAACATCGGGAAGTACGCCGGCTACCCCCGGCTGGTGGGAGAGACCGGCGGCAAGGACTTCGTGGTCGCGCACGCCTCGGCCGACGAGGACGTGCTGCGGACGGCGCTGATCCGCGGCGCGTTCGAATACCAGGGCCAGAAGTGTTCGGCCGCCTCCCGTGCCTACGTCCCGAAGTCGCTGTGGCGGCGGATGCGGGACACGTTCACCGCGGAAGTCGACGCCCTCACCTACGGTGACGTGACCGACCTGGAGAACTTCGGCGGCGCCCTCATCGACCGGCGCGCGTACGACAAGAACGTCGCGGCCATCGAACGGGCCCGCAGCGCCGCCGGACTCGAGATCGCCGTCGGCGGCAAGTACGACGACAGCGTCGGCTACTTCGTCCGCCCCACCGTGCTCCTCGCGGACGACCCGGCCGACGAGGCGATGACCACCGAGTACTTCGGTCCGATCCTGACGGTGCACGTGTACGACGACTCGGCCCCGAACGCGTTCGCCGACGTGCTCGCCAAGGTCGACTCGGCGGCCCCGTACGCGCTGACCGGTGCGGTGATCGCCGACGATCGCCAGGCCGTCGAGCAGGCAACGTCGGCTCTCCGGTTCACCGCCGGAAACTTCTACGTCAACGACAAGCCGACCGGTGCCGTCGTCGGGCAGCAGCCGTTCGGCGGGGCCCGCGCGTCGGGCACGAACGACAAGGCCGGGTCCAAGCTCAACCTGCTGCGGTGGGTGTCGGCCCGCACCATCAAGGAGACGTTCGTCCCGGCCACCGACTACCGATATCCGCACATGGGGTCGGAATGAAAGCGCCCACGGTTCTGGCGAATCCGCTGCGCCCGGCGATCCTCGCGGCGGCCCGGTCGTCCCGCGTCAAACGGGCGGTCACCGGCGCCCCGGTCACCCGGAAACTCGTCGACCGCTTCGTTGCCGGGGAGAACCGGGAATCGGCGCTCGCGGCCGTTCGGGAGATCCTCGATTCGGGCCGGTCGGTGTCGATCGACTTCCTCGGTGAGGACACGCGTGACGCCGCGGGAGCCCAGGCGACGGTCGACGAATATCTGGCGCTCGTCGCCGATCTCGGTGCGCTACCGGAAGCGGCGGAAGGGACTCCGGGTGTTCGCCGGCTCGAGGTGTCGATGAAACTGTCGGCACTCGGACAGGCGCTCGCCGGCAACGGCCGCAGGATCGCCACCGACAACGCCCGCACGATCTGCGCCGCCGCGGAGGCGGCCGGGGTGTGGGTGACCGTGGACGCCGAAGACCACACGACCACCGATTCGACGTTGGCGATCGTGCGCGAACTCCGCACCGACTACCCCTGGCTCGGTGCGGTGGTGCAGTCGTACCTGCGACGCACCGAGGACGACTGCCGTGCCCTCGCCGGCCCCGGTTCGAGGGTCCGGCTCTGCAAGGGGGCGTACCGGGAACCCGAGTCCGTGGCATTCCAGGACCGCGCTGCCGTCGACGCGTCGTACCTGCGATGCCTGGGGATCCTCATGGAAGGGTCCGGGTACCCGATGGTGGCCTCGCACGATCCGGCTGTCATCGACGCGGTCGCCCCGCTGGTCGGGCGCACCGGCCGCGCCGCGGACGCCTACGAGCACCAGATGCTGTTCGGAATCCGGGACGTCGAGCAGCGCCGGCTCGCGAACGAGGACAAGCAGGTTCGGGTGTACGTGCCATACGGAAGTCAGTGGTACGCCTATTTCATGCGGCGACTGGCCGAGCGTCCCTCGAACCTGCGGTTCTTCCTGCGCTCGGTGGTCACCCGGGACTGACCGGCGCGGCCCGCGGATCGGTTCCCTCAGGGGTGCGTCGTTGTAGAGTTTCGCGGTGACGACTTCAGGCGCGGGATGGCCCAGCGCGGTCCTGTTCGCCGTCGTTCTCGTCCTCGCGACGCTGCTCGGTTCGACGCGCATCGGCGAGGTCCGGCTCACCCGTCCGCCGCGCACCGCGGTGGTGCTGTGGTTGCTGATCGCCGTGCCGTCGCTGCTGCAGATCGTCGTCCCCGCAGTCCTCGACGCCCTCGAGCGTGACCCCACCCAGATCCGGGACCACCAGTGGTGGCGGATCGTCACGTCGGTTGCGGTGCAGGACGGGGGACTGGCCGGAACCGTGGTGAACCTGCTCGTTCTCGCCTGGGTGGCCCCGCTCGCCGTCCGGGTCTGGGGTGGAGTGCGGGCCGTACTGCTGTTCGTGGCGAGCCAGATCATCTTCGGCCTGTTCACCGCGTTCCTGTTCCCGTCGCCCGGCGCGGGCAATTCGGGCGCCACGCTCGCGCTGGCCGCGTCGTTCGCGGGGTTGGTGATGCAGTCCAAGCAGCGGCGGGTCCTCGCCGCGAGCGGGGGCATCGTGCTCGCCGGGGTCCTGCTGGTGGTGGTCGACGACGCCCACGGGCTGGCCGTCCTGACCGGGGCCCTGCTGGGTGCGGCACTGGCCACCGTCAGTCCACCACCGGGAGACCCACCGGACCGCGTCCGGGCCCTGTGAGAAGCTGTCGATGTGCTGCTGCGATCTCTGAATCCTCTGGCCGTCGCCCAGGGCGACGACATTCCCGACGCCATCCGGATCGGCGACACCACCCTGTCGCGCGGTGATGTGCTCGGGGCGGCGACGTCCGTGGCCGAACGTGTGGCACGCGCGGATCGGGTCGCGATCCTCGCCACCCCCACCGTCACCACCGTTCTCGCCGTCGTGGGCTGCCTTATCGCCGGTGTGACCGCGGTGCCGGTGCCGCCCGATTCCGGCCCCGCCGAACTCGAGCACATCCTGCGCGATTCCGGTGTGCAGGCGTGGCTCGGCGAGGCACCCGCGGACACTGCGGGCCTGCCCGTCGTTCCGGTCCGCGTCCACGCCCGGTCGTGGCACAGCTACCCGGAACCGCCCGAGTCGGGCATCGCGTTCGTGCTCTACACCTCCGGCACCACGGGACCGCCCAAGGGAGTTCTGATCAGCAGGAAGGCCATCGCTGCAGGCCTCGACGGCCTCGTGGACGCCTGGCAGTGGACCGGCAACGACACACTGGTGCACGGACTTCCGTTGTTCCACGTCCACGGTCTCATCCTCGGTGTGCTGGGACCGTTGCGTATCGGCAGCCGTCTCGTCCACACGGTCAAGCCCACCCCGGCGGCCTACGCCGCGGCACGCGGAACGATGTACTTCGGCGTCCCCACGGTGTGGAGTCGCATCGCCGACGACCCCGAGTCGGCGCGTGCGCTGTCGGGTGCGCGACTGCTGGTGTCGGGCAGCGCCCCGCTGCCCGTGCCGGTGTTCGAGAAGCTGCACGAGCTGACCGGGCTCGCGCCGATCGAGCGGTACGGCATGAGCGAGACGATGCTCACGCTCAGCACCAGGGCCGACGGCGAGCGTCGCCCGGGGTGGGTGGGTGTGCCGGTCCGCGGCGTCGAGACCCGGCTGCGCGACGAGCGCGGCGGCGACGTTCCCCACGACGGCGAATCCATCGGCGGACTGCAGGTGCGGGGCCCGATGCTCTTCGACGGTTATCTCGGCAAGCCCGACGCGACGGCCGAATCTTTCACGGACGACGGCTTCTTCAAGACGGGCGACGTCGCCGTCATCGACCCGGAGGGGTTCCATCGCATCGTCGGCCGCGAATCCACGGACCTCATCAAGTCGGGTGGATTCCGGGTCGGGGCGGGGGAGGTGGAGACGTCTCTCCTCGGCCACCCGAGTGTGCGGGAAGCCGCGGTGATCGGCCTTCCCGACCCGGACCTCGGCCAGCGGCTCGTCGCCTTCGTGGTGGGGGACGACGTCTCCGAGACCGAGCTGATCGAGCACGTGGCCACCGAATTGTCGGTGCACAAGCGGCCCCGCGAGATCCGTGTGGTCGAGTCGCTTCCGCGGAACGCGATGGGCAAGGTGCAGAAGCAGCAGCTGTTCTGAAATCGGTAAGGTGGCGGGCGATACCGGCCCAACACGGATTGGCAGGCGCACAGTGAGTGTCGAGAGCATCGTTCAGAGCACCCGAATCGTCCTCGCCTCGCGGCCGGACGGCGCGCCCACCGCCGGCAACTTCCGGCTCGAGGCAGTGAACCTTCCCGAACCCGCCGAAGGTCAGGTGCTGATCCGCGTCATCTACCTGTCCCTCGACCCGTACATGCGCGGCCGGATGAGTGCCGCGGAGTCCTACGCCGACCCGGTCGAGATCGACGAGGTCATGGTCGGTGGCACCGTCGGGCAGGTGGTCGATTCCCGGCACCCGGATTTCGCCACCGGTGACTACGTTCTCGGGTACGCGGGCTGGCAGTCGCACGCCGTGGTCGACGGCAACCAGCTCCGCACACTCGACCGCGACGCCGCGCCGCTGTCGACCGCCGTCGGAGTTCTCGGCATGCCCGGCTTCACCGCGTACTCCGGCCTGCTGAAGATCGGGCAACCCAAGGCAGGCGAGACGGTGGTCGTCGCGGCGGCCAGCGGTCCGGTCGGCTCGGCGGTGGGGCAGATCGCGAAGCTGAAGGGCGCCGGAGCCGTCGGGATCGCGGGCGGCCCGGAGAAGTGTGGCTACCTGCTCGACGAACTCGGATTCGACGCCGCCGTCGACCACCGGTCCCCGAACTTCGCCGAGGAACTGCGCGCGGCGTGCCCCGACGGCATCGACGTCTACTTCGAGAACGTCGGCGGTGCGGTGGCCGCGGCAGTACTGCCGCTGCTCAACCTGTATGCGCGAGTTCCCGTGTGCGGCCTGATCGCGCAGTACAACGACACCGAGGCTCCCGAGGGGCTAGATCGGCTGCCCGGGTTCTTCAGCCGGGTGCTGGTCAAGAGCCTCACGATCCGCGGATTCATCCAGCGCGAGTTCGTCTCCGAGATGTACGCGGACTTCCAGCGCGATGTGTCCGGGTGGATCCGGGAGGGCCGATTCGCCTACCGCGAGGACATCGTCGACGGGCTCGAGAATGCGCCTGCCGCGTTCATCGGTCTGCTCCGGGGAAGCAACTTCGGCAAGCTGGTGGTCCGGGTCGCCGAGGAGAACTGACGGGCCGTATTCGCCCTGGACAGGACGCTGTCGTGATACAACGGTGACACAAGCGGACCCTCGTTATGTTTGCGTGATGTCGATGGTGCGGGAGTTCGGTGTCATCCACATTTGGGAGTGATCAGCTCGATGGCGAATCATAATTCGGGGGCGGGTTCGCAGATCCTCGTCGACGGCAGGCCCGCCTCCGCCCCGCTGCGCGACACGCTGACGGTCGCGCAGAAACTCGTCCGCCATTTCGCCGACAACGTGACCCCCTGCGGTTCGCTTCCCGGCGAACAACTGCAGAGCGACGTCATGGATTTCACGATCGTCTGCCTCGGTCTCGGCATCCAGATGCTCGACGAAGGCATCAGCCCGACGGACGAGGACCTCGCGGAAGTTCGCAACAGCTCCGCGCGCTGGGCCCGCGAGGGATTCCCGTTGAAGCTCGTGCTCCGCATCCTCCACGAAGGCATCCAGGAGGCCGGCGACCTCGTCGCCTCGAACGCCCGCGAGGAAGACCTGCCCGAACTCCTGGTCATCCAGAAGGTGATGTTCACCCTGCTCGAATGCGTGACCGTCGCCGCCACGACCAGCTACGTGGAGGAACTCGAAGCCGTCAACAGCGAACGCGACGGTGCCGCGGTCAATCTCGTCACGGCGCTGCTCAGCGGCAGAAAGGCGGCGACCGCCGCGCGGCACGCGGGTGTGGAGCTGGCCGACGAGTACGTGGTGCTGGGGCTGTCCATTCCGTCGCATCCCACCGAGGCCGTGACCCACCGGCGCAAAGCCGTCGTCGCCCGGCAGAAGCTCCGCCGGTTGCAGATCGAGCTGGCGGACGCCGCGGGTGGTGCCGCCCTGTGTTCGCTGAGCCCGGACGGCGGAACGCTGTTGCTGCCGGGCTCGCCCGAGCGGGCCTGGATGGTGTCCCTGCTCGACCGCATCGGAGCCGCCGCCGGAGTTCCCCTCACCGCCACGGCAACCCGGGTCCGCACCGCCGGTATCCCCGCGGCCGCCGACCAGGTCCACGAACTCCTCGAGCTCGCCCATCAGCTGGCCCTGGAACCGGGCCTCTACGAGATGGACGATCTGGCGCTCGAATACCAGCTCACCCGGCCCGGGCCGGGCAGGACCCACCTGGCGCGGCTTCTCGAACCGTTGCAGGGCTCACCCGAACTGATCGAGACGCTCGAGGTGCACATCGGCCACGATCTCAATCGGCAGCGCACCGCGAAGCAGATGCACCTTCACACCAATACGGTGGACTACCGGCTCAAGCGGGTGGCGCAGCTGACCGGCTGCGATCCGACCCGCCCGTCCGGACTGCGGCAGATCCAGGCCGCGCTCGTGGCCCGCCGGCTCGAGGTCGCGCAACCCGATCGCTGACCCGGGCGCCCGTTACTGACGCAGCGTCGTACGCTGCACCGTTCGTTACGATGTGGGCCGGATCATATTCGGTCCGGATGTGTCGGTGGTCGTCTCGTGACCGAACTGTTAGGGGGCAGGCGATGGCCGGAGGGCGTCATTCCAGCGCGGGGCAGGAGCGAAGTGGTCGCTCGCCCGGGTTCTACGCGGTGTGCGCCGCTGTCGTGATCGGGCTCGTGGCCTCCGTGGTCGTCGTCGTTCAGGCGGTGCGCTCCTGGGCCGACGACTGCGATCAGGTCACCGACTACACCCTCGCCGCCGACCCGAGCATCGCGGCGGCCCTGAGCAGCATTCTCGGCGAAGCGAAGGACACCGACCTGGGCTGCGCGAACGTCGCCGTCAGCGGCGCGACGTCCGGCGACATCGCGGGACGACTCGGCAAGGGAACCGACGCGCCGGACCTCTGGATCCCCGACACCGGCGCCTGGGTGGGCAAGGCGGCGCTCACCGCGGCCGGTCCGGTCGAGGTGATGACGGGGTCGATTGCATCCTCGCCCGTCGTCCTGGCGTCCCGCGAGGAGGACGCCCCCACGTCGCCGACGTGGCTTGCCGCCCTCCAGATCAAGGACATCCAGCTGGGCAACCCCCTCGTGACCGGGGCCGCGCAGGCTCCGATCAACGCGGCACTCGCCGAGGGCGAGGCCGACCCCGTATCCGCGGGGACCGTGCGGGCGGCGCTGGTCCCGCTCGCACAGGAGGAGAGTGCACGCACCGCGGACGAGCCCATCGGCGAGGAGATGCTGCAGGGAGTCGTCGACAACGGTGGCGTCGCCGTGGCCACCGAACAGTCCGTGCTCGATTTCTCCGACGGTGACGGCGCGCGCACGCTCACCGCGACGGTCCCCCCGACGGGCAGCAACTTCATGAACTTCCCGCTCGTCGTCACCTCGCCGGCCCCCGACCGGCACTACAAGGCCACCCAGGTGGCACGTGCCGTCGCCGCTGTTCTGGGCGGTGAGGAGGCCCGTGCGGTACTCGCGGAGAACGGATTCCGCGGACCCGACGGGAGTCCGCCGGCCGACGGCCGCGGCGTCGGCCGGATCACCAAGCTCGCGCTCGAGGACGAGTCGGCGCTACAGGACGCCCTCGGCGGATGGGCGTTGATGGCGTTGCCCATCCGCACGCTCGTCGCGATCGACGTGTCGGGGTCGATGGAGACACCCGCAGGCAACCGGTCGCGCATGGACCTCACGGTCGATGCGGCGCTCGCCGGCAACGCGATGTTCCCCGACAGCGTGTCCGCCGGGTTGTGGGCGTTCTCGCAGGGGCTCGGTGGGGGACCGCAAGACTACAAGGAAATGGTCCCGATCCGCCGCTACGACACGGTGGTCGACGGCCTCACACAGCGCCAGCTGATGGCGCAGCAGGCGGGGAGGGTCGACGGGCTGATCGGCGGCGGCACAGGCCTGTACGACACGACGCTCGCCGCGTTCCGGTCGGTGCAGGAGACGTACGACCCGCGCGCCGTGAACAGTGTGATCATCCTGACCGACGGCGCCAACGAGGATCCGGACTCCATCACGAAGGAACAGCTCCTGAGCATCCTGCAGCGTGAGATGGATCCGGCCCGGCCCGTCATCATCGTGACGATCGGCATCACCGACGACGCCGATGCCGCCACGCTCGCCGAGATCTCGCGGGTGACCGGAGGGTCGAGCTACGTCGCGAAGGATCCCGCCGACATCGCCAACGTGTTCGT
Organism: Rhodococcus sp. NPDC127593; assembly: GCF_042671975.1. Taxonomy (NCBI): domain Bacteria; kingdom Bacillati; phylum Actinomycetota; class Actinomycetes; order Mycobacteriales; family Nocardiaceae; genus Rhodococcus; species Rhodococcus sp. NPDC127593. Next base: position 41,998 of record NZ_JBHXWI010000007.1, on the reverse strand, counting down.
CAACGCGCTGGCCGCCCGCGGTCGCAGCTAGCGGAATTCCGTTCCGGCGCAGTCGGACTTTTGGGGCCGCACCCCTAGCAATCCATCGGGCGGTGGTGCTTTGGTGAAAAGGGGGAGTCGGACCCATTCGAGGAGCTCGTCATGGCCAAGCCGTTCAGAGGTGTCGTCAATCTCGATATTCGTGACTCGATCCCGGATTGGGGTCCGTACGAGCAACCGAAGGCGCCGCCCGGTTCGCCGAACGTCCTCTACATCGTGCTCGACGACGTCGGTTTCGGAGCGATGGGCTGCTACGGCGGGCCGATCGAGACTCCGAACATCGACCGGATCGCCGCGAACGGGCTGCGGTACGGCCAGTGGCACACCACCGCCCTGTGTTCCCCCACGCGATCCTGCCTGCTGACGGGGCGTAACCACACCACCAACGGGATGGCGTGCATCAGTGAGTGTGCTGTCGGGTTCCCCGGTGGGAACGGGCACATCCCTCCCGAGTGCGCCACCCTCGCCGAGATCCTGGTCGAGCAGGGCTTCAGCACCGCGATGGTCGGGAAGTGGCACCTGTGCGCCGAGGACGAGATGAACCTGGCGTCGACGAAACGGAACTGGCCGGTCGGCCGCGGCTTCGAGCGCTTCTACGGCTTCCTCGGGGCGGAGACGAATCAGTGGTATCCGGATCTGGTGCACGACAACCATCCCGTCGAGCAGCCCGCCACCCCGGAGCAGGGCTACCACTTCAGCGTCGACATCACCGACCACGCGCTCGACTACCTCGGCGACGTCAAGGCGATCGCCCCGGACCGGCCGGTATTTCTGTACTACGCACCCGGCTGCGCGCATGCCCCGCACCACGCGCCGCGTGAGTGGGCCGACCGCTATCGCGGCAGATTCGACGACGGCTACGAGGCGATGCGCGAGCGGACCCTGGCCCGGCAGAAGGAGATGGGCCTCGTACCTCCGGACACCGAGCTGCCGCCGCTCAACCCGATCGGCACCCCCGACTCCCGCACCGGACCCGACGGTCAGCCGTTCCCACCGCTGGACTTCACCCGCCCCTGGGACACCCTCTCCGACGACGAAAAGCGGCTCTTCGCGCGCATGGCCGAGGTGTACGCCGGTTTCCTCTCGCACTGCGACGACCAGATCGGCCGACTGCTGGCCTACCTCGAGGAGATCGAGCAGCTCGAGAACACCATCATCGTGGTGGTCTCCGACAACGGCGCCAGCGGCGAGGGCGGACCCAACGGTTCGGTCAACGAGAACAAGATCGCCAACAGCGTGCCGGACGATCTCGCCGAGAATCTGGCCAAGCTGGACCAGCTCGGCGGCACCGAGACCTACAACCACTATCCGAACGGGTGGGCGATGGCCTTCAACACCCCGTTCAAGATGTGGAAACGCTACTCGTTCAACGGCGGCACCAGCGATCCGTGCATCTTGTCGTGGCCCGCCGGGATCGAGGCCCGCGGCGAGACCCGCGACCAGTACCACCACGCCATCGACATCGTCCCGACTCTGCTCGACTGCCTCGGTGTCGAACTTCCCGACACGGTCAAGGGATACACCCAGCACCCGATCCAGGGCGTGAGCATGCGCTACAGCTTCGACGCCGGAAACATCCCCACCGCCAAGCACACCCAGTTCTATTCGATGCTCGGCGGGCGGGGCATCTGGCACGACGGCTGGAAGGCCGTCACCACCCACCCGACGCTGAGCGGGTGGAGCCACTTCCCGGAGGACGCCTGGGAGCTCTACCACACCCAGGTGGATCGCTCCGAACTCCACGACCTCGCCGCCGAGGAACCCGGCAGACTCGCCGAACTCGTCGGACTGTGGTTCCACGAGGCCGGCGCGAACCAGGCGCTGCCGCTCGACGACCGCTCGCCCGTCGAACTCCTCACCACCCCACGTCCGCAACTCGCGCCCCCACGCAATCGCTACGTCTACCGACCCGGCGGCGCGGAGGTACCCGAGGCGGTGGCGGTCAACCTCCGCAACCGCTCCTACTCGATCGGGGCGCTCGTCGACCTCCCCGAACCCGGTGCCTCGGGGGTGCTGTTCTCCCACGGCGGCAGGTTCGGTGGCCACTCGCTGTACGTCAAGGACAATCGGCTGCACTACGTGTACAACTTCCTCGGCAGTGATCAGCAGACGATCGACGCGACCGAGGACCTGCCGTCCGGGGAGAACCTCATCCTGGCTGCGTCGTTCGACAAGGACGGGGAGGACCCGCCCGGTACCGCCCACGGGGTGCTGAGCCTGTACTACGGCGACCGCAAGGTCGGCGAGGGCCGAATCCGAACGCAGCCCGGCAAATTCAGCATCGGAGGCGGCGAGGGCCTCAATGCCGGCCGCGACAGCGGCGAACCCGTCACCGACGACTATCCGGGTTCGTCGCCGTGGGCCTTCACCGGTGGCACGTTGAACCGGGTCGCGATCGACGTCAGCGGCGAGCCGTTCGTCGATCTCGAACGCGAAGCCGCGGCCATGCTCTCGCGCGAGTGAGAACGGAAGCGCCATGACGGAACTCCTTCCGAGCTGGCGTGAGGGTGCCGGCAGGGCGGCCATCCTGGGATTCGTCGGGCAGGTGACGGCGGAGGACGTCCCCGTCGAGGATCGGATCGCGGTCTTCGACAACGACGGCACACTGTGGTGTGAGAAGCCGATGCCCATTCAGCTCGACTTCATCCTGCGCCGTCTCGTCGTCATGGCCGAGCACGATCCGGATCTGCGCACCCGTCAGCCCTGGCAGGCCGCCTACACACAGGATTACGGCTGGTTGAACGACGTCATCACGCGGCACTACGACGGCGACGACAGCGGTGTGAAAGAACTCGCCGCTGGTGTGCTGACCGGGTTCGCCGACGTGACCGTCGAGGAGTTCGAGATCCGGGCGGACCAGTTCCTGCGCACCGCCCGGCATCCCACCCTCGACAGGGACTACCTGGCGTGCAGTTACGTACCGATGGTGGAGCTCCTCGACTACCTGGCCGTCAACGGGTTCCGCAACTACATCGTGTCCGGCGGTGGCCGCGATTTCATGCGGCCGATCAGTCACGACGTGTACGGCATTCCGCGGCAACGGGTCATCGGCAGCGGGGTGTCACTGGTCTGGAAGCACGACGGGCGCAGCGGCGCGATCGTCCGCAGAGCCGAGGCGGACGTCCTAGACGACGGGCCCGAGAAGCCGGTGCAGATCTGGAACCGGGTCGGCAGGCGGCCCCTGCTGGCGGCAGGAAACAGCAACGGGGACATCCCGATGCTGCAATTCTCGGAGGCACCGGGCCGGCCGTCGCTGCGGTTGCTGCTGCGCCACGACGACGGCGTCCGCGAGTTCGACTACGTCGCGGGCGCCGAGCAGGCACTCGAACTGGCCGGAACCCACGACTGGACCGTGGTCAGCATCGAAAACGACTGGACAACGGTGTTCCCGCCGCTTCTCGAGTAGTCGGAGGAATCCTCGTGGGTTCGCCGCGGATCGGGGAATCGACGCCTAGCGTGATGCATGGAACGACCGGGCCTCGACTGCGAACACCCTCCCGAACAGGAACACTCACACCATGCGCACTGTCAGGTTCTTCGAACTCGCAACCGGATTGTTCGAAGTGCTCGGTGTCATCGCGATGGTTGTCGGGTTTCTCTTCGCCTTCTTCCTCGCGGTGCGCGCGTGGAGGAGGACCCGAGACGGTGCTCAGGCGTTCAAGACCCTGCGGGAGTCGCTCGGGGGCGCGATCCTGCTCGGCCTGGAATTGCTCGTCGCGGCCGACATCGTCAAGACGGTCACCTCCACACCGTCGCTGACCGATGCCGCCGTCCTGGGAGTGATCGTGCTGATTCGCACTGTGCTGAGCCTGTCCATCGAGATCGAGATCGAGGGTGTCGCACCGTGGCGGAAGGCGTTGGTGACCGGACCGCAGGTGCTCGCCCGTGCGGCGCGCTCGTCCGCGGGGCAGGAGCCGAGTTCGGGCCGGTGAGTCGCCGGCCCGAACCGGTCACACCGTCTGCGACCGCTTGCGCAGCCGGGTGTTGAGCACACCGAGCGCCGCGATGGCGAGGAACAGGACGCACGTCGAGATCAGCTGGGTGCGGGCATCGCTGTCGAACAGCATGAGCACGACGAAACCGGCGAGCATTGCGAGCGTGACGTAGCTGAGCCACGGGAACAGCCACATCCGCACGGTCAGTTTGCCCTCGCGTTCGAGCCTCGGGCGCAGCCTCAGATGCGACACGACGATGAAGATCCAGATGACCAGGAGCGCCGAACCGACGGCGTTCAGAAGAAGTCCGAGGAGGTCGTCGGGCAGCCACCAGTTGAGCAGCACGCTGACGAAACCGAAGAACACCGACAGCAGCACCGCGTTGAGAGGCACCCCGGAATTCGAGATCCGGGCCATGAACGCGGGACCGTCGCCGCGCCGGGAAAGCGAATACGCCATCCGCGACGTGCCGTAGATGTTGGCGTTGAACGCCGACAACAACGCGACCACGACCACCAGTTCCATGAACCCGGCCACGTACGGGATGTGGGCCTGGTTGAGAACCGCCACGAACGGTCCGCTCTTCAGGTCCGACGAGTCCCAGGGAAGGACGAGGACCATGATCGAGATCGAACCGAGGTAGAAGACGCTGATACGCCAGACGACGCTGCGCACCGCCACGGCGATCGAGCGCTCGGGGTCCTCGGATTCGGCGGCGGCGATGGTCACGATCTCGATGCCGCCGAAGGCGAACGCCACCACCAGCAGTCCCGCGGCGACACCGGCGAAGCCTTCCGGCATGAAGCCGCCGTGGCCGAACAGGTTGGTGGTGCCCACCGGTTCGGTGTCCGGCAGCAGGCCGAACACCAGCAGCACGCCGATCACCAGGAACGCGATGATGACGGTGACCTTGATGGCGGCGAACCAGAATTCGAACTCGCCGAAGTTACTGACCTTCGCGAGGTTGACGGCGGCGAAGAAGATCACGAACACCAGGGCGACGACCCACTGCGGAACACCGGGCAGCCAGCCGCTCACGATGCCGGAGGCGCCGGTGATCTCGGCGCCGAGCACCATGATCAGCATGAACCAGTAGAGCCAGCCCATCACGAATCCGGCCCACTCGCCGATGCCGATCCGCGCGTAGTGCGAGAAGGATCCGCTGGCGGGGATCGCCGCTCCCATCTCGCCGAGCATGCGCATCACGAAGACGACGATGATGCCGGCGAGAAGGTAGGAGACGAGGACGGCGGGACCGGCGGTCGCGATACCGACACCGGTGCCGAGGAACAGTCCGGCGCCGATCGCGGAACCGAGGCCCATCATCGTGAGATGACGGACCTTCAGGCCCCGGCCGAGTGTGCTGGTCGAATCGGTCATGGTGCCGGGTGTCCGCGTACCGCTCACCGGATCAGTCGTTTGCGTGCAGAGCGGCGTTCAGTTCCACGCCGGTGCCCTTCCACGGCACGACCTCGACGGCTCCCGACACGGAGTTGCGACGGAAGAGCAGGTTGGACTGACCGTTGAGTTCCTTGGCCTTCACGACGGTGCCGTCCGGCCCGGTGACCTTGGTGCCCGCGGTCACGTACAGACCGGCCTCGAGGACGCAGTCGTCGCCGAGCGAGATGCCGAGACCGGCATTGGCGCCGAGCAGGCAGCGCTTGCCGACGGAGATGGTCTCCTTGCCGCCACCGGACAGGGTGCCCATGATCGAGGCGCCGCCGCCCACGTCGGATCCGTCGTCGACGACGACGCCCGCGGAGATACGGCCTTCGACCATGGAGTTGCCGAGCGTGCCGGCATTGAAGTTGACGAAGCCCTCGTGCATCACGGTGGTTCCGCTTGCCAGGTGGGCGCCGAGGCGGACCCGGTCGGCGTCGGCGATGCGGACCCCGGACGGGACGACGTAGTCGACCATGCGCGGGAACTTGTCGACACCGAACACGGTGACCACACCGCGGATGCGCAGGCGCGACCGCACCTTCTCGAAGCCCTCGACCGCGCACGGACCGAAGTTGGTCCACACCACGTTGGACAGCAGGCCGAACAGGCCGTCGAGGTTGACGCCGTGCGGGGTCACGAGGCGGTGCGAGAGGAGGTGAAGGCGCAGGTAGGCGTCGTGTGCGTCGACCGGCGGCGCGGACAGGTCGGCGATGGTGGTGCGCACCACGACCTGGTCGACCTCACGCGCTTCGTCGGGTCCGGCGAGAAGTGCCAGATCGGAGGGGATGTCGCCACCCTCGATCCGCACGGTGCCCGCCTCGTCGAAGTTTCCCAGCTCGGGTGCCGGGAACCAGGTGTCGAGGACCGTGCCGCCGACGGTCACGTTGGCGATGCCTACTGCTGATGCTCCCTGTGTGCTCACGGCAGTAAAGGCTACTGCCTCATTACTCGGGCATTCCCAGCGGTCGTTATCGGGACGTGATCGAATCGAAACCGAGCGGGTTCCGGCCATGTGGGGGACCATGCACGGGGCACGTGGGACACACCGGGAAAGGTCGTGGCAATGCGCATTTCGCAATGGGGTCGATTGGTCGGAGGCGGCCTGCGGGCCGTGGCCGCGGGCGCGCTGCTCGCCGGGGCAGTGTCGGTGGTGGCGCCGCAGACGGCGTCCGCCGCTCCGGTGTGCCCGGGCGCCGGCCAGGCACCGGTTCTCGTCGGGCGGGTGCCGGGTGCGGCGCTCGAAGGAGTCGCCGTGGACGGCGGCGGCCGCCTCTACACGACGGACCTCGTGAGCGGGCGGGTGTTCCGCCTCGACGCCCCGGGAGCCCCCGCGGTCCCGGTCGCGACGGTGCCGGACGGCGGGGCCGGGGCGCTGGCCTGGGCGTCGGACGGCTCACTGCTGGTGGGGTACGGCGCGGACGTCCGCGTGTTCCTCGGCGACATCCTGCGACCGGGAGCGATCGCGAAGCTGAACACCGCGACCAACGTGCTCACTCCGTTCGCGTCGGGCCTGAGCGCGGCGAACGGACTCGATGTCGCCGCCGACGGAACGGCATACGCCACCAACGACTTCGGAACCCAGATCGGGCGGGTGTTCCCCGACGGGCGGGTGGAGCCCAACTGGGCGACGCTGCCCAGCGCCAACGGCGCGGTGCTCGGCGCGGACGATCGGTACCTCTACGTGTCGCGGACGTTCGTGAATCCGGGTGTGAGCCGGATCCCGCTCGTGAACCCCCGAGCGCCCGAGAGCATCCTCGACCTGTCCGGTCTCGACAACTTCGCCGCACCCGACGGCCTGGCCCTGGACTCGCGAGGCCGTCCGGTGGTCCCGGCCAACGTGCGCGGTGAGATCTGGCGCCTCGACTCGCCGGGACAGTACTGCGTGCTGGCGTCCGGCCTGCCGACGTCGAGCATGGTCGTCTACGGGCAGGGGTCCGGAGGCTTCTCGGCGGGACGGCTGTTCCGCATCGGTTTCGACGGTGCGATCTACGAGATCCCGGGCGGCTTCGACGGGTAGCAGCGCCCGAGCGGGCGGACGGGTCGGCCTAGGGTGGACGGGTGAGCCCACTCGACCTCCACGCCGATCCCATCGACCTCACCGCCGCCCTGGTGGACATCCCGAGCGTCTCGCACGACGAGTCGGCGATCGCCGCCGCCGTCGAGTCGGCGCTGCGGGAGCAGACCACCGGTTTCGAGATCATCCGCAACGGCAACGCCGTGCTCGCCCGGACCGATCGGGGACTGCCGAGCCGGGTGATGCTCGCCGGTCACCTCGACACGGTGCCGATCGCCGACAACGTGCCCTCGCGGCGTGAGGGCGATCTGCTGCACGGATGCGGAACCGTCGACATGAAGTCGGGCGACGCGGTGTTCCTGCACCTCGCCGCCACCATCGAGAACCCCGCGCACGATCTGACCCTCGTCTTCTACGACTGCGAGGAGATCGCGGCCGTACACAACGGGCTCGGACGGATCGAACGCGAGATCCCCGAGTGGCTGCGCGCAGACGTCGCGATCCTCGGCGAGCCGACCGGGGGCCTTATCGAGGCGGGGTGCCAGGGCACGTTGCGGGTGACGCTGACCACCCGCGGCACCCGCGCGCACTCCGCGAGATCGTGGCTGGGCGATAACGCGATCCACCGCTTCGCCCCGGTTCTGCAGCGGCTGTCGGACTACACCGCGCGGTCGGTGGACATCGACGGCTGCGTGTACCGGGAGGGGTTGTCCGCCGTGCGGATCGCGGGCGGCGTCGCGGGCAACGTGGTTCCCGACGCGGCGGCGATGGACGTGAACTTCCGCTTCGCCCCCGACCGCAGCGCCGAGCAGGCGATCGACCACGTGCGGGAGGTCTTCGACGGCCTCGAACTGGGTTTCGAGGTCACGGACCTGTCACCGGGAGCCCTGCCCGGGTTGAGCGACCCGGCGGCCGCTGCCCTCATCGAGGCGGCGGGCGGGCAGTTCCGCGCCAAGTACGGGTGGACGGACGTCTCGCGGTTCTCCGCGCTCGGCATCCCGGCCGTGAACTACGGTCCCGGCGACCCGAACTTCGCCCACAAGCGGGACGAGCACGTGCCTGTGCAGCAGATCACCGACGTGACGACAGTGCTGCGCGCCTATCTGAGCGCCCCGTGACTGCCCGGTGCCCCGAACGGGCCACCCGCTAGCCTGGGGCGCATGGCACCCGAGAAGAACACTCACGGCCGGAAGTCCTCGACCGTGAAGCACCGGGGTCCGGTGCAGTTGAGGCGCGCCCGCAAGGACGACACCACCACCACCGACGAGCGGTTGCTCGACGAGCGGGGCTCGACCGACTGGGTGCACACCGACCCCTGGCGGGTACTGCGGATCCAGAGCGAGTTCATCGAGGGGTTCGGTGCCCTGGCCGAGGTGCCGCGCGCGGTCACCGTCTTCGGTTCCGCTCGCACTCCGGACGGCCACCCGGAGTACGAGGCGGGACGGGCGCTGGGTGCCCGCCTGGCCGAGGCCGGCTACGCCGTCATGACCGGCGGCGGCCCCGGCGTCATGGAGGCGGCCAACCGCGGCGCCAGCGAATCGGGTGGCTACTCCATCGGCCTCGGCATCGAGCTGCCGTTCGAGGAGGGCCTCAACGAGTGGGTCGACCTCGGCATCAACTTCCGCTACTTCTTCGCGCGCAAGACGATGTTCGTGAAATACTCGCAGGCGTTCATCTGCCTGCCCGGCGGTTTCGGAACGCTCGACGAGCTGTTCGAGGCGCTGACTCTGGTGCAGACGCGCAAGGTCACGAGATTCCCGATCGTCCTCTTCGGCACCGAGTACTGGTCCGGGCTCGTGGACTGGTTACGGGGAACTCTCCAACGCAGCGGCAAGATCTCGGAAGGTGACGTCAATCTCTTGCACGTCACGGACAGCGTCGAGGAAGCGGTGCAGATCGTCATACGGTCGCAGCACGGTGTCGACGAAGCTGCCCTGCTCGGTACGGAGGACCAGTGGTGATGCCGGAAACTGTTCCACCGCGGCCGTTCTCGGTGTGCGTCTACTGTGCATCCGGCCCCGTGGACGACCACTTCCTGGAACTCGCGTCCCGGGTCGGCACCGAAATCGGAAAGCGCGGTTGGCAACTCGTGTCCGGCGGTGGCAACGTCTCGATGATGGGTGCGGTGGCCGAGGCCGCCCGCGCGGCGGGGGCGACGACCGTCGGTGTCATCCCGAAAGCCCTGGTGCACAGGGAAGTCGCCGACGTCGACGCGGACGAGCTGGTGGTCACCGACACCATGCGCCAGCGCAAGCAGGTCATGGAGGACCGGGCCGACGCATTCGTCACGCTGCCCGGCGGTATCGGCACGCTCGAGGAGCTGTTCGAAACGTGGACCGCGGGCTACCTCGGCATGCACGAGAAACCAGTGGTCCTGCTGGATCCGCACGGTCATTACACGGGGCTGCTCGACTGGCTCGACGGGCTGCGGGGCGGCGGTTTCGTGGCCCAGCGCGCCCTCGACAGGCTGCTCGTCCGCGCCGATATCGGGGAGGCGCTGGACGCCTGCGTGTCCTGAGGCGCCGTCCGGTCCATGTCGTGGCGCACGTTGTTACCGTGCAGTAAGGTGACCTGACTCATACTGCAGGCCTGAGGGGATGTCATGCGTTCTGAAGCTCGTTCGACGATCGGGGTGGTCGACCTCGCGAGGCGGCTGCCGGCCATGATTCCGGAGCTGCCGACCATGGCGAAGGGGGTCCTCGGCCTGATCCGGACCCCCGACGCGAAGGAATCGATCGGCCTCGTCTTCCAGCGCGCCGCCGCGGCGCACCCGCGCCGCACGTTCCTGCGATTCGAGGGCGAATCGCTGAGCTACCGGAATGCCAACATCCGCGTGAACCGCTATGCCCACGCGCTCGCCGAGCTCGGAGTGGCACGCGGGGGCGTCGTCGGGATCCTGGGCAAGAACTCGCCCGAGACGCTGCTCATCGCGCTCGCGGCGGTCAAACTCGGCGCCGCCGCCGGGATGCTGAACCACAACCAGCGCGGAGACGTGCTCGCGCACAGCATCTCGCTGCTCGACAGTCGGGTCCTGGTGGTGTCCGAGGCGTGCGGCGAGGCCACGGACTCGCTCGACGAACCGCCCGCCGTGCCCTCGGTGCTGTACTTCGACGACCTCGACCGCCTCGCCGAGAAGGCCGGGGACGACAACCCCGAGGTGTGCGAGCAGATCCAGGCCCGGGAGAAGGCGTTCTACATCTTCACCTCCGGCACCACGGGACTCCCGAAGGCCAGCCTGATGAGCCACTTCCGCTGGCTCAAGAGCATGTCCGGACTCGGCAACATGGGAGTCCGGCTGCGTGGCAGCGACGTCCTGTACTGCTGCCTGCCGCTCTATCACAACAATGCGCTGACGGTGTCGCTGTCCTCGGTGCTCGGATCGGGGGCGACGCTCGCACTGGGTAAGCAGTTCTCGGCGTCCAAGTTCTGGGCCGACGTCGAACTGAACCGGGCCACCGCGTTCACCTACATCGGCGAGCTGTGCCGGTACCTGCTGAACCAGCCCGAGAAGCCCGGTGACCGCGACAACTCCATCCGGCTGATGGTCGGGAACGGTCTGCGTCCGGAGATCTGGTCCGAGTTCACCACCAGGTTCGGGATCTCCCGGGTGGCCGAGTTCTACGGCGCCAGCGAGTGCAACATCGCGTTCGTCAACGCCCTCAACGTCGACCGGACGGCAGGCATCTGCCCCCTGCCGCACGCCGTGGTCGAGTACGACGAGGACAGCGGATCGCCCCGGCGGCACTCGGACGGCAAGCTGCGGAAGGTGCGCACCGGCGACGTCGGACTACTGCTGTCGAAGGTGACGGACAGGGCGCCGTTCGACGGATACACCGACGAGGAGGCCACCGACAAGAAGCTCGTCCGCGACGGCTTCGACGACGGCGACTGCTGGTTCGACACCGGCGACCTCGTGCGCCGCCAGGGCTGGTCGCACGTCGCGTTCGTCGACCGGCTCGGCGACACGTTCCGCTGGAAGGGAGAGAACGTCGCGACCACCGAGGTCGAGGGCGCGCTCCTCGCGCATCCCGCGGTCGAGCACGCCGTCGTCTACGGCGTCGAGATTCCCGGGACCGACGGTCGCGCCGGGATGGCCGCGGTGACGTTGCACGAGAACGAGAAGTTCGACGGCCCCGACGTCGCGGCGTTGCTGTTCCAGCGTCTGCCGTCGTACGCGGTGCCGCTGTTCGTCCGCGTCGTCGATTCCCTCGAACAGACGTCGACGTTCAAGAGCCGCAAGGTGGAACTCCGCAAGGAGGGCTACGACGTCGAGGACACCGACACGTTGCACGTGCTGTCCGGGCGCAGCGACGGCTACAAGCCCTCATACGACGGGTACGTCGACGAAGTGGCGAAGGGTTCGCTCCCCAAGTAATGCGGCTACGCCGCCCGTGAGTACTTGTTAACCGCGGGCGGTTGACAAGTACTCACGGGTGGTGGCAGGCCGGGGCCCCGATTTCGCTGCGTGCCAATATTGGTGACATGGCCGAGAGAGACGTACCGCCCGCGCCCGACCACCCGTCGCCCACGCTGTGCGGGCGACCCGTGGCGGTCGATCGTGCGCTCGTGATGGCCATCGTGAACCGGACACCCGATTCGTTCTACGACCGCGGTGCCACGTTCACCGATTCCGCCGCCATGTCGGCGGTCGAACGGGCCGTGGACGAGGGTGCCGACCTCGTCGACATCGGGGGTGTGAAGGCCGGACCGGGTGACGTCGTCGACTCGGCGGAAGAGACCCGGCGGGTGGTGCCGTTCGTGGCCGCGATCCGCGAGCGCTACCCGGAGTTGCTCATCAGCGTCGACACCTGGCGCAGCGACGTGGCCCGGCTGGCCGTCGCGGAGGGTGCCGATCTCATCAACGACACGTGGGCCGGCGCCGACCCTGCGCTCGTCGAGGTGGCCGCGGAGACGGGCGCCGGCATCGTCTGTTCCCACACCGGGGGAGCGGTTCCGCGGACCCGGCCGTTCCGCGTCCGGTACTCCGACGTCGTCGCGGACGTCCTCGCAGAAGTGGTGTCGGCCGCCGAGAACGCGTCCCGGCTGGGTGTGCCCGCCGACTCGATCCTCATCGATCCGACCCACGATTTCGGGAAAAACACCTATCACGGGCTCGAGTTGTTGCGGCGAGTGGAAGATCTTGTAAATACCGGATGGCCAGTGCTCATGGCGCTGAGCAACAAGGACTTCGTCGGGGAGACTCTAGGGGTAGATCTCGTCGAGCGGTTGGAGGGAACATTGGCAGCGACAGCGATGGCCGCCGCAGGAGGCGCCCGTGTCTTCCGTGTCCACGAAGTTGCCCCCACGCGTCGAGTGGTGGACATGGTGGCCGCGATTCAAGGCCGGCGCGCACCGTCCCGCACCGTGCGGGGGCTGGCATGAGTGCCGTGGGGGCCCGGGCGGCCCGCACGATGGTGGCGGAGGAGCGAACCCCTCGCAGCTGGGCCGAGGCGAACAGCTGGGACCAGCCGTCGTGGAGCATCGCCGAACTCGAACGGGCCAAGGCCGGGCGCACCGTGTCGGTGGTCCTGCCCGCGCTCAACGAGGAGGAGACCGTCGCCGCGGTGGTGGACACGATCCACCCGTTGCTCGGTGGTCTGGTGGACGAGTTGATCGTGCTCGATTCCGGATCGACGGACCTGACGGCGGAACGCGCACGCGCGGCGGGCGCCACTGTCATCAGCCGGGAGGAGGCGGTGCCGGCGTTCCCGCCCGTGGCGGGCAAGGGCGAGGTGCTGTGGCGTTCCGTCGCCGCGAGCACCGGTGACCTCATCGCCTTCGTCGACTCGGATCTCATCAACCCGGATCCGGCATTCGTCCCGAAACTGCTGGGACCGCTGCTCACGGCCGACGGAATCCATCTCGTGAAGGGCTACTACCGCCGTCCACTTCGCCTCAGCGGCACGGAGGACGCCAACGGAGGTGGCCGGGTGACCGAGCTCGTGGCGCGCCCCATGCTGGCCTCGCTCCGGCCGGAGCTGACGTGTGTGCTGCAGCCGCTGGGCGGCGAGTACGCGGGCACCCGGGAGTTGCTGTCGGCGGTCCCGTTCGCCCCCGGCTACGGCGTCGAGATCGGGCTGCTGCTCGACACCTACGACCGTCTCGGACTCGGTGCGATCGGCCAGGTCAATCTGGGGGTGCGCAAGCACCGTAACCGCCCGCTGTCCGAGCTCGGGGTGATGAGCAGGCAGATCATCGGCACGATGATGCGGCGCTGCGGGGTGCCCGACTCCGGGGCGGGTCTGACCCAGTTCCTGGTGGACGGCGACTCCTTCGTTCCGACGACGACGGACGTTGCACTGGCCGATCGCCCGCCGATGAACACGGTGTGCCCCTGACCGCGCGCACCTGAGGGAGGTTGCTGTCGGACGTCCGTGACAGGATCGGGGCATGGTGACAGCCCTGCTCTATCTGCTCGTCATGGCGTTCGTCGGCGCGATGCTGTTCCTCGCCGCCAGTGCGGTGTTCGGCCGTTCCGAGGAACTCGCGCCCCTGCCGCCCGGCACCACACTGACGGCCCTGCCCGCCGAGGGTGTGACGGGGGCCGACGTGGAGGCGTTGCGATTCCAGCAGACACTGCGGGGTTACAAGGCCAGCGAGGTCGACTGGGCGCTGTCCCGGCTGGGACGTGAAATCGATTCGCTGCGTGAGCAGTTGGCGGCCGTCGAGGCCGCGTCCGAACGGCCGGGTGATGCCTCGTGACAGCCCACGAAGACCGGGTGCGGTGCGCGTGGGCGGTCGACACGGACGGGTCCGGGCTGTACCGCGACTACCACGACCTCGAGTGGGGTCGTCCGCTGCACGGCCGCGACGAGTTGTACGAAAGGCTGTGTCTCGAAGCGTTCCAGTCGGGACTGTCGTGGATCACGATTCTCCGCAAGCGTGAGGCCTTCCGGGCCGCGTTCGCCGGGTTCGATCCGGAGGTGGTGGCGCGGTACACGGAACGGGACGTGGCGCGCCTGCTCGAGGACGCGTCGATCGTGCGGAACCGGGCCAAGATCGAGGCGTCGGTGAGCAATGCGCGGGCCCTCCTGGAGTTGTCGGACACCGACCTGGACACCCTACTGTGGTCGTTCGCCCCGCCGCCGCGCCCGAGCCGCCTCGCCACCGTCGACGACGTCCCGGCCGTCACACCGGAGTCCACCGCGATGGCGAAGGAATTGAAGCGCCGCGGGTTCAAGTTTGTGGGCCCTACCACTGCTTATGCGCTCATGCAGGCCACCGGGATGGTGGACGACCACGTGGCCGCCTGCTGGGTCCCGATCACGGCCTGAACTGCCGGTGGACCTGCCTATTCGTGACTCAGGTTCCCGGTACTCGTGTCCATAGGGAAGAATGGATGTCACAAGCCTCGCCGAGTGTTGGCGGGGTGCCAAAATTTGTCGAGGCGCAAGCAGGCAGCGCAGATCTGGAGGGAGCAGAGGATGGCGGCCATGAAGCCCCGGACCGGGGACGGTCCCCTCGAAGCAACCAAAGAGGGACGAGGAATCGTCATGCGGGTTCCGCTCGAGGGTGGTGGACGTCTGGTTGTCGAGCTCACCCCGGAGGAAGCTGCCGCACTCGGTGAAGAGCTCAAGGGCGTCACCAGTTAGTCGAGTGCGGAGCGAACCTCACAGGGCAGGCCCCGTCGCCGTTCTCGGTGCGGGGCCTGTTCCGTGTCCGGAACCGGGAGGCGAACGTTCGTGCTGGCCGATGTGACCGACCTGCTGGCGTGCCCGCAGTGCCGGTCCCGCGTGGAACTCGACGAAGGTGCGATCCTGTGCGACCAGGGGCACACCTTCGATGTGGCGCGGCAGGGCTATGTGAGCCTGATGACCGGGGCCGGCGGCAAGTTCGACGGCGACAGCCCTGAAATGATCGCCGCACGTGCGGACTTCCTGGGCGGCGGCAGCTTCGACCCGCTGATGGACGCCGTCGCCGACGCGGTGGTGGCGGGCACCGGGCCCGGCGACGATCCCCGGATCCTCGAGATCGGCGCGGGCACAGGCCACTACCTGGCGCGCGTCCTCGACGCCGTCCCGGCCGGCCGGGGAATCGGCCTCGACGTGTCCAAGTACGCGGCCCGGCGCATCGCCAAGGCACACCCACGCGCCGGAGCAGTGGTTGCCGACGTGTGGCAACACCTTCCGGTGCGGGACCACGTGCTCAGCCACGTCCTGTGCGTGTTCGCGCCGCGCAACGCCGACGAGGCGCACCGGGTGCTCGCCGAGCGCGGGTCCCTGGTGGTCCTCACCCCCACGGAGCGGCACCTGGGGGAGCTCGTGGACCTGCTCGGCATGGTCCGGGTGGACGACCGGAAGGTCGAGCGGCTCGGGGCCGCGATGTCCGGGCGGTTCGAGCGCACCGGCCACGTGGCCGTGGAGTACCCGATGTCGTTGTCGCACCTCGACGTGGCCCGGCTCGTCGGGATGGGGCCGTCGGCGCGGCACCTCACCCCCGGCCGGCTCGCGTCCTCGATCGCGGCGCTGCCGCGGGAATATCCGGTGACGGCGTCGGTGACGGTGTCCACCTACACCCGGCTCTGATCTCCTCGCTCAGCGCCGGGACAGTGCGTCCTGGTAGACGTCGAGGGTCTGCTGCGCGATGGCCGCCCAGGAGAATTCGGCGATCGCCCGCGCCCGTCCGGCCTTGCCCATCGCCTGGGCGGTGCCGACGTCGGCCGCGATTGCGTTGACCGTCTCGGCCAGCGCCTGTTCGAAGGCCTCGGGCTCGTACGAGTTGTAGTGCACCAGACGGCCGGTGACACCGTCCTCCACCACCTCCGGGATACCGCCGACGTCGGACGCCACGACCGCGGTCTCGCAGGCCATGGCCTCGAGGTTGACGATCCCCAGCGGCTCGTACACGGACGGGCACACGAAGACGGTTGCGGCCGACAGGATCTCCCGCACCTGGTCGGTGGGGAGCATTTCCCGCACCCAGAACACGTTGCCCCGGTGCGCCGCGAGCGCGGCGACGGCCTGCTCGGTCTCGGCGGCGATCTCGGGGGTGTCGGGGGCTCCCGCGCACAGCACCAACTGGATCTCGGGCGCGAAGTGGTGTGCTGCGGCGATCAGATGACCGACGCCCTTCTGCCGCGTGATACGGCCGACGAACGCCACCATCGGCTGGTCCGGGTCGACGCCGATCTTCGCGAGGGCGGAGTCTCTCGGACCTGCGGGCCCTGCGTGCCAGACCGACGTGTCGATCCCGTTGCGCACCACGTGGACCCGGTGCGGGTCGACGAACGGATACGCGTCGAGGACGTCGAGTCGCATCCCGGCGCTCACGGCGATCACCGCGTCGGCGTGCTCCACGGCGTTGCGCTCGGACCACGAGGAGATGCGGTAGCCGCCGCCCAGCTGCTCCGCCTTCCACGGCCTCCGCGGTTCGAGGGAGTGGGCGGTGAGGACGTGGGGCACGTCGTACAACGCGGACGCCAGATGGCCCGCCAGGCCGGTGTACCAGGTGTGGGAGTGCACGACGTCGGCACCGGTCGCGGCGTCCGCCATGCGCAGTTCGGCGGACAGCGTCGCGAGTGCCGGATTTGCTCCGGCCAGCGCGGGATCGGGGGTGTGCACGACCGCTCCGACGCGCGGAGCGCCCATACAGTGCACGTCCACCTCACACAGCTGCTTCAACTGAGCAACCAGTTCGGTGACGTGTACACCCGCACCGCCATAGATCTCCGGTGGGTATTCCTTGGTCATCATCGCCACCCGCACCGGCCTAACGTAACCGTCCGGGCCGCTTCGGGCCACCGCTCTCGGACACATTCAGGTATCGGAGAAACGGTGACTCGGCGCTTCGCTGGCGGGGGGAGTGGCCGCCCGATAGGTTGACAGGGTGAGGAGCCAGCCACATGTGCTTGGAATCGTGCTCGCCGGCGGCGAGGGCAAACGTCTCTATCCGCTCACCGCGGATCGGGCGAAGCCCGCTGTGCCTTTCGGAGGCGCCTACCGGTTGATCGATTTCGTGCTCAGCAATTTGGTCAATGCGGGATACCTCCGCCTGTGTGTTCTGACGCAGTACAAGTCGCACTCGTTGGACCGCCACATCTCTCAGACGTGGCGACTGTCCGGGTTCGCGGGTGAATACATCACTCCCGTTCCCGCGCAGCAACGTCTGGGCCCGCGCTGGTACACCGGTAGTGCGGACGCGATCCTGCAGTCGCTGAACCTCGTCTACGACGAGGATCCCGAGTACATCGTCGTGTTCGGTGCCGACCATGTGTACCGGATGGACCCGGAGCAGATGGTGCAGCACCACATCGAGTCGGGCGCCGGAGTGACGGTGGCCGGGATCCGGGTGCCGCGCAGCGAGGCGTTCGCGTTCGGCTGTATCGACAGCGACGAGTCGGGCCGCATCGTCCAGTTCCTCGAGAAACCGGCGCATCCGCCGGGAACCCCGGACGACCCCAACATGACGTTCGCGTCGATGGGTAACTACGTGTTCACCACCAAGGTGCTGGTCGACGCGATCCGGGCCGACTCCGAGAACTCCGACTCCGACCACGACATGGGCGGCGACATCATCCCCGCGCTCGTCGAGGCGGGCGAGGCGTCCGTGTACGACTTCAAGGACAACATCGTCCCCGGCGCCACCGACCGCGACCGGGGCTACTGGCGCGACGTGGGAACGCTCGACGCGTTCTACGACGCCCACATGGATCTCGTGTCGGTCCATCCGATCTTCAACCTCTACAACCGTCGGTGGCCGATCCGCGGTGAGACGGAGAACCTCGCGCCCGCCAAGTTCGTGCAGGGCGGCCTCGCGCAGGAGTCCGTGGTCGGGGCCGGGTGCATCCTGTCGGCGGCCACGGTGCGCAACTCCGTGCTCAGCTCCAACGTGATGATCGACAGCGGCGCGACGGTGGAGGGCAGCGTCCTCATGCCCGGTGTGCGCATCGGCAAGGGTGCCGTCGTGCGCCGCGCGATTCTCGACAAGAACGTGGTCGTCGGCGACGGCGAGATCATCGGCGTCGACCTCGAGCGCGACAAGCAACGCTTCGCCGTCAGCAACGGCGGCGTCGTCGCCATCGGCAAGGGCGTCTGGATCTAGCGGGAGGGCCCCGGAACGGGGCTCTCAGAGCTTGGACGCGCAGAGCAGGCCGTCGCCGATCGGCAGGAACACGCGGATCAGCTTGTCGTCCTCGGCGAGCGCCTTCGCGGCCTCGCGAACGGCGACGGTCGCCGCGTCACGCTGGCTCGGGTCGACGACCCGTCCGCCGTGCAGGGCGTTGTGCAGCACGATCGCGCCGCCCGGCCGCAGCAGGCGAACCCCTTCGCGGACGTAGTGCGGGTGATCGACCGGTGCGCTGTCGACGAACACCAGGTCGTATGCCCCGTCGGCGAGCCGCGGCAGGACGTCGAGCGCCCGGCCGTTGATCAGCCGCGTCCGGGCGGGTGCGATGTCGTTGGTCCGAAACGACAGCTTGGCGGCCCGCTGGTGCTCGGGTTCACTGTCGATTGTGGTGAGCACGCCGTCCTCGCGCATGCCCCGGAGCAGCCACAAACTGCTCACACCCGCGCCGGTTCCGACCTCGACGACCGTCTTGGCGTCCAGCATGCGGGCAAACAGGGCGAGAGCAGCACCGACCGCAGGAGGTACCGGTCCGGCACCGAGGTCGTCCGCCCGCTCCCTGGCCGCACCGAGGGCCTCGTCTTCACGGACAGCCCCTTCTGCGTGGGTGAGTATCCGTTCGGCGTTTGTCTGCACGCACATGAGGCTATCGGGGTCTCGTCATCGCCGCTGCGAGGCGCGCTCGACAACAGTGCCGCGACCTGCCCGGCCGCGATTCTCAGGAATACCTCAGCTTGCTCACACCGCACACATATCGCGGTGGGAAAGAGTATGTCCAACGCCAGATCCGAAGACCGCCCGGCGGGGAGATCACGACGACGGAGGAAAGTCCGAGAGCCTGGGAACAAATCCTGGCCCTCGGGAGTTGACGCCTATACCACGTCCAGTGATCTGCGGTCCTGAGTAGGAGGATCCACTTAACTCGATGAGCAACAACACGATGGCTCCAGACGAGAAGAACACCGACGAGCAGCTGTCGGACGCCGAGCTGACGGGCACGGCTGTATTCGATGCCACAGGCGAGAAGTCCGCAATGCCGTCCTGGGACGAACTCGTCCGCGAGCACGGCGACCGCGTCTACCGACTGGCCTACCGGCTGTCGGGCGATGCGCAGGACGCCGAGGACCTCACTCAGGACACATTCATCCGCGTGTTCCGTTCCCTGTCCGACTACCAGCCCGGCACGTTCGAGGGCTGGCTGCACCGCATCACCACCAACCTCTTCCTCGACATGGTCCGCCGTCGTAACCGCATCCGCATGGAAGCGCTCCCGGAGGACTATGATCGTGTCCCGGCCGACGGGCCGAACCCCGAGGAGATCTACCACGACGCCCGCCTGGACGCAGATCTGCAGGCAGCGCTCGACTCGTTGGCCCCGGAGTTTCGCGCCGCGGTCGTGCTGTGTGACATCGAAGGACTGTCCTACGAGGAGATCGGTGCCACACTGGGTGTCAAGCTCGGAACCGTGCGTAGCCGCATCCACCGCGGCAGGCAGGCTCTGCGTGAGCATCTGGCTGTGAACGGAAAGGTTGACTCCGATCAGATCGGCGTCGGGTAGTTACCAGGAGGGACGAATGACGCAGGGGCGTGTACCTCGCCAGTTTGGCTCCACCGAACACCTGGCGAGTGAGGCGATCGCCGCCTACGTCGACGGTGAACTCCGCATGTCCGCTTATCTGCGCGCCGCCCACCACCTGTCGATCTGCGCGGAATGCGCGTTCGAGGTGGACTCCCAGCAGCAGGCCCGGCGGGCGTTGCGCCGCAGCGGCGACGTCGCCATGCCGTCCGGCCTCCTCGGTCTGCTGAGCCAGATCCCCAGTTGCAACCAGGGCGATCCCGCCGACAAGTCCCCGTTCGACTCCCACACCCCGGATTCGCCGTTCACGAGCGCGTACTCGATCACGAGCCGGATCTGGTCCCGGCGCCGGCGCCGTTGAGCGCATCCGGACCGACGACGGCGGTGTCCGCGCTCAGCGAGGCATCGGTGATACTGGGGCGCGTGACTGACGCACACGAGGGGGACACGACAGCGTGACGGCGGATTACAAGACTCCGGGTTCCGATACGACGGCATCCGACGGTCCCGTGGCGGACGAGTCGGGCACGCTCCGCCCGGCAGACGCCCCACGGCTCGATCCGAGGCCCGTCTACCGGCCGCAGATCGACGCAGCGTCCAGCCGCGCGTTCGGAAGACCCGGTGGCGTCACCGGTTCCTTCGCCCCGTCGGATGCCCGGCGTGAGAGCGAGCCTTCGGTGAAGGTCGGTGCCCCCGACCCCGTGCTGGCGGAGGCGTTCGGCCGGCCGGACGGTGAGGTCGACACCATTCAGCGTGATCCCCACCGGAAGCCCGCGGCCCCGGCGGTCGAGGCACCGCCCGCCGACCCGTGGCGTGACCCCGACGCGGGCGTCGAGCTCGGCTCACCGGCGTTGCACGCCGAAGAACATTCCCGCCCGCCCGCCCCCGCGCTCAGTGCCCGCGAGGTCCTGTTCGGCGGCAAGGTGGCGCCGAAGGCGCTCGCCGTGCTCGGCGGAATCGCACTCGCGATCGGTCTGGTCGGCGGCCTCCTCGCCGCCGTGATCACCGCCGATCGCAGCTCGCTCACCAGCCAGAGCGTCACCCTCGTCCAGGGCGGCGGCGAGGAAGACCTCGGACAGTCGCCCGTCGCGCAGGTCGCGGACGCCGTGCTGCCCGCCGTCGTGTCCATCCAGGTGGCGGTCGGCGACCAGGGCAGTACCGGTTCCGGTGTCGTCATCGACGGCGCCGGCTACATCGTCACCAACAATCACGTCATCTCCGCCGCGGCCACCGCCCCCGACGGCGGCAAGATCCAGGTGATCTTCTCGGACGGGACCAAGGCCGAGGCCCAGATCGTCGGTCGCGACATCAAGACCGACCTGGCCGTACTCAAGGTTGCCGCCGACAATCTGACGGTCGCGGAACTCGGCAAGTCCGGCGACGTGCAGGTCGGCGAGGACGTCGTCGCCGTTGGATCGCCCCTCGGGCTCAGCAAGACCGTCACCCGTGGAATCGTCAGCGCCCTGCACCGTCCGATGCGACTGTCCGGCGAGGGTTCCGACACCAACGCCGTCATCGACGCCGTCCAGACCGACGCCGCCATCAACCACGGCAACTCGGGCGGCGCGCTCGTCGACGACACCGGCCGGGTGATCGGCATCAACACCGCCATGCTCAGTGAGTCCGGCGGCTCGGTGGGCCTCGGCTTCGCGATTCCCATCGACGACGTCACCGCGGTCGCTCAGACCCTCATCCGGGACGGCCGGATGCACCACCCGGACATCGGCGTCAACGCCCGCACCGTCGTCAACGACAACACCAGCGGCGCCCAGGTGGCCAATGTCCGTTTGGACAGCCCGGCCGCGCGCGCAGGGATCGTCGAGAACGATGTGATCGTCAAGGTCGGCGACCGCACGGTCACCAGCGCCGATGAACTGGTCGTCGCCGTCAACCTGCAGAAGATCGGCGAGCCCGTCCGGGTTCAGCTGATCCGCGAGGGCCGACTCGTCGATGTCGACGTGACCCCGGCCTCCGACTGACTCGAGAGGTTGCTGTGAGATCGCTCCGCCACCTGGGCACACACCCTCACCGCACAGTAGGCTGACCACGTGTTCGGCAACATTGGTTGGGGCGAGTTCATGGTCCTCCTCGTCGCGGCTCTGGTCATCTTGGGACCCGAGCGGCTTCCGGGTGCGGTCAGCTGGGTAACGAAATCACTGAGGCAGGTCCGCGAGTATGCGAGCGGCGCCAGCCAGCAACTCAAGGACGAGCTCGGTCCGGAGTTCGAGGATCTGCGTAAGCCGCTGTCGGACCTCAATCAGCTGCGGGGCATGACTCCGCGCGCCGTCATCACCAAGCACCTGCTCGACGGTGACGATTCGATTCTCACCGGCAATTTCGACAAGCCGAATCCGGTGTCGTTCGACAAGTCGGGAACGAAGGCCGTGAGCGCCGATCCGTCGACGCCCACTTCTCCGCAGAACAAGCCGCTCGCGGCAGGCGAGCGCCCCCCGATCGACCTCGACGCAACATAGGCCCTCCGGGCCCGTGCGCCTTTCTGGTTGCTGGAACAACCAGAAAGGCGCACGGGTGCGAAGCGCCTAGAGGTGGCGGGTGGTGTCGATCCCCAGCGACATTCCGGCGAGTCCCCGCTTGCGGACGGCCAGCTTGTCCGCGATGTCGCGGAGTGCCGTCGCGGCAGGCGAATCCGGGTGGCCGAGGACGATGGGAACGCCGCCGTCGCCGCTTTCACGGACCGCCTGCTCGAGCGGGATCTGTCCCAGCAGCGGCACCTTCGCGCCCACAGCCTTCGTGAGGCGGTCGGCGACGGCCTGCCCGCCGCCGGACCCGAAGATGTCCATCCGGCTGCCGTCGGGCATGTCCATCCAGGACATGTTCTCGACGACTCCGACGATGCGTTGACGGGTCTGCAGTGCGATGGCGCCCGCGCGCTCGGCCACCTCGGCGGCCGCCTGCTGCGGGGTGGTGACGACGAGGATCTCCGCACCGGGGATCAGCTGCGCGACGGAGATGGCGACGTCGCCGGTGCCGGGCGGCAGATCGAGCAGCAGTACGTCGAGGTCGCCCCAGAAGACGTCGGCGAGGAACTGCTGCAGCGCGCGGTGCAGCATCGGTCCACGCCACACGACCGGGGTGTTGCCCTGGGTGAACTGGGCGATGGAGATCATCTTCACGTCGTGCGCGACGGGCGGCATGATCATGCGTTCCACCTGCGTGGGCTTGGCGTCGGTGCCGAGCATGCGGGGAACGGAGTGTCCGTAGATGTCGGCGTCGAGAACGCCCACCGACAGTCCGCGGGCGGCGAGTGCGGCGGCCAGGTTGACGGTGACACTGGACTTGCCGACGCCGCCCTTGCCGGACGCGACCGCGTAGACGCGGGTCAGGGAACCCGGCTGGGCGAACGGGATGACGGGCTCGGCCGAGTCTCCGCGCAACGACTTGCGGAGTTCGGTGCGCTGCTCGTCGCTCATCACGTCGAGTTCGACGCGGATCGCACCGACACCGGGGACGTCGGCCACGGCCTTGGTGACACGGTCGCTGATCTCGGTCCGCATCGGGCAGCCCGCGGTGGTCAGGTAGATCGCGATGTCGACGCTGTCGTCGGCCGCGATGTCGACGCTCTTGACCATCCCGAGTTCGGTGATCGGTTTCCGGATCTCGGGATCCTGGACGCGCGCCAGGGCGCTACGGACAGCGGACTCGCTCAGGACTGACATGACTCAATGGTAGGGATGTGCGCTCAGTGGATGCGCGGCAGGTCCGTGGCCGCCGGGATGATTCCGCTGGAGTAGCCGGCGGACCATGCGAGGACGTTGGCCACGTAGGCGGCGGAGTTGTTGTAGCGGTGCACGGCCTTGGCGGCCTGAATCGGATCCTTGACATTCAATCCGCCGTCACACAGGTACTTTCCGGTGGTCAGCGCGGAGTCGAAGAGGTTCTGCGGATCGGCGACGCCGTCGCCGTTGCCGTCGCCCGCGTAGCGATTCCACGTCTCGGGCAGGAATTGGGTCGGTCCGACGGCGCGGTCGTAGTTGGCGTCGCCGTCCAGCTTGCCGCCGTCGGTGTCTCGGATGACCGCGTTGCCGCCGAGGCTGCCGTCCAGGACGGGGCCGAGGACGGGCTTGAGCATGTTGCCCTTGTCGTCCGCCTTGCCGTCGTAGGCGTGGGTGGACTCGACGCGGCCGATTCCGGCGATGAGCGTCCAGTACATGCCGCAACCCGGCTGTTCGACCGCGAGCACGCGCTCGGCGTTCTGGTACGCCGCGACGCTGATGGCCGGGATGCCGAGCGCGCCCTGGGCGATGCTCGCCGGGAGGGGCGGGGTCGCCTGGACAGGTGCGAGTGCCGGCGGAGCGGGCGCCTCGGCGGCGGGTGCGGCTTCGGCGGCGGTCTCGGCCGCGGGGGTGACGGCTTCCGCGGCCTCGGGTGCGGTGTCGGTCGCCTCCTGGGCGACGTCGGCGACCTCCGACGAGGAGCTCGTGGAGAGGAAGGGAACCTTGGGTGTGGCGCCGGCCGTGTTGGCTGCGGTGATCAGTCCGATGGGGACGAGTCCGGTAAGCGCGATGACCGAATTGCGGCGGATATGGGAATCCGTCTTCTTGTTGTGCCGACCCACTCGATTGCCTCCTGCGACCCCCGTCTCGGGGTGTTCCGTTCAACTGACCGGATCGAGGCTACCTGATTCGATATGTTTCCGTTATCCAACCGTGATCAAACGGGCTTGTATCGCACGGTTCCGTTACTCCGAAGGCACGTCAGCGAGGGTAACGAACACGGCAAGGTCACGCCACGACGCGCAGGGGACGGGTGTCGGACGGACCGCGCCCGTCGCTTCGTCAGGGATCCGGCGCCCGAACACGCCGTCGCGCGCCCGCAAGCAGAGCGCGCGGCGGAGGCGGGAGTGTTTACCGGGGAACGGCGTCGGCCGGAGGGGCGCCCGGGTCGGGCTCGACCGGGTCGGGTGCGGCGGATGCCGGAGCCCCGGGGTCGGCGGGCGGGCAGAAGATCAGACAGGGCAGCTGCGGCAGCGGCGGGAGCCCCGGAATCGGCGGGGCCGGAGCGGGCGTCGTGGGACTGGCCGCACCGTCCGTGGACGGCTGCGGGGTGGTCGCGAGATCGCGTGGAAGGTCCGATTCGGCCGCGGCGGCGTCGGCGAGACGTCCGGGCGACGGCGAGGCCGACTCCGACAGCTGGCCCGGCGTCGGAGTTCCACCGTTCTTGTAGGCGTTCGACCAGGTGATGACGTTGGCGGCGTACGCAGCAGAGTTGTTGTACCGCAGGACCGCGCGGGTCTCCTGGAGCGGATCGCGGAGATCGAGACCACCCGAGCAGAGGTACCGGGCGGCCGCCAGCGTCGCGTCGAACGCGTTGTTCGGATCGGCGACGCCGTCCGCGTTGCCGTCGGACGCGTACTTGGCCCACGTGGACGGAATGAACTGCATCGGTCCGACGGCGCGATCGTGCCCGGGGTCGCCGTCAGTGGCGCCGCGGTCGGTGTCTCGAATGACTTCGTTGCCCGCCAGCCGGCCGTCGAGAACGGGACCCAGGATCGGGGTGAGCGTGGTGCCGACCGAGTCGGTCCGGCCGCCGCCGGCGTGACCCGATTCTATGCGTCCGATACCGGCCAGCAGGTGCCACGGCAGACCGCACTTCGGGGACTCCGCCATCATCTCGAGTTCCGCGGATCGGTACGCGTTGAGCACGATCTCCGGGATGCCCAGAGCGCTCAGGATCACCGGTGCGGCGATGAGCCCGGTGCCGGACGGCGACGTCGGCGATGTCGGCGATGTCGGCGATGTGGGGTTTGTCACCGCGGGCAGCGGCGCGGGCGGTGGGGGAGCGGCCCTCTGGGACCGCGCGACCCGGGGTGTGGGCGCCACGATTCCCGACGGCGGGAAGTACGCGGCCTGCGGCGTGGTTCCCGACGTGATCGACGCTGCTGCGAGCGTCGTCGATCCCGACGTGGAGGCGAAGGCGGAAGAGTCCACGGACGCGCCGCTCACAGCAGAACCGCCGGTCGAGGACCCGAGGGTGGCGACTGCGCCCACTGTCAGGGCAGTCACCGTCAACAGTCCACGTATCCGCACTCGATCACCCCCTGCGGTGCTCTTCCTTTTCGCACACCGCATACATCCGAGAAGATGTGACTGACGTTACATATACGTGATCGACCCTGCCGCAGTTTGCGGGGATTCGCCGACCCTCACTTGCGCCGGGTACGGGTGTCTTCCTCGTCACCCAGCAGCGACTTGATCTCGTCGAGCTCGCGCCGCAGGTAGTCGCGGGTGGCCACCTCACCGACCGCGATCCGCAGCGCTGCCAGTTCCCGAGCGAGGAACTCGGTATCCGCCTTCGTCTGCTCGGCGCGCGAGCGGTCCTCCTCGAGGGAGACGCGGTCGCGGTTCTCCTGGCGGTTCTGCGCCAGCAGGATCAGCGGCGCCGCATAGGCGGCCTGGGTGGAGAACGCCAGGTTGAGCAGGATGAACGGGTACGGGTCCCACTGCAATCGGACGGCGAAGACGTTGATGATGATCCAGATGATCACGATCACCGTTTGGATCATCAGGTAGCGGCCCGTGCCGAGGAAGCGGGCGAAGTTCTCGCTGGCCCGCCCGACGGCCTCTACGTCGTACGTGACCCGGAAGCGGCGGTTGCCCCGCGGGGTGTCGAGGCGCTGTCGGTCGGACAGGCTCCGGGCGGCTGCGCTGGGTGACTTCTCGCTCATCCGTCGATCTCCTCTTCACGCCAGTCCTCGGGGAGGAGGTGGTCCAGGACATCATCGACGGTGACCGCCCCGATCAGATGGTCCTCGGCGTCGACCACCGGCCCGCACACCAGGTTGTAGGTGGCGAAGTAGCGGGTCACCGACGTCAGGGAATCCTCGGGTGCCAGCCGCGGCATGTCGGTGTCGAGCAATCCGCCGACCAGGCTTGCGGGCGGCTCGCGCAGCAGCTTCTGCAGGTGTACGCAGCCGAGGTAGCGGCCCGTCGGCGTCGCGGTCGGTGGGCGGACGACGAACACCATGCTCGCGAGAGCGGGGGTGACGTCCGAGATCCGGGCGCGGGCCAGGGCCTCGGCGACAGTCGTCGACGCGGTGAGGACCACCGGCTCCGGAGTCATCAGACCGCCCGCGGTGTCGGGGGAGTGCTCGAGCAGGCGGCGGACCGGCTCGGAGTCCTGTGGGTCCATCAACTGCAGCAGCGATTCGGCCTCGGTCGCGGGAAGCTCGCCGAGGAGGTCGGCGGCGTCGTCGGGGTCCATGGCCTCGAGGACGTCCGCGGCGCGCTCGACCTCGAGGTGCATGAGCAGGTCCGTCTGGTCGTCGGAGGGCAGTTCCTGGACGACGTCGGCGAGGCGTTCGTCGTCGAGTGCGAGGGCGAGTTCGTGGCGGCGTTTCTCCGGCAGTAGCCGCATCGCGTTCGCGACGTCGGCCGCCCGCATGCCCTCGAACTGCGTGAGCAGTGCCGAGACGCCCTGGCCGGGCATTGCCAGGTCGGTCTGCGTGAGGCCCTGGACGTGCTGCCACTCGACGACGTGCATGGTGGCGCGGCGACCGAGCCGGCCGCGGTGCCCGCGCACCGCGACCTTCGACACCACCCAGTCCCGGGTGCGGGTCTGCTCGATGCCCAGATCGACGACGATGATGTCGGCGTCCCGCAGCTCCTCGAGTTCCGGGTCGTCCACGCGCACGTGGGAATCCGCCACCTGGGCGAGGGCGAGCACCTCGCCGGGCCGCTGCTGGAATCGGCGCAGACTGACGTTGCCGGTGGTGAGTGTCACCGAGCTCGGTTCGATGGCGGTGACGCGGAGCATCGGGACGAAGATGCGTTTGCGCGTGAACAATTCGATGACCAGTCCGAGGACGCGCGGCTGCTGCCGACCGACGCGCGCGGTGATCACCACGTCCCGGACGCGGCCGATCGACTCCCCGTCGGGGCCGAGCACCACCAGGCCGGCCAGCCTGGCTGCAAAAACCTTGTTCGCAGCTGCCATGATTGCCAGGCTAGATCCTTGTACAGAAATACAGGGAATCGAACACCTGCGAAAGTGGAGGATCGTCCGTCATGAGTTCCGTCTACAGGCCACGGCGATCGGTGCTCGCCGTTCCGGGCAGCAACCGCAAGATGATCGACAAGGCGAAGGGGCTGCCCGCCGACGAGATCTTCCTCGACCTCGAGGACGCGGTGGCACCGCTCGCCAAGCAGGAAGCGCGCGGCACCATCGCCGAGGCGCTCGCCGAGGACGGGTGGGGCGACCAGATCAAAGTGGTGCGGGTCAACGACTGGACCACCGAGTGGACGTACGCCGACGTCGTCGAGGTCGTGGGACGCGCGGGCGCCCACCTCGACGCGATCCTGCTGCCGAAAGTGCCGGACGCCAGCCATGTTCAGGCCCTCGACCTGCTGCTGACCCAGATAGAGAAGGCTAACGGGCTCGAGGTCGGCCGGATCGGCATCGAGCCGCAGATCGAGAATGCGATCGGGCTCACCAACATCGACGCCATCGCGACGGCCAGCCCCCGCGTGCAGACCCTGGTGTTCGGTCCCGCCGACTTCATGGCGAGCATCAACATGCGCACGCTGGTCGTCGGGGAGCAGCCGGACGGCTACGACCGCGGCGACGCCTACCACCACATCCTGATGACCATCCTCATGGCCGCCCGCGCGCACGGGGTGCAGGCCATCGACGGTCCCTACCTCCAGATCCGCGACGTGGAGGCGTTCCGTCGGTCGGCGCAGCGC
The DNA here is from genome assembly GCF_042671975.1 of Rhodococcus sp. NPDC127593. Taxonomy (NCBI): domain Bacteria; kingdom Bacillati; phylum Actinomycetota; class Actinomycetes; order Mycobacteriales; family Nocardiaceae; genus Rhodococcus; species Rhodococcus sp. NPDC127593. The sequence continues at coordinate 13,228 of NZ_JBHXWI010000007.1, read as the reverse complement.
ACGGCCGCGCTCGGCTTCGACGGCAAATGGGTGCTGCATCCCACCCAGATCGAGGCGGCGAACGACGTGTTCAGCCCCCGCCAGGACGATTACGACCGGGCCGAACTGATCCTGGACGCCTACGAGTTCCACACCTCCGCGGCCGGCGGCGGTCGCGGTGCGGTCATGCTCGGCGACGAGATGATCGACGAGGCGAGTCGCAAGATGGCGCTCGTGATCTCCGCCAAGGGTCGCGCCGCGGGTATGAAACGGACCACCGAGTTCGTGCGACCTGACGAGAAATAGCCTCAGCAGGCAGAATGGTTCTCACAGGACCGATCCTGAGAGAACCACACGAGGAGACCAGCTGACGATGACGAATCCACTCGGACAGTCCAATGGGGCGCGGCGTGGGGCTCTGCCGGAACCCCCCACGGGCTGGCCCATCGGTTCGTATCCCACCTATGCGGAGGCGCAGCGCGCCGTCGACTACCTCTCCGATCAGGAATTCTCGGTGGAGGACGTCACCATCGTGGGTGTCAACCTCATGCAGGTCGAGCGCGTGCTGGGCCGCCTGACCTGGGCGAAAGTGATTGGCGGGGGCATTGTTTCGGGCGCCTGGCTCGGCGTGTTCTTCGGTTTGCTGCTGGGCATCGTGACGGGCGGTTTCCTGGCGCCGCTCGTCGTCGGCATCGTCGGCGGCATCATCTTCGGGCTGATCTCCACGACGATCCCGTACGCGGCGACGCGCGGGACCCGGGACTTCGCGTCGACGATGCAGCTGGTCGCCGGGCGGTACGACGTGCTGTGCGAGCCGAAGTCGGCGGAGAAGGCCAGGGACATGCTGGCCAAACTGGCGCTCTGATCGGCGCTCCCGCCTCGACCTGCGGGTTGCGGTCGGGTCACGGATTGCGTCCTATTCGCGACGTTCGCGGCGATTTCACCCAGTTCGCCGACGATGTCGGATAGGTTTACGGCGCAATGCGTGGGCCCAGGCCCTCGCCGAAACCGTGACCTGTCGGTGGAGTGCGCGTTCCGGCAGGAACAAATGTGCGGGCCCGCGTGCCCAGCCGTACCGCGACTGGATCCGTGAGGGGCTGCTCGAGGAGGCGGCTGTGCTGCATCGCACCAAGCCCGGACGCTCACTGAAGTGGGGACTGATCGGTGCCGCCACCGTCCTCACCGTTCCCCTGCTGGCTGCATGCGGGTCGTCCGAAGAGGGCATCGTCCTCAGCTTCTACACGGCTGCCGACGGGGCCGAACAGTACGCGGAGGCTGCGGCCAACTGCACGGCCGCGGCCGGCGGCCGGTACACCGTGGAGCAACGCACGCTGCCGAAGGGCGCGGACGATCAGCGGCTCCAGCTGGCCCGCCGGCTCACCGGAAACGACACGTCGCTCGACATCATGACGCTCGACGTGGTGTGGACCGCCGAGTTCGCCGAGGCCGGCTGGGCGGTGCCGCTCCCACCCGGCATCGCGGCGGAGGTCAGCGAGGGCACGCTCGAAGGCCCCCTCGAATCCGCGAAGTGGCAGGACCAGCTGTACGCCGCGCCCCTGAACACCAACACCCAGTTGCTCTGGTACCGCAAGGACCTCATGCCGGACGGGCAGCCGCCGCAGACGTGGGATCAGATGATCGACATCGCGGAGGGCCTCGCCGCGGAGGGCAGGCCCAGTTGGATCGGGGTGCAGGGCAAGCAGTACGAGGGCCTGATGGTGTGGTTCAACACCCTGCTCGCGAGCGCGGGCGGGTCCGTCGTCGCCGACGACGGGACCACCGTGACGGTCGCGGACGGCGACGCCGCCCTGCAGGCGCTCGAGGTCATGAAGCGGGTGGCCACCGCGAAGGGTGCCGACCCGTCGGTTTCTCAGGGCGACGAGGCGTCGTCCCGGCTCGGGATGGAGAGCGGAAAGGCTGCGTTCGAGGTCAATTGGCCGTTCGTGCTGCCGGGCATGATCGAGAACGCCGAGAAGGGGGACCTGCCGTTCATCGACGAGAAGGGCAACCCGACGTCCGTGGACACGGGCAACACGGTGCTCACCGTCGACGGTCAGCAGAACTTCCTCCCCGCGCCGTACCCGTCGGTGATCCCCGGGCGGCCGGCCGAGGTGACGATCGGCGGATTCAACATCGCGGTCGCGAAGACCAGCCAGCACCCGGACCTGGCGTTCGAGGCGGTGTCGTGTCTGCGGAACGAGGAGAACCAGCGCAACAACGCCGTCAACGGTGGTGTGCCGCCGACGTTGGCGAGCCTGTACGACGATCCGGCGTTCCAGGAGGCGTACCCCGCGTGGCGCGAGGTGCGGGAGAGCCTCGAGACCGCTTCCGTTCGCCCGGTGTCACCGGCGTACCAGAGCATTTCGACCCTGATCACCGCCACGCTGAATCCGGTCGGTGACATCGATCCGCCGCATACCGTCGACGAACTCGCCGAACAGGTACGCAAGGCGGTCAACTCGGAAGGGCTGATCCCGTGACGACCGAAACCGTGCAGGCGGGCCGGGCCGAAGAGCCGAAAGTCGCCTCGAAGAAGCAGATTTCGGAGGGGAAGAAGGCTGAACGCCGACTGGGACTGTGGTTGGTGGCGCCCGCCGCGATCCTCATGATCGCGGTGACGGCCTACCCCGTCGTCTACGCGGTGTGGCTGAGCTTGCAGCGCTACGACCTCCGCTTCCCCGACGACCGCAAATTCGTGGGCCTCGCGAACTACGTGTCGGTGCTGTCGGACGGGTACTGGTGGCAGGCCTTCACGGTGACGGTGAGCATCACGGTCGTGTCGGTGGTGATCGAATTCGTCCTCGGCCTGATCCTGGCACTCGTGATGCACCGGACGCTCGTCGGGAAGGGCATCGTACGGACGGTGGTGCTGATCCCGTACGGCATCGTCACCGTGGCCGCCGCGTACAGCTGGTACTACGCGTGGACGCCGGGGACCGGGTATCTCGCCAACCTGCTGCCCGACGGCAGTGCCCCGCTGACGCAGCAGATTCCGTCGCTGGCGATCATCGTGCTCGCCGAGGTGTGGAAGACGACGCCGTTCATGGCGCTGCTGCTGCTCGCCGGACTGGCCCTCGTCCCCGATGATCTCCTCAAGGCCGCGCAGGTCGACGGCGCCGGGGCGTGGACGCGGCTGGTGCGGATCATCCTGCCGCTGATGAAACCCGCGATCCTCGTGGCGCTGCTGTTCCGCACGCTCGACGCGTTCCGGATCTTCGACAACATCTACGTCCTCACCAAGGGCGCCAACGACACCGGATCGCTGTCGATCCTCGGCTACGACAACCTGTTCAAGGCGTTCAACCTCGGAATCGGCTCGGCGATCAGCGTCCTCATCTTCCTCTGCGTCGCACTGCTCGCGTTCGTGTTCATCAAGCTGTTCGGCGCCTCGGCTCCCGGGTCCGACACGGAAGGAAACCGATAGCCATGGCCGTTGTCGACACACCTCGCCGCAAGATCAGCTGGTCCGTGGTCAACCTGCTCGTCCTGCTCTACGCACTGGTCCCGGTGCTGTGGATCGCCAGCCTGTCGTTCAAACCCGCGGGAACGATCAAGGACGGCAAGTTCATTCCGCAGAAGTGGACCCTCGACAACTACCGCGGAATCTTCCAGACCAACGCGTTCACCAGCGCGCTCATCAATTCCATCGGCATCGGCCTCATCTCCACCGTGATCGCCGTCGTCATCGGCACCATGGCCGCCTACGCCATTGCCCGGCTGGACTTCCCGGGCAAGAAGCTGCTGGTCGGCGTGGCCCTGCTGATCGCGATGTTCCCCCAGATCTCCCTCGTGAGCCCGTTGTTCGACATCGAGCGCAGACTCGGGCTGTTCGACACCTGGGCGGGTCTGATCCTCCCGTACATCACATTCGCGCTCCCGCTGGCCATCTATACGTTGTCCGCCTTCTTCAAGGAGATCCCCTGGGAGCTCGAGAAGGCGGCCAAGATGGACGGCGCCACACCGGCGCAGGCGTTCCGGAAGGTCGTGGCACCGCTGGCGGCGCCGGGCATAGTCACCGCCGCGATCCTGGTCTTCATCTTCTGCTGGAACGACCTGTTGTTCGCGATCTCGCTGACCTCGACGGAACGGTCCATCACCGCGCCTGCCGCGATCGCGAACTTCACCGGCGCTTCCCAGTTCGAGGAGCCGACGGGCTCGATCGCCGCGGCCGCAATGGTGATCACGATCCCGATCATCATCTTCGTGCTGTTCTTCCAACGACGCATCGTGGCCGGTCTGACCTCCGGCGCAGTGAAGGGATAATTCTGTGGCCGAAATCGTGCTCGACAAGGTGACGAAGCTGTACCCGGACGGTGCCAAGGCGGTGAGCGACGTCGACATCACGATCGCCGACGGCGAGTTCATCATTCTGGTCGGACCGTCCGGGTGCGGAAAGTCGACCACTCTCAACATGATCGCCGGTCTGGAGGACATCTCGTCCGGTGAACTGCGCATCGCGGGGGAGCGGGTCAACGAGAAGGCGCCGAAGGACCGCGACATCGCGATGGTGTTCCAGTCGTACGCGCTGTACCCGCACATGACGGTGCGGCAGAACATCGCGTTCCCGCTCACGCTGGCGAAGATGTCGAAGTCGGACATCGCGGCGAAGGTGGACGACGCCGCCAAGGTCCTCGACCTCACCCAGCACCTCGATCGCAAACCGGCCAATCTGTCGGGCGGGCAGCGGCAGCGGGTCGCGATGGGCCGGGCGATCGTCCGCAACCCCAAGGCGTTCCTGATGGACGAGCCGCTGTCGAACCTCGACGCCAAGCTCCGCGTCCAGATGCGCACCGAGATCGCCCGGCTGCAACAGCGACTCGGTACCACCACGGTGTACGTCACGCACGATCAGACCGAGGCGATGACCCTCGGCGATCGGGTGGTGGTGCTGCGGGGCGGTGTGGTCCAGCAGATCGGGGCGCCGCAGGATCTGTACGATCACCCGAACAACCTGTTCGTCGCGGGGTTCATCGGCTCGCCGTCGATGAACTTCTTCCCGGGACAGCTCACCGCCGACGGCGTGACGACGCCGCTCGGCGAGTTCACGCTGCCCCCGGAGACCCGCGACAAGATCGGGTCGTCGAACACGGCGAAGGACGTCGTCGTTGGGATCCGTCCAGAGCACTTCGAGGACGTGGCGCTCGTCGACGAGGGGCAGAGGGCGGCCGGTGCCACGTTCACGGCCAACGTCGAGGTGCTCGAGTCGATGGGTTCGGACAAGTACGCCTATTTCACTGCCGAGGGGCCGCAGGTGACGTCCCGGGAACTCGAGGAGCTCGCCGCCGACTCGGGTACCGCGGTCGCGGGCGGCGGGCAGCTGGTCGCCCGGTTGTCGACCGAATCGTCCGCGGCGCACGGCAGCCCGGTGGAACTGTGGTTCGACCGGGTGAAGATCGCCCTGTTCGATCAGGACTCGGGAGCGAACCTCACCCGCTGACCGTGGTGTGGCGCTCACCCGAACCTCGGGTGTTCGCCCCGCCGAGACCGCCGACCGTGCCCCACTCGGCCGCGAGGGCGGTCGCGTGGACCTCGTCCTCCTCCTCGTCGGACGGGGTGCGGGTGGTGCGCGTGATCCCGAAGAACGGCAGCAGGCCGGCGAGCGCGGCTGCGGTCGCGCCGACGACGAACGCGATCACGTACGCCGATTCGGTCGGGACATCCGTTCCGTCGATGGTGATGCCGGCGAGCAGGGTCGCGAGCAGCGCACTGGCGAACGAACTGCCCACGGACCGGGCGATTGAGTTGATGCTGTTCGCGACGCCGGTCTCGTCCTGCCGGACCTCGGCCACGAGCAGCGACGGCAGCGCCGCGTACGCGAGGCTGATGTAGGTGTTGACCAGCAGGATGGCCGCAACCACCTCCCACGTGCGGTCGTGGGCGAAGACGAACACGACGAAACCGCTGACGCCGACGACACTCGCGGCGATCAGAACGGCACGGGAACCGAAGCGGTGGATCAGCTTTCCGCTCAGGATCGAGGCGAGGACGCCGCTGATCGCGCCCGGCAGCAGGTACACGGTGCTGGCCTCGAGGACGGTGGCCCCGAAGCCGTATCCGGCGACCGCGCGCGGGGTCTGGACGAAGTACGAGCTGCCCAGGAACATCACGAACATCGACATGCCGACCACGAGCGCGGACAAGTGGGTGACGAGGACGGGCGGGTTGGTCAGCAGCCGGGGCGCGACGAGTGGGTCGGTGATCCTGCGTTCGTAGAGGAACCAGCCGATCAGGACCAGGATTCCCGCGATTCCGCTGACGATGGTGACGGGAGACGTCCAGCCCCAGGTGCCGCCCTCGGCGAGCGGCAGCAGGACGAGGACCAGGCCGGCGGCGAGACCGGCCGCACCGATCCAGTCGATGGAACCCGTGCCGACGCGCGGGCGGCGGGGGATCGCGATCCAGGCGAGGACGAGTCCGGCGGCGGTGATGGCCGAGGACAGCCAGAAGATGCGGTGGAAGTCGGCGCCGTCGGACACCAGCACACCGGTGAGGACGATGCCGAAGCATCCGCCGAATCCGAGGGTGCCGGAGAAGATCCCCATCGCCCCGGTCAGCTTCTCGGCGGGGAGTTCGTCACGCAGGACCGCGATGCCGATGGGGAACAGTGCGAACGACACGCCCTGGAGCACGCGGGCGAAGATCAACACCCCCACGGACGTCGACACCGCACCGATCAGGGACCCGAGCAGCACGACCACGAGCACCCCGAGCAGGACGGGCCTTTTGCCGCGGAGATCGGCGAGGCGGCCGAGGACGGGTGTCGCGGTGGCGGCCGCGAGGAGGTTCGCGGTGAGGAGCCAGCCGACGGCGGTGGGGCCGACGTCGAGTTGCGCACCGATGGTCCCGACGATCGGCACCACCAACGTCTGCAGAACGGCGACAATCATCACGACGAAACACATGACGGGCAGGAGAGCCCTGGCTGCGGTTGTCGATCCGGCGGCCATGGGGTCCTCCTGTAGGGGTCGGTGAACGGGCGTAATCAAACACGGTACTGGGGCTAACTAATGAAGGGGTTCACGGTGGGGTCTGAACGCATGTCGAATCGAGCGCTGGGCCGGGCGACACTGGCCAGGCAATGGCTCCTGAGCCGTTCGGACACATCCGCCCTCGACATGATCGAGCACCTCTGCGGACTGCAGGCCCAGGCGCCCGCCCCGCCGTATTTCGCACTGTGGGCGCGGTTGACACGATTCCGCGCCGAGTCGTTGTCGGACCTCGTCGAGAATCGCGCGGTGGTGCGGATCGCCGCGATGCGCGGGACGGTCTTCGCCTTGTCGGCCTCGGACGCGCTCTCGTTCCGTCCGCTCACACAACCGCTGCTCGACCGCGACCTCCACACCAACACGCAGTACCGGTCGAGTCTCGCCGGGATCGACTTCGGCGCCCTCGCCGCCGCGGGCCGCGAACTGGTGCGCGACGAACCGCGCACGCAATCGCAGATGCGGCCCCTGCTCGAGGAGCGGTTCCCCGGCCGCGACGGGGCCGCGCTCGCCCACGGGGTGCGGGGACTGGTCCCGATGGTCCAGGTTCCCCCGCGCGGGCTCTGGGGCAGATCGGGGCAACCGGCGCTGTCGACGCTGGAATCGTGGGTGGGTCGTCCACTGTCCGCGTCGCCGTCCCTCGACACGATGCTGTTGCGCTACCTCGCCGCGTTCGGCCCGGCGAGCGCGCGGGACGCCCAGGCCTGGTCGGGGCTGACCCGGCTCGGGGAGGTCCTGGACCGGCTGCGGCCGGAACTCCGGGTGTTTGCCGGGGAATCGGGATCGGAACTCTTCGACCTTCCCGACGCGCCTCGGCCGGACCCGGGCACCCCCGCCCCCGTCCGGATCCTCGCGCCGTTCGACAACGTGCTGCTTTCGCACGCGGACCGCAGTCGCCTCCTCGACGACGACGTGCGGAAGCAGGTCTTCACCCAGAACGGCATCATCAAACCTGCCGTCCTGGTGAACGGCCGGGTCGCGGCGTTCACCACGACGGTGGTCGAGAAGTCCCGTGCGGTACTCGAAGTGGAGCCGTTGGCGAACATCGCGAAGACGCACCGCACCGCGATCGAGGCGGAGGGCAGGCGACTGCTGAAGTTCGCGCACCCCGACGCGGCCGAGCGTGTCGTGCGGTTCACGGGCTAGCCGGTTTGTGCCTGCGCGGTGCGAGGTGACTGAGCTCGGCGATGATCTCGTCGTTCCAGACATGCTGGCGCACAAGGCGGTAACGCTCGCGCGCCACCCACAGGTAGGCCTCGGCGTCGGTGTGGTCGGGCAGCATCTCCGCGGCCCGCAGCATCCGGACCACCGGCAGGAACTCCTCACCGAACCAGCGCCGGGCCACGGTCTCACGGCTGAGGAATTCGCCCACCTCCTGCATGAGCCTGAAGCCCCAGGCCTCGACGCTCTGGCTGATCTCGGCGTACTCCCAGGGGTCGGTGACGACCACCGCCGCCCGCTGCGGCCCGCTCAACGGCACCCGCGTGAGGAACAGGCGGCGGTGGTCCTTGATGACCAGGTCGCCGCGCTGCGCGATCCCGTCGGGGGAGATCTTGGTCTGGATCTCGGTGACGTAGGCGTCGATCGTGCTCCAGTGCATCGCGTACGCGATGGAGACGCGGTGGTGGCCGTCGCTGACGAAGTGCATGGACCCGATCCGGTACACCTGGATCGGCGGCACCGACTCGCCCCGGCGCTGCGCGGCCGCGAGCCGTTGCCAGCGCTCGCGCACGCGGGTGGACGTCGGCCGGAAGAACCGGTCGAAGTCGCGGGTGCGGTCGACGCTGCCGACGATGGAGTTGACCGGGATCACCTGCAGTCCGAGCGATCGTTCCCCCACCCGGCCGACGGCCGCGACCACCTCGTCGAACGGCAGGATCTCGTTGACGTCGTCCGGTTCGCGGCGCAGCCAGCTGACCAGCCGCGACAACTCGGCGCGACGACGCTGGCGGGTGAAATCGTTCTCCGCGTCGGCGGCGGGGAACCCGGTGTCACGTGCCATGCCGGCGCCTCACGATGGTGGGGTCGGCGCCCGGGGCCAACTCCATCAGGGTGAATCCCACGGTGTTGATCACCGTCGTCGCGCCGAGCGTGCGGTCCTCGGCCGCCCGGCCGTACGGGTGGACGTGCCCGTGAATCATGACTCGGGCCTGCAACCTGCCCGCCAGGTTCTCGAAGCATTCGAACCCCCGGTGCGGCGGATCCTCCTGGTCGCCCACCCCGCGCGGCGGACTGTGCGTAAGCAGCACGTCGACGCCGGACACACCCGAGCGGCGCGCGTGCCACGCACTCGTCAGCGCCAGGTTGCGCGCCCGCCGCCGCTGCTGCCGCTCGGTCCACTGATTGGGGCCGTCGTTGTAGCGGATCGATCCACCCAGACCCGCGATGCGCAGTCCCGCGATCCGCACGATCCGGCCGTCCGCGTTGACCGCGCCGCAGGGGCCCGGCCACGCCGAGGGCAGACCCGCCCGCATCCATCCGACACGTCCCGCTGAGTAGCCGGACAAGTCGGCGTCGTGGTTGCCCGGCACGAAGACACACGGCGCGTCGAGCGCGTCGATCAGGTATTCCAGGTAGTCGAACGGGAGATCGCCCGCACCGAGGATCAGGTCGACGTCCATGGCACGCACCTGCGAACTCCACAGCGACTCGATCGTCTCGTCGGACACTGCGAGTACCGAGACCATGCTCCGACGCTACCGGCTCGCGAGGCCGGAGGACGGGTGAGCGGCTTCGGTGGTTTGATGACTGGGTGACTGACAGCGTTGTGGCCTCCGTTCGCGCGCACCTGCTGGGGCAGATCGGGGGACCGGAGCCGACTGCGGCATCGGTGACGTTCCTGGGCGTCGAGCCGCTGGACGTGCTGCGCTTCGCGCCCGACGACGAGGATCTGGTTCGCTACGTGACCCTGGGGTGCTCCCGGCACCCGATGGGCGACCCCGGCGAACTGGTGGCCGACCGGCTCCGTGGCCCCCGCGCCGAACTGATCCTCACCCTGCGCGGCGGCGCCGGGGTGGCGTCGGGAGTTGCGCGCACACTCGCGGTTCTGGCGGCGGCTCCATCGGTGGAAGGGGTGGTTCTCGTCGAGGACGCGCTGCTCGACCTGGGGGAGCCGCTGTGGAAGGACGCACCGTTCACCGCCGTGCTGCTCGGTGAATCGACCGTCCCCGACCTCCCGCTGCCCGAACCGGCGGAGGCCGTGCGGTTCCTCGCGGTCGTGCCGCTCACCGGCACCGAGGCGGCGTGGGTCCGACTGCGCGGCGCCGGCGCACTGCGCGACGCCTGGACGGAGGCGGGCATCGACGTCCGCGATCCGCACCGCGGTGCCGCGTCCCTCTAGAGCCAGTGATTCCGGCGGAACGTGACGAACAAGCCCACCGCCACCGATGCGATCACGAACACCACGCCGTGATAGCCGTACTGCCAATGTAATTCGGGCATGTTGTCGAAGTTCATGCCGTAGATGCCCGCGATCATCGTCGGCACGGCCGCGATGGCCACCCATGCCGAGATCTTGCGCATGTCGGTGTTCTGCTGCACGGCGATCTTGGCGAGGGCGGCATCGACGAGTGAGCTGAGGACCTCGTCGTATTCGGCGATCCGCTCGGCGACGGTCGTGTGGTGGTCGAGGACGTCGCGGAAGTAGCGGCGGATCTCCTTCGGCACCGGATTGCCCGGTGTTCGCGTCAGCCGCAGGAGCGGATTGGACAGCGGGTTCACCGACTTGCGGAGTTCGACGATCTCCCGCTTGAGGAGGTAGATGTGTTCGACCGCGACGCTGCTGCGCGGACTGAACACCGCCTCCTCCATGCCGTCGACGTCCTCCTCGATGGCCTGGGTGACCTCCAGGTAGGTGTCCACCACGTGGTCCGCGACGGCGTGCAGCACCGCGTACGGGCCCAGGGCGAGCCGCTCCTGGTTCGCCTCCAGCGCATGGCGGACGTTCGCGAGCGGGGAATGGTCACCGTGCCGCACGGTGATGACGAAGTCGGCGCCCACGAACACCATGATTTCGCCGGTCTCGACGATCTCGCTGGCCGTGGCCACCGACTCGTGAGGCACGTAATTGACCGTCCGCAGCACCAGGAACAGGACGTCGTCGTAGCGTTCCAGCTTCGGTCGCTGGTGGGCGTGGACGGCGTCCTCGACCATCAACTCGTGCAGCCCGAACGTTTCGGCCACGCTCTCCATCTGCCCCTCGTCGGGGGCGAGCAACCCGACCCACACGAACCCTTCACCCCGCTTGCGGACCTCGGCCATCGCGGCCTGGTGCGTGTACTTGCCGGGGAGCCTGGTGCCGTCGACGTACACACCGCAGTCCACGATGGCGCGCGCGGTCGGGATGCGGATCCTGGGGCCCGCGTCCTTGTCACCGCTGCGCTGATCCTTGTCGCTGCCGCGCTTGGGGAGTGAGGGCACAGACGGCACGGGCCTCTCCCTTCACCGTCGAGTCGGAAACGCTGCTGGTGAATCGTACGTCAGCACCCGCTCCGGGCCGGCGGCGTCGCACGACACGCCAGGCGTCCGGGCCGCACGCTCGGACCGCGTGCCACGACACCTGACAGACTGGTCTGGTGCTCATCGATCTCCACACCCATTCGACGGCCTCCGACGGAACCGACAGCCCGGCGGACCTGGTGCGTGCCGCGGGGGCGGCAGGACTCGACATCGTGGCGATCACCGATCACGACACGACCGCGGGGTGGGCCGAAGCGGTCGCGGCGTTGCCTGCGGGGCTCGCATTGGTTCGGGGCATGGAGATGTCCTGCGAAGGACGCGGTGAGGACGGACGCCCGGTCGCGGTGCACCTCCTCGCCTACCTGTTCGATCCCGCGCACGCGGCGTTCGCGCGCGAACGGGAACGGTTGCGGAACGAGCGGATCGTGCGAATCCGCGCCATGGCGGAGCTGATGATGGAGGACGGTCTGCCCATCGACGCCGACGAGGTGCTCGCGGAAGCAGGTCCCGCGGCGGGGCGCCCGCACCTGGCGAGGGCCCTGATGCGCGCCGGAGTGGTCGGCAGCGTCGGTGAGGCGTTCGTGGACCTGCTGGCCCCACGCGGCCGGTACTTCGTCGACAAGTCGGACACCCCCCTCGACGACGCCGTGCAGCTGGTGGCGGCGGCCGGGGGAGTGAGCGTCCTCGCCCACGGACGGGCCCGCACGAGGGGACGGCTGCTGTCGCTCGATCACGTCCGCGACCTGGCGGGAGCCGGTTTGCACGGGCTCGAGGTGCATCACCCCGACCATTCGTCGGTCGACGCACGGGTACTGCAGGAACTGGCCGACGAGCTCGGTTTAGCCATCACCGGCTCCTCCGACTATCACGGGACGAACAAGGCCATCCGGCTCGGCGAGTTCACGACGGACGCCGACGAATTCGACACCCTCGTATCGAAAGCATCCGGGGTGCAGGTGGTCTCGGCATGAACACGCACGAGTCCGAGCGGTACGACCCCTACGGTCCCACCGTCCCGAGGAGGGTGACGGCCACCGAACCGCGACGCAGTCCTCTCGTGGTCCGCGCGCTGCGCGCCCTCAGCGGGGCCGTCGCCGCCGGCGTGGTGATCCTCTGCCTCGTCGTCATCGGCTCCGCCTACGTGGGCGGCGGCCGGGGCTTCCCCGGCCCCGGGGCGATCTCCATCACCGCACATGTGGTCGCATCCGTGTTCGTGATCGTGGCGCAGCGGGTTGCGGACCGCCGCGACGGCCTCGTCGCCGTCGTCGCATCCGTGGCCGTCCTCGCGGCGGCGGCGCTTCTGCTGGCTACTCAGTGGTGGGGTTGACGGACGCTCGGCCCGATATGTGAAACCGGCTCTCACAGTGACCCGTCGGTAACTTATTCTCACAGGTAGAGGCCAGAAAACGTGAGACATCTGACTGTCGTGGCAATTTGATTGTGCATCGATATTCGTGCCAGACTTAGCACCACTCCGACGTCGGCGCCACCGCCCTTCGGCGGGGGTTTTATGGCAGTGTTGCCAGGGCTCACCCGCCCGTGCCATGACGCTTCGGAAGTTCTGCGGCCATCGTGATCGCGCACCCCGGAAGCTTCACCCTCAGTTGTCGTTCGTGGAGTAACTGTGAAGATCAGCGCCGATCCTCACGGTTACTTCTCAGTAACCCGGCCCCGAGTGAGCCTGGACTTAGCAGGAGTGTCATCGTGTCCATCGTGTCCGAATCCACCACACCGCAGAAGGTCGAGCTGACCGACGAGGAGATCTTCGCCGGCCACATCGGGGGGAAGCTCTCGGTCGAGACCACGAC